>JACQGO010000137.1 GCA_016199485.1 Betaproteobacteria bacterium
CAGTAATTTTACGAAGGTAGGTGTCTCACGTTACATTGGCACAAACGGATATGCGCTCGGCCGTGGGATTCCGGTGATCGTCACGGCGCAGCAAGGCACTTCTCTGCCATTTGATCAAAGCGCTATTCCCACTCATTTTTGGACTTTGGAAACTGGCGTGGAGAGAAGCCGACAGTTATTGTTAGAATTCATTGAGAAAAATGTCGGCCGACCATCAATAGTAGCAACGCGAGTTGGATGACTGCTTGACGCCGTTATTGGCTGAGCCGCATCTGCACGCGGCTCACTCCGGGCTGATCGGCTGGAAACGCGCATGGATACTGGCTCTCCGGGCGATTGGCCTGTGTGTCGAGCACGCGCATCGCGGTCGCGGACGGCGAGCGAATTACGATGCCAACCACCCCGACCGCTTCGCGGCCACCCCTCCTTGGGAAGGAGGGGAGGTAATTTGCCTATGCGTCCGCGCGCACAGGAACGGGTGGAATCGCCAGTACCAGGACGCAGGACTCGCGGCCCGGCCTGGAGTGCAGCGTGTTTTCTTCCCAGAGGATCGCGGCCTGACGACACATGAAGCTTTGCCGGGGAGCGGCGGGAAAGCCGTGTCACCAGTCTCAAACTGCACGCGCCTGGATCGAGTCCAGGGCGGGCTCAGCTTTTGAGCTGAACTCGAAGCGACTGCCGAACAGGCTTGCGTTTACTCCGGACGTTGAGTAATTTTGCTCAACGTATTGAGTAAATCGTAGAACATGTTCCCCCGCCCCCATGGCCGGCCGCTTTGCGGGCCACCCCTCCTTGGGAAGGAGGGGAGCGAACCACCCTGGTCGCTTCGCGACCACCCCTCCTTGGCAAGGAGGGGAGACAATTTCCCTATGCGATGCGCATGCCGTCGCGGGTTCCGCTTGCCGGCGCTTCCCTCCCTTTTGTTCTCCGTCGCGGTTGCCGCCCCTCCGCACCATCCGTCGCCCTCCTGCGCTATTGCAGCGGCGAGAAGGCTGAGGGCACGAGGATCTTGTTTTCCTGCGCGAGGATCTGCTCGACCTTGCGGCCTTCCTTCGCGGCTTTCGCCGAGGGCGGCCACGCCCCGCTCGCCTGGGCCTTGTTGCGAATCTCCACGCGCTGCTCGAGCGACGCGTAGGGCCAGACGTGCACGAACTTGTTGAGCCCGCCGAGCTCGGAGTACCACAGCGCGCACACCGGCCCGAACTTGAGCCTCCCGTCGATCGCGGCCTCCCAGTTCTTGATGAGCGCCGGAAGCTCGCCCGCAGCGTAGGTATAGGTGCGCATCTCGAAGTAGGGCCCCATTCTGCCGGGCTTGATCTCGGGCGAGATCGCGAGCGGGATCATGATGTCCGAGCGCATCGCGAGCACGAACTCGCGGATGTCCGGGGGCCACGCCCCGTCCTTTACCGCTGTGGATCGGATCTTCGCGCGCTCCTCGAGGTCGCGGTACGGCCAGACGTGCACGATCTGGTTGAGCGGGCCGATCTCGGTGTGCCAGAACGCGGCCATCTCCGAGTATTTCTTCCGCTTTTCGTACGACTCGCCAAAGCGTTTCTCGACTTCGGCGAGCGAGCGCGGCTTCAGGTCGTAGGTTCTCATCTCGTAGATCATGCGGTATCCCCTTGTGAGTGCGGGTGGATGAACGGCGCGGCGCCCGGCGGTGTGCCGCGGGTGCGCGCCGGCTTGGAGCCGAAAATGTACTTCGAAGCGGGAAGGTTGGCTAGAAGCGGTCTCAAAAACCTGTTTGAACCGCAGATACACGCAGATAGACACAGATCATTCAAGCCCGAAACCGTCGTTAACAGGGGGATTTTATCCGTGTTCATCCGCGTTTATCTGCGGTTAATGCTTGTTCCTGATTTTCGAGACGGGTTCTAGTCGCGCCCCGGTGCGCTGCGCGAACGCGGGGGCTCGCGGCCTGCGCGGTCAGATCACGAACCGGTCCACGAACTCGTCGGCCGGCGTCGCTTCGAACCGCGCCTGGTCGAGGCAGATCTCGAGGATCGCGGCCTGCTGCCTGGGCGGGAAACGCCGCGCGAGAGTCGCCCTGAACTTCGCTTCCAGCATCGGTATGCCTTCGGCGCGGCGGCGCGGATGACCGACCGGGTATTCGACCTCGACCGCGGGCGCGCTCGATCCGTCCCTGAAACGCACCTCGATCGCGTTGGCGCTCGACCGTTTCGCGGGGTCGTGGAATTCCCGCGTGTAGCGGGGATCCTCGACGACCTTCATCTTCGCGCGCAGCGGGTCGATGCGCGGGTCGGCGGCGAACTCGTCCTCGAAGTCCGAGCCGGCGAGCCTGCCGTAGATCAATCCCACGGCGACCACGTACTGCGCGCAATGGTCGCGGTCCGCGGGGTTGTTGAGCGGTCCGCTCTTGTCCATGATGCCGATCAGTTTCTCGTGGCTCCTGATCGTGATCGCCTCGATCCCGTCGAGCCTGTCCTTGACCAGCGGATGCAGCTTGAACGCGCACTCCACGGCGGTCTGGCTGTGCATGCCGGCGGGGACGAACTTGAACATCACATTCTCCAGCACGTAGCTGCCGTACGGACGCTGGAACCGGAACGGCTGCCCGCGGAACAGCGCATCGTAGAAACCGAAGGTTTTCGCGGTGAGCACCGAGGGATAACCCATCTCGCCCTTGAGCGCCATCAGCGCGAGCCTCACCGCCCGGCTGGTCGCATCCCCGCCCGCCCAGCTCTTGCGCGTGCCGGTATTCGGCGCCTGGCGGTAGGCTTTGAGGGTCACGCCGTCGGCCCAGGCGTTGGAAACGGCGTTGATGATCTCTTCCCGGCCGCCGCCGAGCATCCGGGTCACCGTTGCGGTGGAGGCGACCCTGACCAGGACCGCGTGATCGCAGCCGAGCCGGGTGAAGTTGTTCTCGAGCGAGAGCACGCCCTGGATCTCATAGGCCTTGATCAGCGCGGTGAGCACGTCGCGCATCGCAAGCGGCGGCTTGCCCCGGAGCGCCCGGCTGCGGCTCAGGTAGTCGGCGGTGGCGAGGATGCCGCCGAGGTTGTCCGAGGGGTGTCCGCCTTCGGCGGCGGTGAAGGAATCGTTGAAGTCGAGCCAGCGTATGAGGGAGCCGGTATTGAACGCCGCAGTGACCGGATCGAGCTCGAAGGAGGTGCCTGGCACTCTCGCCCCGTGGGGGACGACGATGCCGGGGACGACCGGCCCCAGCAGCTTGGTGCACTCGGGATAGGCGAGCGCCTCGAGAGCGCAGCCGAGCGCGTCGATCACGCAATAGCGGGCAACGCGGTAAGCCTCGGCCCCCGCGATTTCGTGGCCGCACACGTAGTCGGCGATGTCGGTGAGAACCTGGTCGGGGGCGGGACGGACGTTGGAGCCGTGGGCTGACATCGTCATATTCTCCGTGGGGATGAGGACCGTGTGCCGGCTGCGCCGGGAGCGGCACTGCGGGACGAAAAAAAAGTACCGCGCTCCTCGCCGGCGGCGCTTCTTGCGCGCTGTCCCGGCGGGGCGGATGCTGCTATTATAAGCTCAACGCATGCGCCGCATTATCGAGCCTCGTGCAAATGGTTGACGACCATTTGCACCGTGAATCTCCCCTCGCCCGCAGCGCGGGAGAGGGGCGGGGGTGAGGGCCGAGCGTCGTAAGCCATTTTCACGACGCTCGGGAGACGGCGCAGCGCCACCTGCGGAGGAGATCCTATGCGTAACCCATGGCGCGGCCCGGCCCGCTTGCTTCTCGTCGCGTTTTCGTTCACCTTCGGCGTCACGCACGGCATCGCGGCCGAGTGGAAGCCCGAGAAAAACGTCGAGGTCATGGTGCCGATCAGCGCGGGCAGCGCGGCGGACCGCACGACCCGGCTGATCCAGAGAATACTGCAGGAGAAGCGGCTGATCGATGTCTCGAGCAGCGTGGTGAACAAGCCCGGAGGCGGCGGCACGATCGGCTGGACCTATCTCAACCAGCACGCCGGCGACGGGCATTACGTGGCGGTCGCCACCATCGCGCTCGTCACCAACTACATTATCGGCCAGAGCACGTTCAAATACACCGACTTCACCCCGCTTGCCATGCTGATGACCGAGCACGTGGTGTTCGCCGTCAAGGCCGACTCGGGCTTGAAAGCCGGCGGGGACCTCCTCGAGCGGCTGCGCAAGGATCCGTCCTCGGTCACCGTCACGTTTGCGCCGAGCGCCGGCAACCAGTTCCACATCGCGGCGGGGCAGGTGATGAAGGCCGCGGGCGGCGATCCGCGCAAGCTCAAGGTCATCGTCTACAACGGCTCCCGCGAGGCGATGGCCGCGGTGCTCGGCGGCCACATCGACGTGATCGTGACCGCCGCGTCCAACGTGGTACCGCAGATGACGGCCGGCAAGATGCGCACGATCGCGCTCGCTTCGGTTCAGCGGGCCGGCGGGCCGCTTGCGGAAATCCCGACGTGGAAGGAGCAGGGCGCCGACGCCGCGGTGGGACTGTGGCGCAGCGTGATCGCTCCGCGGGGCCTCAGTCCCGCGCAGATCGCCTACTGGGACCAGGTGCTCACCCGCCTCGCCAGGACCGAGGAATGGCAGAAGGAGCTCGAAGCGAACCTCGCGAGCGACATCTTCGTGGCGAGCCGCGAAACGAGGAGCTTCCTGGACTCCCAGGACCGGGAGTTGAGAAGCGCGCTGACCGAGCTGGGACTGGCGAAACAATAGCGAGAGGAGGCAGACATGCGGGCGGATCGGAAGTTCAGGATTCGGAAGCGACGCAGGGGAGTGACCCGGCGGGAGCGTCTTTTACGCGGCGCACTGGCGGCGTTGTCGGCCGCCGCGCTGTGCGCGAGCTTCGCGGCGGGCGCGCAGTGGAAACCGAAAACCCCGGTCGAGATCGTGGTGCCCAACTCGCCGGGCGGCGGCAACGATGCGGTCGCGCGCCTGATGCAGAGGATCTGGACGAGCCAGCGGCTGGTGGACGCGCCGAGCAGCGTGGTCAACAAGCCCGGCGGCGCGGGCAACGTCGCGCTGGCCTACATCTCCCAGAAGCCGGGCGACGCCCATTACATGAGCATCGTGTCGGTGACGCAGCAGCTCAACTACATCATCGGGACCAGCAAGTTCCGCTACCTGGATTTCACGCCGCTCGCGACGCTCCTCGGCGATTTCGTGGCCTACGCCGTGCGGGCGGATTCGCCGCTGAAATCGGGCAGGGACATGATCGAGCAGCTCAGGAAGGACCCGGCCTCCCTCAATATCGGCGTGACGGCGGTGGGCGGCAACAACCACATCGCTCTGGTGCTCGCGACGCGCTCGGCGGGGGTGAACTCCGCGAAGCTCAAGACGCCGGTGTTCCAGTCCTCGGGCGACTCGATCACCGCGATGCTCGGCGGGCACATCGACGTGCACGTGGGCAGCATCGGTCCGTTGAGGGCGCATCTCGAGAACGGGCGCGTGCGCATACTCGCCCTCTCCTCGGAAAAACGCCTGCCGGGAGGACTGGCACAGGTGCCGACCTGGACCGAGCAGGGCGTCAAAGGGACGTTCAGCACCTGGCGCGGCGTCTGGGGTCCCAAGGGGATGACCGCGGAACAGCTTGCCTACTGGGACCAGGTGCTCACCCAGCTTGCGCAATCCGACGAATGGAAGCAGGCGCTCGAAAAGTGGAACTGGGTCAACGACCACCGCACGAGCAGGGAAACCGCGAAGTATCTCGACGCGCTGAACGAACAGCTCAAGGAAGCGCTGAAGGAAATCGGGCTCGCCAAAAACCTGTGAGCTGACGCTGCGATTCCCCTCCGCTCAAGCCCGCCGAAAGGTACTGGTGCGCCGCAACGTGATCGCCGTCACCGGAGACGGCGGCGGGGTGCGCGGCGTCAGCGCGCCTTCGGGCGGAACACGAGGAAATACTGGTACGGCAGGAACACGTGCTCCTGCGCGAGCTCGTAGCCGGCGCGGGCGAATTCCTGCTTGACCCGCTCGGGCGGGACGAGGAAACGCGCGGGCGGGCCCATCGGCGCGTTGGCGCGGAAATCGATGATCGCGATCCGGCCCCCCGGCTTCAGCGCGTCGCGCAGGCGCGTGAAGTAGCGTTCGCGCTGCGGGATGTGGTGGTAGGTGTCCACTACGATCACGAGATCGACCGGCGCGGCGAGACGCGGGCCGTCGGCTGCGCCGAGCTGCGCGGAGAGATTGGCGAGCCCCTCGCGCTTCGCGCGCTCGTTGAGGTAGCGCACCATGTCGGGTTCGGTGTCGACGCCGGTCACCCGCCCCTTCGGGAGCGCGCGGGCGAGGCGCACGGCGAAGTAACCGGTGCCTGCGCCGATGTCGGCGACTGCGGCGCCGGGCGCGAGCGCCAGCGCGCGGGTCACCTCGCCGGGCTTCTGCCATTCGTCGCGGGCGGGATCGTCGAAGATCTTCGCCCACTTCTCGGCTCCCTGGAAGCCGTGCTCGCCTTGGGCGGGCGTCTGTGCGTAGGCCGGAAACAACAGCGCGGCCACGAGGCCGAACAGCGCCGCAAACGATCGTGTATTTCTCATTGCACTCGCAACCTCCTTGTTGTCATGCCCGCGGAAGCGGGCATCCAATCTGTGTTGTAGTGTAATTGGATTTCCGCCCCCGATTACAGCATTCGAGGGCAGGCCCTGCGCGGGAATGACACTAGCCCGCATGTTTCACGATGAACAGGAATTTGTTGTCACGAGGCGTGGGCAGAACGTGGCGCAGAGATACGCGTGCCGAATTCCTGTCCCGGCATCATTCGCCGTGGATGCCGGCAGCCTTGAAGATCCTGCTCCACCGCGCCATTTCGGATTTCATCTTGGCCGCAAGCTCCTCGGGCGAGCTGCCGACGGCCTCCACGCCGGAGGCGGCGAGCTTCTGTTTCACGTCGGGTTGATGGACGACCCGCGCGATCTCACGACTCAACCGGGTGATGATCGCGTCCGGCGTCCTGGCCGGCGCGAACATGCCGGTCATCCCTGCCGAGTCATAGCCGGGCACGCCGCTGGCCGCTATCGTGGGCACTGCGGGCATGAGCGGGGACCGCTGAGCGCTCGTCACCGCCAGGGCCCTCAGTTTGCCCATCTTGATATACTGCGCCACCGATCCTCCGGTTGCGAACTCCAGTTGAACTTCACCGCTGATGAGTGAAGTCATCCGGGCCGAGGCGCTGCTGTAGGAGATGCGCACGATATTGGCGCCCGTCATGGACTTGAACAGCTCCGCTGCCAGATGCTGCGTGGAACCCAACGAACCGGAGGAATAGTTGAGCTCTCCCGGCCGTGCTTTGGCCAGGGCGATCAAATCCTTGACGGACTTTACCGGCAACGAGGGATGCACGACGAGGATGTTGGGCGTCCGGCTCGTCAAGGAGATGGGTGAAAAATCCCCGATCGGATCGTACGGGGTTTTCTGCAGCAGGGGTCCGATCCACATCGCGCTCGCGGCAAGCAGCATGGTGTAGCCATCCGGCGCCGCTTTGGCGACGGTCTCTCTCGGGATGACCCCGCTGGGCCGGTTTTCCACGATCACCCGCTGGCCCAAAGACGCCGTCAGCCCGTTTGCCATCAAGCGCGCAGCGAAATCGTTGCCGCTTGCGGCCGCGTCGGTAACGATGCGAAGCGGCCGGGTTGGGAAATCCTGGCAATAAACCGGGCTCCCGGCGAGCACCAGGGTGGCGCCGGATAGCGTCGTTGCAATGCGTTTCAGCATTTTTTCCTCCGTCGGTTCGGCGGTTCAATGTGACCGCCGTGTTTGCAGTAACGGCCAGCCTACCGAGCTTCGCGAAACTGAGTGACGCTCCGCTCCGTTGTGACGAGGCGGAACCACCCCGGCGACGTCATCGCCACCCCTCCTTGGCAAGGAGGGAACCACCCCGGCGACGTCATCGCCACCCCTCCTTGGCAAGGAGGAAACCACCCCGGCGACGTCATCGCCACCCCACCTAGGCTAGGAGGAAACCTCACCGGCGACTTCATCTCCACCACTCCTTGGC
>JACQGO010000144.1 GCA_016199485.1 Betaproteobacteria bacterium
GACCGCAGCTACGGAGGCGCGGACCCGCTGTTTCTCGTGACCCGCGGCGACAACCAGACGGATCTGCGCCTCGGGCTTACCTATACGCCGTGGAAGCTGTGGAGCATCACTCCACAGCTCGCGCATACCCGCAACAGCTCCGACGTCGTGATCAACGACTTCGAGCGCACGCAGGTTTTTGTCACGTTGCGGCGAGAATTCAGGTAAGGGGTGCAAGATGCGTCATCGACCCAGATTCCGGCTCACGCGGCAGGCTGCGCTGGCGCTGCTCATATCGTCGGTGTTCGGCGGGGGCGCATACGCGCAGACTACCGCCGGGCGCGTCGATTTCGTGGTCGGCGGCGTGAATGCGACCGACAAGGCCCGCAAAATGCGTGCGCTCAGGAAAGGCGACCTGGTCTTCGAGGGCGACGCGGTCACCACCGATGACAGGGGGCGCACCCAGATCCGCTTCACCGACGGTGCTTACGTTTCGCTGCAGCCGCTGACCGAATTCCGGGTCGATGATTACCGGTACGAAGGCAGGACCGACGGCACCGAGAAGGGCTTCTTCAGCCTGCTCAAGGGCGGGCTCAGGACGATCACCGGGGCGATCGGGCGCACCAACCGGCCGACCTACCAGGTGAGCACCGTCACCGCGACCATCGGCATCCGCGGCACCGAGTATCTCGCCAGGATCGTCAACAGCCTGGAAGTGCACGTCGGCGAAGGATCGCTGTTTCTCACCAACAACGCCGGCAAGTTCGCGGTGGATGCGGGAACCTCGGTGTTCATCGCCGACCAGAACTCGCGGCCGGTGATCCTGCAGGCGCCGCCCGTGCTCGGGCCGGCCGCGCAGCAGCAACAACAGCAGCAGCAACAGCAGGAGCAGGCGCAGCAGCAAGCGCAGCCGCTGCAGGACCAGCCGGTATTCGTGGTCGGCAATCAAACCACCTCCACCGGGTCCGCTTCGATCGTGGGCGGGGTGACTGCGCCCTTCACGATACTCACACCGGGTCCGGGCTACGCGCTCGCTTTCTCGATCGGCGGGGAAAGCAACATCCTCCCGGGAGGATTTTGCCAGATCGGCTGCATCAACAGCACCGCGGGCTCACAGTGCGGCCGGCCTGAGGTGACGGTGACGACGACCGGCGTCTCGCATGCCCCGCAGGGGCCGTTCTACAGTGGCGATTTCATCGACTTGGGCTCGACAGGCGCCGATCCCCTTTCGGGTACCGCGACCTTCAAAGGCGGGACTCCGGCGGGCGTCAGCACTTTTGGCTGGGGCTATTTCACCAACGGCACGGTGAACTCCCCGACGGGAAGCATCATGTTCGGGCCGAACGAGGGATTCCACGTGGTGATGGGCATCCCGACGCCTGCGATGCCGACCAGCGGCTCTGCGACCTACAACATGATTTCCGGCGGCTTCACGACACCCACCTTCAGCGACAATGTCGGGGCAGGGCTGGGCACCGGCACGATCACTTCGGGAACGCTGAACGCATCCTTCCTGAGCAACGTGGTGAACACCAATTTCAACGCCTCGTTCTCGAGCGGCAACGCCTATACGTTCAGCGGCTCGGGAGGGATCAGCGGTGCGGGTTTTACCGGCAGCGCGTCGTTTTTCAGGACCTCGGGGACTTCAACTGCGTGTGCGACGACCTGCAGCGCCCTGTTCAACGGATTTTTCTCCGGGACGAACACGGGCTCCCCGGCCGCCCCGCCGTTTGCCGGATACGTGTACAAGGTTTCGGTCCCCGGCTCACCCGGGTTCGGGATCAACGGCGCGATCGGGTTCCAGAGATAAGCTTTCTCACGCGGCGGCTGCGCGCGTGCCTGACGTAGCGTTGAGCGCGCCGGAGGCGGGATGAGGCCTGCGGCATTTCCCTTCGTCCCCCCAAGCGCGATTGCGGGCACGGTGTGGCCGGCAATACCCGCGGCGCCGGGCGCCGCGCTGCTCGCGCTCCAGTTTCAGTTGGAGCACACGCAGTGGTGGCCGCCCGAGCGGCTCGCTCGGCATCAACTCGCGCAACTGCAGCAGCTCCTGATATACGCTCGGGATGCCGTGCCGCTTTACCACGAGCGATTCTCGTCAGCGGGTTTCGACCCGCGCGCGGACTTCGGCTATCCGGATTTCGTGGGCATCCCGTTGCTCACGCGCGCCGACCTGCAGCGTCCGGATAACGCGGCAAACAGCACACGGGTTCCGGAATCACACGGCAAGGTCATTGCCGCCCAGACTTCGGGTTCGTCCGGCACGCCGGTGCGTTTCAACGGCACCGAGCTCACGCAGTTTTTCTGGAACGTCTTCACGCTGCGCGAGCAGCTCTGGCATCGCAGGGACTTTGCCGCCAAGTACGCGGTGATCCGCACGCTGCCCGGCGACGCGCTGATGCCGTCGTGGAGCCCTGCGCTCGACGCGGCGGTCGCGACCGGCCCCGGCGCGTTTCTCAGGATCGAAACCGACGTCGCGCGGCAGATCGAGTGGCTGAGGAAGCAGGATCCCGATTATCTGCTCACTTACGCTTCCAACCTGGGCGCGCTCGCGCGTCACTGCATCGAGCATCGCATCGCCCTGCCGCGCCTCAGGGAGGTCGGCAGCATCGGGGAAGTGGTGACGCCCGAGATCCGCGCGGACTGCCGCAATGCCTGGAGCGTGAAGCTCGTGGACATCTACTCCGCGCAGGAGGTCGGCTACATCGCGCTGCAGTGTCCCGAGCACGAGCACTATCACGTCCAGTCGGAGAACGTGCTGGTGGAGGTGCTGGACGGGGAGGGGCGGCCGTGCGTACCGGGAGAAGTCGGACGCGTGGTGGTGACCGCGATGCACAACTTCGCGACGCCGTTCATCCGCTACGACATCGGCGACTACGCGGAGGTCGGAGCGGGCTGTCCGTGCGGGCGCGGGTTGCCGGTGCTCAACCGCGTGATGGGCCGGCGCCGCAACATGCTGGTGTTGCCGAACGGAGAAAGACGCTGGCCGGTGACGGGCTGCCGCGAATACGCCGACCCGTGGCTACTGCGCCAGTTTCAGTTCGTGCAGAAGAGCCTGAACGATATCGAGGTGAGGCTTGCGACGAGCCGCCCGCTCACCGCGCAGGAAGAAGCCGGCCTGAAGGAGCTGATCCTCGGAAGCCTCGGCCATCCATTCCGGCTGCATTTCGTCTACTGCGAGCGCATCGAGCGCTCGCCCGGCGGCAAGTACGAGGACTTCAAGTCGGAAATCGCGTAGGACGGAGGAGCACGCCCCGCGCCCGGCGCGCCGCGGCGAGCGCCCGCCCGGTCACTTGAGGACCCGCTTCGCCTTCTTCATCCACTCGTTCGCCTGCTCTTCGGCCGCGGCGATCTGCGCTGCGCTCATTCCTTCTGCCACGACCTTGAGCGAAGTCTGCGCGACCTCGTCGCCCTGCAGCGCCGCGACGCGCACCCAGAAGTAGGCTCGCACCGGGTCACGCTCCACCCCGCGCCCCTCGTGGTGGAGCATGCCGAGGTTGTGCTGCGCCTGAACGTGACCGCGCTGCGCGGACCGGCGGTACCACTGCGCCGCCTGCCCGTAGTCCCGCGCGATACCCTGCCCCTCGGCATACATCAGGCCGAGGTTGTACTGCGCGCCGGGGTCATTCTGCGCGGCGGCGAAGCTCCACCATCTGCGGGCCGCCGCAAAGTCCTTTTTCAGTCCGAATCCGCGCGCGTACATCAGCCCGATGCTGGTCTGGGCACGCGCATCGCCCTGTTGCGCGAGCTTCAGGTACCAGCGGGCGGCTTCGGCGAAGTTCTGCTCGACGCCTCTGCCGAGGTAGTACGCTTCGGCGAGCTGCCGGGTTGCGCTCTTGTCGCCCGCCGCGGCGCGGGCCGCGAGATCCTGGACATTGATCTCTGCACCGCCCGCGGCGACGGAGATGAGGAGCGCGATCCCCGCGGCGGCGTACGTCTGGCGTTTGCGGAACATCGACATGCGTCGCCTAACGTTTTATCCGGTCGTGGATCGAGAACCGGTAAGCATACGGATTCTTGTCGTCGGCGGCAAACGATTGCGCCGAGACTTCGCGCCACGCGCCGGGATTGAAGTCGGGCATGTAGGTGTCTCCCGCGACCTCGGCATTCACCGTGGTGAGGTAGAGGCGGTCGGCGATCGGCAGCGCTGCCGCGTAGAGCTGCGCTCCGCCGATCACGAAGATCTCGTCATCGTTTCCGCACGCCGCGATCGCCGCGTCGAGCGAGGCGGCGACGATCGCGCCCGGCGCCGCGTAGCCCGGCGTGCGGGTGACGATCACCGTGATGCGCCCGGGAAGCAGCCTCCCGATCGACTCGTACGTCCTGCGCCCCATCACGATATGGTGTCCCATCGTGACCGACCGGAACCGCTTCAGCTCGCCGGGGAGATGCCAGGGAATCGCGTTATTGGCGCCGATCACGCGGTTCTTCGCCATGGCGACGATAATCGAAATGCGGAATGCCTTTGCATCCCGCGTTTCGTGTTTGGGGTTCCGAGTTCCGGGTTCAGCGTTGAAGCCTTGTGTCGCCGTCATCTGATCTCGCGCGACTCAGGACACGGAACACAGAACACGGAACACGGAACACAGAACACAGAACGTAGAACCGTCGCCATCACACGGCGACCGGCGCCCTGATCGCGGGATGGGGATCATAGCCCTGGAGGGCGAAATCTTCGTAGCGGAAGGAGAAGATGTCCGTGACCGCCGGGCTGAGCTTCATTTGCGGGAGCGTGCGGGGCTCGCGCGCAAGCTGCTCACGCGCCTGCCCGAGATGATTCAAGTAGAGGTGCGCGTCGCCGAAGGTGTGGACGAACTCGCCCAGCTTGAGCCCGCACACCTGCGCCACCATCATCGTGAGCAGCGAGTAGGACGCGATGTTGAACGGCACGCCGAGAAAGATGTCGGCGCTCCTCTGGTAGAGCTGGCACGAGAGCCTGCCTCCCGCGACGTAGAACTGGAACAGGGCGTGGCACGGCAGCAGCGCCATCCTGTCGAGATCGGCCACATTCCACGCCGAGACGATGAGCCGCCGCGAGTCGGGGTTGCGCCGGATCTCGGCGATCACGTTCGCGATCTGGTCGATGTGCCGGCCGTCCGGCGCGGGCCACGAGCGCCACTGGTAGCCGTAGACCGGGCCGAGATTGCCTTCGGCGTCCGCCCATTCGTCCCAGATGGTGACCCCGTGATCCTTCAGGTATCTGGTATTGGTGTCGCCCTTGAGGAACCACAGCAGCTCATGGATGATCGACTTGAGATGCACCTTCTTGGTCGTGAGCAGCGGAAACCCGGCGTCGAGGCTGAAGCGCAACTGGGCGCCGAACACGCTCAGCGTCCCCGTGCCGGTGCGATCGTTCTTGCGCGCGCCGTGGTCGAGGATGTGTTGCATCAGGTCAAGGTATTGGCGCATGGCGGAAGCGTAATCGCGGCAGGGGTCGGGTTCTGGTTGCGTCTGGTGTCAAGCGAATTCTAATCGATTTGACGCCGCGTCTGCGGCGCGCGGCTGCACGCCGCCGGGTCTCGCCGGTTCGTTATAATCCGCCCTCTGTGCCTTGTCAAAGGTGATCGATGCTTGCCAGACTCGAACAGACAGCGACGCCGCCCACCGCGGCGGACCTCGAACGAGTGTCGCATGCGCTGCTTGTGCTGCCGAAGACCGACAGGGTCGCGGCGCTGCGCGCAACGCCGTTTGGCGACGTGCTCGCTGCAGCGCTTTCGCGCCGCGGTGACAAGCCGGGCGAGCTTGCCAGGACGCCGCTCGCCGCCAGCCTTCCCCAGGGAACGCTCGCGGCCTGGGTGATGCTCGACGCCGGGCGCAGCGCCTTCGAGCAGCAGACGCTGCTGCGCAAAGGACTGCAGCTCCTGTTTGCGGAAAAACCCGAGGCGCTGACGGTCGGCGTGTTCGGAACCGGGGCGCAGCGACGGCACGCCGCGCGGCTCGCGGTCTACGCCGCGTGGGTCAACGGTGCGCGCCTGCCCGAGCGCAAGAAAAAGCCCTCGGCAAGGCCGTTGAAGCGGTTGCGGCTTTACGGCTGCCGTGACGGCGATGGCTTTACGGTGGAGCGGGCACAGGCCGCGGGCAACCTGCTTGCGCGCGAGCTTACGGTGCTGCCGCCCAACGAGCTGACGCCGGGATTGTATCGCGCACGGGTGAGGCGGCTCGCCCGCGAATTCGGGTGGCGGCACGAGGAATTCGACCTAAGGCGCCTGCGCAGAATGGGCGCTGGCGCGTTCGTGGCGGTGGCGCGCGGCAGCGACGAGGAAGACGCGGCGATCGTCCGCCTGCGCTATGCGCCGGCGCGCGCGAAAAGGAAAATCGGACTGGTCGGCAAAGGCATTTGCTTCGACACGGGCGGCCATAATCTGAAGTCGGCGCGCTACATGCACGGCATGCACGAGGACATGAACGGCTCGGCGGTGGCGCTCGGCATCCTGCGCGCGGCGACCGAAGCGCGGCTGCCGGTCGCGATCGACTGCTGGATGGCGATCGCCCAGAATCACCTGAGCCCGAGGGCCTACAAGCAGAACGAGGTGGTCACCGCGCTTGACGGGACCACGATCGAGATCGTACACACCGATGCCGAAGGGCGCATGGTGCTCGCCGACACGCTTACCCTCGCGGCGCGCGGCAAGCCGGAGCTGATCGTGGACTTTGCCACGCTCACCGGCAGCATGCATGTGGCGCTCGGCGAGCGCTACAGCGGGGTTTTCGCGACTTCGGAAGATCTGGCGCGCCGCGCGCTCGCCGCGAGCCGCGCATCGGGCGAGCGCGTCTGCGTGTTCCCGATGGACGAGGACTACGACGAGGCGCTCGAAAGCCGGATCGCCGACATCAAGCAGTGCACGATGGAGGGCGAGGCGGACCACATCCTCGCCGCGTGCTTCCTCAAGCGTTTTGCCGGCGGCGTGCCGTGGATGCACGTCGACCTCTCCGGCAGCAGCTGCAAGGGCGGGCTCGGCGCGGTCGCCTCCGACGTCACCGGCTTCGGCGTCGCATGGGGGGTAGCGCTGTTGCGCGACCTGCTCTGACCCCGCGAACGGCTTAATTTCCCCTTTTTCTATCAGCGACATGCGAGATGTCATCGCGCGCCGCCTGCGCGGCCAGGTGACGGGACGCTTGACAAAACATAACAACATAACTAAACTTATGGTTATGTATCGGAACTACATGCGAGCGATCCCGAAGGAGTGGCGCACGACCGCCAGGGTCTACACCGCGCTCGGCGACGAGCACCGGCAGAGAATCCTGCTCACCTTCGAGCCGGGCGAGCGGCTCAACGTCGGGCAGATCGTGGAGGTCTCGACGCTTTCCCGCTCCGCGGTGTCGCACCACCTGAAGATCCTGCGTGAGGCGGGCGTGCTGCTGAGCGAGAAGAAGGGGAAGGAAGTGTATTTCTGGGTCAACAAACCGTTCCTGATCCGGGCGCTCGAGACGGTGGTCGATTATATCCGCAGCAACGCGTGATTTTTTTGGCTC
>JACQGO010000140.1 GCA_016199485.1 Betaproteobacteria bacterium
CCCCGGCCCAGCGGGCCACCCCTCCTTGGGAAGGAGGGGAGACGACCCCGGCCCTGCGGGCCACCCCTCCCTTGGGAAGGAGGGGAGACGACCCCGGCCCTGCGGGCCACCCCTCCTTGAGAAGGAGGGGAGACGACCCCGGCCCTGCGGGCCACCCCTCCTTGGAAAGGAGGGGAGTAAAGCAGGGCTGCTTTATTTTTGGCGATTCCAAAGGAGCCTGACGTGAACAACACCCGCTTTCCCGACAACAAGTTGATGTCGCGCCGGAAGTTTCTCGCGCTCGCCGCCGGCATCGGCGTTACCGCGTTGCCATATGCGCGTGCTTACGCCGCGGACGCCCCCGTGCTCGCGCGGCTCATTCCGCGGAGCGGCGAACGGCTCCCGGTCGTGGGCCTCGGCACGGCCGTCGTCTTCGACATCGGCGAGGACGCGGCGAAGCGGGCGGAGCGGCGCGCGGTGATCCAGACGATGCTCGACGGCGGGGGGAAGATGATCGACACCGCGCCGAGCTACGGGACCGCGGAGAGCGTGGTGGGCGACCTGCTCGCCGCGATGGGCAGGCGCGACGGCGTGTTCCTTGCGACCAAGGTACGGGCCGACGGTCATGAGGAGGCCCTTGCCCAGATGCGGGAGTCCTTTCAGCGGCTGCGCACCGACAGGGTGGATCTCATGCAGGTGCACAACGTGAGAGACGTGCGCGATGCCGGCGTGCAGTTGCGCGCGGTGCGCGAGTTGCGCGAGAAGGGGGCTATTCGCTACGTGGGCATCACTCATTTTCAGGCCCGGGCTTACGATCGTGTGGTGGAGGTGCTGCGCCGCGAGAAACCGGATTTCCTCCAGCTCAATTACTCGCTGGCCGAGCGCAGCGCCGAAGAAAAACTGCTGCCGCTCGCCGCCGATGCCGGCACTGCCGTGGTGGTGAACCTGCCTTTCGGCCGGGGAAAGCTGTTCGCCGCGGTCCGGGGGAAGTCGCTGCCCGGGTGGGCGGCGGAATTCGAGGCAAGGAGCTGGGGCCAGTTCTTCCTCAAGTATGTGCTGGCGCACGAAGCAGTGACCTGCGTTATCCCCGGCACCGACAAGCCGGAATACATGGTCGACAACCTCAACGCCGGGCGCGGGCGATTGCCGGACGCGGCGATGCGAAGGAAGATGGTGGAGTTCTGGCGCTCGCTCGGGTGAGCCGGGCCCGCGGCTGTCCGCGCTGCAACCTCTAACCGACCAGGTCGCGCCGCACCGTTTCAAGGTGTGCGCGCATGCGCTGTTCCGCCTCCGGCGCGTCGCGCGCGCCGATCGCCTTCACGATCGCGAGGTGTTGCCGCGAATACGCGGCCTGGCGCTCGCAGGTGAGCGTTGCTTCCTTGAGGCTGCCCCAGATGTTTTCCTGGCGGATGGCGTTCACCGCGTTGAATACGGCGAGCAGCAGCGCGTTGCCCGCGGCCTCGGCGATTCCGCGGTGCAGGTGGCTGTCCCATAGCTCGTAGGTATTCACGTCGGTTGTCGTGCGGCTCTTGCGCACACAGGCGTGCATGTGCTCGATCTGCTCCGCCGTAGCGTGTCTTGCGGCCAGCGCCGCGGTCGCGGGCTCGATCACGAGGCGCACCCCCATCACCTCGGCCGGGCTCGTCTGGCGCGCGACCAGCGTGAGGGTGGACTGATCAGCGGCGGGACGCATGCCGGTGAAGGTGCCGCGGCCGACGTGGCGCCAGATCTTGCCGTCCGCTTCCAGCACGGCGAGCGCGCGGCGCAGTGCCGAGCGCTTCACGCCGAGCGCGGCGGCGAAGGCGGGAATCCGGAAATGTTTGATTTCCCTGCGGACGCGTTTGTGGACTCCCCGCCCCCGATTAGAGCATTCGAGGGCAGGCCCCCGATTAGAGCATTCGAGGGCAGGCTTTTCGCGGGAGTGACGAACCCTTTTGCATCAACCTGCTGGTGGTCGACGGCGAAGTGCGGCAGGATGCGTACGTGAGCGAGCTCATCTTCGACATCCCGACCCTGATCGAGACGCTCTCGCGCGTGATGACACTCGAGCCGGGCGACCTCATCGCCACCGGCACCTGCGCCGGGGTGGGCATCGGCTTCGATCCGCCGAGGTTCCTCAGGAAGGGCGATGTCGTGTCGATCACGATCGAACCGATCGGCACGCTGGAGAACCCGGTGGCGTGAGCGGGAAGCAAGAGCGGCAGAATGAAAGCGCGCCGCCGCGGCGTGACTCGCGGCGCGGTGAGCGTAAAGGCGCGTAGAATCGACTGAGCAAAATTGACTAAACTAACGACGGATACGCTCCTCAGCTCCACACGTGGGGCGTTCACTGGGGAGTTTCACGCGTCTCTGGTCACGGGCCGCGTCGGGGTCAGGTGCCGGGCGAGCGACGGTAGTGCCGGTAGTGCCGCAGCACGCGCGGCACATAGCTGCGGGTTTCCGCGAACGGCGGGATCCTGTTGCCGCTCTGGATGACTGCCTCTTCGCCCGCGTTGTAGGCGGCGAGGGCGAGTGCGAGGTCGTTGCCGAAGAGCGCCATCAGGTCGCGCAGGTAGCGCGCGCCGGCATCCAGGTTTTCGCGCGGGTCCCACATGTTGCGCACCGCGTAGCGCCGCGCCGTGTCGGGCATGAGCTGCATCAGCCCGATCGCACCCCTGGGCGAGACCGCTTTCGGGTTGTAGCCCGATTCCACCGCGACCACGGCGTGCAGCAGCGCCGCGTCGAGTTGATGGCGCTTGGCGACATTCGCGATGAGCGGGGAATACTGTTTGCGGAGCGCGGGATCGATGCGCGCAGTCTTCCCGGCCGCCGGCGGTTCCATGGGCACCGGCACCGGCATCGTAGGCCGCGGCGGCTCCTTCTTGAACAGATAATAGCGGCTGTCGAGCGGCACATTGCTCAGGTGAGGGACGCCCTTCTCGTCGACGTAGCCGTAGAGGTCGGCGAGCGCACCGCCGCAGGCGAGGCATGCGGCAAGAGCGCCGGCGAGCCGCAGCGTCGGGCGGCGGAGGTGCGCGGAGGAGGAAAGCACGTGCAGCGGCATCATGGGTTGCGGTGGAATGTTAAGATATTAGCCCAACATGCGATCCCGGGCCACCTATTGCGACCGGTCCCGCTCTGCGGGCGCGGGCCTGATGCTGATGCTCTCGGCGGCGGGCGCACATGCGGAGATCACCTGCGCGCAGCTGTTCGAGATCGCGGCAGCCACGGTGGAGCTGCGCGATCGAGGCACGTCGCTCACCACGGTGCTGAAGAACACGGAGGATCTCCGCAAGGCCAACAAGCTCACCGAGCAGGATCTGCAGCGGGTGAGGCAGGTGGTCCAGGAGAGCTTCACCCGCGCCAGGTCGCCGTTCGAGATCTTTCAGGAGTGCGAAGCGCAGAAATCGGCCACGCGCCCGCCGTACGAGACCGGAACGTCACGCCCATGACAATCTGCCGGGGCCGGTTGCTCTTGCCATCAGCGCTTTGCGCGCTCGGGCTGCTCGCTGCCTGCGCGGTTCCGGTGCGGGAATCACTGCCCGATTACCGCGTGATCGTCGAGGCCGTCGACCGCACCGATGCCGATCGCCTGATCGACATGCGGCGCAAGCCGGCGGAGCTGCTCAGGTTCTACGGCGTGCGGCCCGGCATGCGGGTGGTTGATCTCGGCGCCGGGGGCGGGTACAACACCGAGCTCCTGGCGCGGGCGGTGGGGCGCAGGGGCACGGTCTACGCGCAGAACAGCCGTTACGCGCTCGACAACTTCGTAAAGGGCCGCTTCGACGAGCGCATGAGGAAGCCAGTGATGGACAATGTATTCCACTTCGTGCGCGACTTCGATGACCCGATCCCGCAGGAAGTGCGCGACCTCGACCTCGCCACGTTCAATTTCGTGTATCACGACACGGCGTGGTTCGGCACCGACCGCGCGAGAATGAACCGCGCGGTGTTCCACGCGCTCAAACCCGGAGGCATCTACATCGTGGCCGATCATTCGGCGCGGCCGGGCAGCGGCACGGCCGACGCCAAGACGCTGCACCGCATCGAGGAGTCGGTGGTGCGCCGCGAGGTGGAAGCCGCGGGATTCAGGTTCGCGGCCGAAGGCGGGTTCCTGCGCAACCCCGAGGACCCGCGCACCGCGTCGGTGTTCAAGCCGAAGGTGCCGAACGACGAGTTCGTGCTGAAGTTCGTGAAGCCGTAAGTATCCATGACAAAATGATCGACAGAGGTGTGACATGAATGCGTTTTTTCGTGTGGCCGGGCATCTCCGGACCTTGGCGCGGGCGCGGTGCGCAGTGGTGCTCGCCGTTCTCGCAACCGTCGCTGCGGCTGCGTCGGATGACGAGAAGACCGGCGGGCCGTACGTGCCGACCCCGGACGTGGTGGTCGAGCAGATGCTGCGCATGGCGGGCGTCGGGCCGTCCGACTTCGTCGTCGATCTCGGCTCCGGTGACGGGGTGATCGTGCTCACCGCGGCGAAGAAGTACAAGGCGCGCGGCTTCGGCGTCGATATCGATGCCGAACTCGTAGGGCTGAGCAACAGCCGGGCGAAGCTCGAAGGCGTCGCGGACCGCGTCGCGTTCTACCGCAAGGATATCTTCCAGACCGACGTAAGCAAGGCGACCGTGGTCACGCTCTACCTGCTGCCCGCAATGATGGTGAACCTGCGGCCCAAGCTGCTCGCGGAACTGAAGCCCGGCACGCGCGTCGTGTCGCACGACTACCATTTCGACGACTGGCTGCCCGACAGCGAGATCACTTTCGACGTGCCGGAGAAGGAGAAGGTGAACGGGGTGCCGAGCGCCACCATCTACCTGTGGGTTGTGCCGGCGCAGGTCGCCGGCAGGTGGCAACTGCGGTTCGACCCCGGGGCCGACCCCCAGCGCTACGATCTCAACCTGCGGCAGAGATACCAGGTGTTTGAAGGCACGGCGACGGCCGCGGGCGGCGTGTTGAAGCTCGCGCAGCCGGCGCTGCGCGGCGCCGAGATCAGGTTCACGCTGCCGGCCTCCAGCGGGCGCCACCGGTTCACCGGCAAGGTGGCGGGCGACACGATGGAAGGTACGGTGCAGTTCGCCGGCGGCAAGGGAACCGTGCGCTGGAGCGCGACGCGCGTTCCGGCGCAGCGCAGCGCCGAGGCGCGCTAGCAGCTCCTTGCCCTTGCTCTGCCGGCGAACACCGATGGGCGGATATCGGTTGCGCACAGCGTGCTCGCGCACGCTCGCCGCGTTGCTTGCCGCATGTGTCTTCGCGGCGGGCGCGCAGAGCGGCGCCGGCGATGTCGTGTTCGTTCCCACCCCGCAGGTCGTGGTGGAGCGGATGCTGGAGATGGCGCGCGTGTCGAGGAGCGATTTCGTTATCGATCTCGGCTCGGGCGACGGCCGCGTGGTGATTACCGCGGCGAAAAAGCACGGCGCGCGCGGCCTCGGTGTCGATCTCGATCCGGGGCTCGTGGAACGGGCGGGGAAGAACGCGGAACGCGAAGGCGTCACGGAGCGCGCGCAGTTCTTCCGGCGCAACATGTTCGAGACCGACGTGAGCAGGGCAACGGTCGTCACCATGTACCTGCTGCCCAACCTCAACGTCAGGCTGCGGCCGAAGCTGCTGCGCGAGCTCAAGCCGGGCGCGCGCGTCGTCTCGCACGATTACCACATGGACGACTGGCTGCCGGACGCTTCCGCGACGCTCAAAGTGCCGGAGAAGACGGTCGGCACGCGCGGGGTGAGCTACGTCTATCTGTGGATCGTGCCGGCCAACGTGGGCGGCCTGTGGCAGCTGAAAATCACCGGGCCCGAGGGCGAGCTCAGCGCCGAGCTCGCGATCGTCCAGGCGTTCCAGAAGATCGACGGCGTGCTGAAAACCGGGGCGCGCTCGCGGCAATTCAGCGCGGCGCGGCTGCGCGGTGAGCGCATCGGGTTCACGGTGACTGACGAAGGCGGAGCGCTGCGGCGGGATTTTTCGGGTCGCGTCCAGCGCGACACGATGGGCGGCGAAGTGCGCGTCTCGCACGACGGAAGGGAGTCGGTCGAGCACTGGGAAGCGGTGCGGCTGTCCAGGCCGTGGCCCTTCGACCAGAGGCGGTGAGCCGCCTCCGCGGCCAGGGCTAATTGAGTAGAAAAGCGGGCGGCATGCCTTCGACCACCGCCCGGCGGTAGGCGAGCTGGCTCACGGCGATATCGTGCGCCACCGTGTTGCGCGCGTCGGTGACCACTTCGCCGTGCGCGAGCAGCGCCTGGTCGAGCGGCTGCGGCCTGTCGAGCATCGCCGGGAGCGTGCGTGCGTGGAGTGCCGGGACATCTTTCAGCATCACGCGCACCGGCTCGGGTAACGGCCGCAGGCCCGCGACGACGAAGCTGTTCACGTGCACGGCACCCGGCCAGTCGGGGCGGTAGAGCACGATCGCCGGGAACTCCGCGCGCAGCGTCGTCAGGAAATGCGCGTAGGCGCGCGGCTGCTCGAGGTCGGCGAAGGTGTTGAACACGGCTATTCCCCCCGCCTGCAGGCACCCGCGCAGATCGCGGAAGAAGTCGCGCGTCACGAGGTAGTCGGGCACGCCGTCGCCGTGAAACAGGTCGATCACCACCGCGTCGTAGCGGCTCTTGCAGCCGCGCAGGAAGGTGCGGGCGTCGGCCTGGTGGGCGCGCACTTTCGCCGGATCGAAACCGAAGAACTCGCGCGCGACGCGGAACGACACCGGATCGATCTCGACCGCCTCGACGGCGACGCCGCGCCGCGCGAGGCGCATCGGCACGATCCCCGCGCCCAGCCCCAGCACCAGCGCGGAGCGCAACTCGGGCTGGTAGGCGAACGCGAGCGCCTCCAGCGCATAGGTGTAGAAGGACATCGAGCGGCCGTCGGAGGCGACCGTGTTCTGCACCAGGCCGTCCTGGAAATACATGCGCACGAAGCCCCCGTCGCCGGGTTCGGGGGCGCTGCGCAGTATCTTCACCGTGCCGAACAGCGAACCGTAGCGCGCCTCCAGCCGCCACGAGTGGCCGGCGTAAGCGACCGGCCACACGCGCCCGGTGTAGGCGTCGGCGAGCCACAGCAGCAGGCCCGAGCATAGCACCGCCACGGTCGCGGTCACCGCGAGCGGCCGGCGCGCGGCGAGCGGCGCCGGCGGCGCGACCGCGGCGAGCAGCGACAACCCGGCGAGCGTGAGGGCCACGAGCAGCGCCGATACGAAATTGCTCAGGTGCGGGATCAGAACGAACGCCGTCACCAGCACCCCCGCCACCGAACCGATGGTGCTCACGAAGAACACCTTTCCCGCGCCGGCGTCGGCGTGCTCGGCGAGCTCGCTCCGCGCCGGCAGAAAGATCGCGACGAGCAGTGGATTCATCGCGGCGGTCGCGGCGAGCGGCATGGCGAGCAGGATCAGGGATGCCGCGAAAGCTCCCAGGATCAGGTCAAAGTCGGCGAGGCGCGCGAACAGGTACGGGTAGACGAGGCAGGCCGCGACGATCGCGATCGCCGCGGTCGCCGGCATCATGAAGTAGAGGTAGACGAGCCGGCCCGCGCCCGCCCGCTGGCGGCTTGCGCGGCGCGCGAGCCGCCCGCCGCCCCAGTAGCCGAGCGCGAGCGAGACCAGGGTGATCGACAGGATGCCGGTCCAGATGTAGAGGCTTACGCCGAAATACGGCGTCATGATGCGCGAGGCGAGCAGTTCCAGCGCCAGGATGGCGGCGCCCGAGACGAAAATGACGGCGTAGAGCAGCGGCAAGAGGGGCGATCGGGTATAATTTCGCAGCGCGAAATCTACCATACATGCCGGCTTGGGCGCGCATTGCCGCTCAACTCGGCGCGCTGCCGCATGTGCGGGCCGATTGCGGGGGTTGGCGCTCAAGCGCCGGCCGGCGCGAAGGAGACTCCTCTTGAAGGACTGGCTGTTGGTGTTGCAGGGAGCGGTGCGTGCCGGTCGCGCCGCCGCGCCTGGCGTGGCGTTATGGGCGTTTGCCGCGAGCGGCGCGTGGGCCGCGACCGCCAGTGTGCCCTACGTTCCCACGCCGCAGGAGGTGGTCGAGCGCATGCTGGAAATCGCGAAGGTGACCGCCAACGACTACGTGATCGATCTCGGATCGGGCGACGGCAGGATCGTCGTGACGGCGGCGAGGAAGCACAAGGCGCGCGGCTTCGGCGTCGATCTCAATCCCGAGCGCATCGACGAGGCGAACGCCAACGCCAGGAAGGCCGGAGTCACCGACCGCGTGTCGTTTCAGCAACGGGATCTGTTTGAGACCGACCTGAGCGACGCGACGGTGATCACGATGTACCTCCTGCCGCGGGTCAACCTCGAACTGCGCCCCAGGCTGCTCGATCTCAAGCCGGGCACGCGCGTGGTCTCGCACGATTTCTCGATGAATGACTGGAAGCCCGACGTGCACGTGAAAATCGAGGCGAAGGACAAGTACGGCGGCGCCGGCGGCACCAGCGACATCTATTTCTGGATCATCCCCGCCAAGGTTGGCGGCATCTGGCGGTGGCAGCTTCCGGTGTCGGGCAAGACCGTTGGCTATGAAATCGCGCTTAGCCAGACATTTCAGGCGATCGCCGGCAAAGCGAAAGTCGGCGTGCGCACGGTGGCGCTGCAAAGCCCGAAGCTGAGCGGTGACGCGATCAGTTTCAGTTTCACCGCGGAGGTGAACGGCACGCCGGTCAAGCACCAGTTTTCGGGCAGGGTGCAGGGCCCGGCGATCTCGGGCAACGTCGCGCTCTCCGGCAGCCGCATCCACGCCCAGCTCGACTGGACGGCGGAGCGCACGGCCGCAATGTCGTTCGAGGATCGTGGTTCGGTCTTGCGCCACGCTGCGATTCGTTGAGCGGACACCCCCTGACGCGCCGCTGCGCATGCAGCGCGCTGCGTTCCACGCGCTGCCTCCCGGAGCACGGCTCCGGGGCGCTCTGCGGGTATCCCGTTTGTGCCGCTGACCGCGGCTTCCGAAAGGTTTCCTGACCCATGCATAACGTTCCCATCACCGCGCGGCGTGCTCCGTTGCGGCGCACCGCTCTGATTCTGGCCGCGCTGGCCGCGGCCGCTCCCGCGATCGCCGAGGACTTTGGCGATACCCCGTACGTGCAAACGCCGCAGAACGTCGTCGACAAGATGCTCGAGATCGCGAAAGTGGGGCCGCGCGATTTCGTGATCGACCTGGGCTCAGGCGACGGCCGCATGATCATCACCGCGGCGAAGAAGCGCGGCGCGCGCGGGTTCGGGGTGGATCTCGACCGGCGGTTGGTGGCGCTCGCCAACCGTAACGCAGCCAAGGCGGGGGTGGCCGACCGCGCCGTCTTCTACGAACGCGATCTCTACAAGACCGACATCCGGCGCGCGACCGTCATGACCATCTACCTGCTGCCCGAGGTCAACCTGATGGTGCGGCCCAAGCTGCTTTCCTCGCTGCGCCCGGGCACCCGGATCGTTTCCCACGATTACGACATGGGCGAATGGACGCCGGAACTGTCGTTGGTGATGGATGCCCCCGGCAAGACGGTGGGCCGGGACATGAAGAGCAAGGTTTTCTACTGGGTCGTGCCGGCGACGGTGTCCGGGACATGGCGCTGGCAGGTCACGAGGTCGGGCAGGACGCAGGATTTCGACCTGGCGGCGGAGCAAATGTTCCAGAATTTCGATGGAACCGTGGTGTCCGAAGGCCGCAGCGGCAAGATCGAGGGCGGCAAGCTCGCGGGCAACCGCATCACGCTCGCGACGATGATCGACGACGGCGGAGGCGCGACGCGCTACGAATTTTCGGGGCGGGTCGCGGGCGACAGGATCAAGGGCGAGATCCGGATGGTGCGCAACGGCGAAACGAGCAAGACGCCGTGGGTTGCCCGGCGCGTCGAGAAACGCCAGCCGCGGCACATGTCGCTGCCGCCGCCCACGCCGTTCGACCCCCCGAGGTAACGGCAGCGTGCGCGGCGATGTCATGGAGGGCGTGGTGCGTTCGGGCACGGCACGCAGCCTTTCGGAGAATCGCCGGCGCGCGGTTCGCCTCTCTCCGGATGAGAGGGAGGGGGTAATGCCGAAGCGGAAGCGCGTGCGCGCAGTACTCGTCGCGCTCGTGGCGCTGGCTGCCGGAACGTATCCGTTGATCGGATTCGCGGTCGACGCGCCGTTCGTGCCGACGCCGCGGGTCGTGGTCGACGAGATGCTGCGCGTCGCCAACGTCGGACCGCAGGACGTGTTGTACGACCTGGGATCGGGAGACGGGCGGATCGTGATCACGGCGGCGCGGAAGTTCGGAGCGCGCAGCGTCGGCGTCGAGCTCGACGAACACCTGGTGATCCAGAGCGAAGAAGGCGCGCGGCAGGCGGGCGTGGAGCGGCGGGTCAAGTTTCTCCAGCAGGATCTGTTCAAGACCGATCTTAGTGAAGCGAGCGTCATCACCATGTACTTGCTTCCCAACGTGAACCGGCGCCTGCGTCCGCACCTGTTGAAGCTCAAGCCCGGCACGCGGATCGTCGCTCACGACTTCGACCTCGACGAATGGAAACCGGATCAAGTTACAACGATTCGCAAGAATGTCTTCCTGTGGATCGTCCCGGCCAAAGTCGGGGGACGCTGGGTCGCCCGGGTGCCGTTGCCCGGGGGCATGCGCAATTTCGTGATCGACTTCCGGCAGACGTTCCAGGTGATAGACGGAGTCGCCCGGGTGGAGGGACAGCCGGCGCAGATGTGGGAAGCGCGCCTGCGCGGTGATCGCATCAGTTTCGTAATTGTGGACGGCGATGACCGCGACCACGAGGCGAGTCTGTATTTCGAGGGCCGCGTCGCGGGCAATGTCATGGAGGGCGAGATCCGGCGCGGCGTGGGGAACGCCCAAAGCACCATCAGATGGCAGGCGGCGAGAGACGGGCAGCAGCTTGCTCCGTAACCGCGACCAGATCGAAAACCGAATCCAACGCAAAGGCCGCAAAGGAGAACATGAATTGAGACTCGAAAATCGTCTTGATTTCCTATGCGTTCTTGGTGTTTCTTTGCGTCTTTGCGTTCGATTCTTCCTGCTTGCGGCTGCGCTACCGGGCATCGCGAGCGAAGCCGACGTGCCGTACGTGCCGACCCCGGCGAACGTGGTCGATACGATGCTCAACCTGGGCAAGGTCGGTCCGGACGACTACCTGATCGATCTGGGCTCCGGCGACGGCCGCATCGTGATCGCCGCCGCGCGGCGCTTCGGCACGCGCGGCTTCGGCGTGGACATCGACGGCGCGCTGGTGAGCGAGGCCCAGCGCGAGGCACAGAAGCAGGGAGTGGCGGACAAAGTGGCGTTCTACGCCCGCAATCTCTTTATCACCGACATCAGCAAAGCGAGCGTGCTCACGATGTACCTGCTGCCGCAGGTCAACCTGCGCCTGCGACCGCGTCTGCTCACGGAACTGAAGCCGGGCACGCGTGTCGTGTCGCACGACTTCGACATGGACAACTGGAAACCGGACGACAGGGTCACGGTGCCGGTGCCGGAGAAGCCGTACGGCGAACCGAAGAGCGAGGTCTACCTCTGGATCATTCCGGCGAACGCCGCGGGCACCTGGCGCTGGCGGCTGGGCGCTGGCGCGGCGGCGCGCGACTACGAGGTCGTGCTCGAACAGACGTTCCAGATATTGAGCGGCCGCGCGACGGTGGGCGCACAGCCGGCGCAGCTCGGCAACGCCCGCATGCGAGGCGAAGCGATCGAGTTGGCCCTGGTCGCGCGCATCGACGGCAGGGACGTCCGCCACGAGTTCAGCGGCCGCGTGTCCGGGGACGCGATCACGGGCACGGTAGCGGTGCGCGCTGCGCCGTCACAACGGCTGGAGTGGAACGCCAAACGGGTCGCGCGCGGTAAAATGACGATCGAGGCTTCCGCGAGGAGCGCGCCAGACTTTGTCCCGGCACACTCCTTACGGGAAATTTACATTGCACAGGAGTGGAAATGAGCTTCAGGAAATTGGCAAGTCATGTGTTGCTCCTCGCCGCGACGGCGTTTGCGGCGGCGGCGTGGGCCCAGGAGGGGCAGGGCGACGTGGTGTACGTGCCCACGCCGCAGGTGACGGTGGACGAGATGCTGAAGATGGCGAGAGTCGGCCCCAATGATTTCGTCATCGACCTGGGATCGGGCGACGGGCGCATCATCATCACCGCGGCGAAGAAACTGGGCGCGCGCGGCTTCGGCGTCGATCTCGACACCTACCTCCTGAAGATCGCCAACGCCACCGCGCAGAAGGAAGGCGTCGCCGATCGCGCGCGGTTCATCGAGCAGAACCTGTTCGAGACCGATCTCAGCCAGGCGACGGTCATCACCAGCTACCTGCTGCCGGAGATGAACGAGCGTTTGCGGCCTAAGCTGCTGGCGCTCAAGCCCGGCACCCGGGTGGTCGCGCACGACTACGACATGGGTGAGTGGACGCCCGACGAGCAGAAGACCCTGATCGTGCCCGAGAAGAAGGTCGGCGACCCGGGCAAGAGTTACGTGTTCTTCTGGCTCGTTCCGGCGCGGGTGGCCGGCACGTGGCAGTCGCAGATCAGCATCGCCGGCAAGCTGGTCGCGTACGAATTCAACCTCGCGCAAGAGTTCCAGATGCTCGATGGCAGCGGCAGGGCCGGCAACCAGAGCGGCATGGTCAGAGGGAGAATGGCGGGCACCCAGGTACGCTTCACTCTGTCGGGTAAGGCGGGCGACGGCCTGTCGCGGCACGAGTTCCAGGGGCGAGTCACGGGCGATGATGCCATCGAAGGCGTGGTGCACGTCGGCGAAGGAGCCAAACGCCAGCAATACCCGTGGACTGCCAAACGAACGCAACGCGCCGCCGCATTGAGCGGCGCGCTGGCCAGGAACGCCCTCCCATGAGCGCGGCCGGCGGACAGGCGACTGTGGAGGCGGCGAAACCGCAGCAGACCTTCGGCGTATTCGATGCCGCCGCGATGATCGTCGGCATCGTCATCGGCGCAGGGATCTTCAAGGCGCCCTCCATCGTCGCCGGCAGCGTTTCCACCGAGGCGGTCTTCATCGGGTTGTGGGTCACAGGGGGCGTGATCTCGCTGGTGGGCGCCCTGTGCTATGCCGAACTGGGTAGCGCCTATCCGCACGCCGGCGGCGAATACCATTTTCTGACGCGCGCGTTCGGCGGCAAGCTGGGATTTTTATTCGCCTGGGCGCGGATGAGCGTGGTGCAGACCGGCGCGATCGCGGCGATCGCTTTTGTCTTCGGCGACTACGCGAGCCAGTTGCTTCCGCTCGGCGCGAAGAGTTCGGTCATCTACGCGTTGCTCGGTGTGGCGGCGCTCACCGCGCTCAACGTAATCGGCACGCGTCAGAGCCGGCTGGCGCAGAACGTGCTCACCGCGGCCCTGGCGCTGGCGATCGCGGCAGTGATCGTCGCGGGGCTGCTGGTAGGCGGCGGCGCCCGGCCGGCCGCGGCGCCGGCGGCCTCAACGGGCCCCATGTTCTCGCAACTCGCTCTCATCTTCATCCTGCTCACCTACGGCGGCTGGAACGAAGCGGCGTACCTGACCGCCGAGATCCGCGACGCGCGGCGCAATGTCGTGCGCGCACTGCTCATCGGCATCCTGGCGGTTACGGTGATCTACGTGCTGCTCAATCTCGCCTATCTCAACGTGCTCGGGCTCGAGGGCATGAAGGCTTCGAAGGCGGTGGCCGCCGACCTGATGAAGGCGACGCTGGGCGGTGCCGGCGCAACGGTGCTGAGCCTCATCGTGGTTGCGGCATCGCTGAGCACGCTTAACGCGACGGTGTTCACCGGGGCGCGCACCAACTACGCGCTGGGACGCGATTTTGCGTTGTTCAGCCTGCTCGGACAGTGGCGCGATCGCTCGAATACGCCGGTCAACGCGCTGCTCGCGCAGGGAGTGATCGCGCTCGTGCTGGTGTTGCTCGCGTCGTTGACGCCAGACGGTTTCGAGACCATGGTGGCCTACACGGCGCCGGCGTTCTGGCTGTTTTTCATGCTGACCGGCGTGTCGCTTTTCTTCCTGCGCCGTCAACGGCCGGTGAATCCCGACCATTTCCGGGTACCGCTCTACCCGTTCACGCCGATCCTGTTCTGCGCGATGTGCGCGTTCATGCTCTATTCGAGCACCAACTACGCGCTGTCCAAGGATCCCAGCAGCCTCGGAGCGCAACTCGGCATCGGCGTGCTGCTCGCGGGCGTGCCCTTGATGTTGCTCGCAAAAAAGCGCGGCGAGCGCTGAGAGAGGAGAGAGGAGAGAGGAGAGGGGGCAGGTTGCCCGACGGCTTCACGCTTATCGCCTTTCACCCTGAAAACCGCAATTCAGCCACAGAGGATTCTTTTCAATACCCCCTTGAGGG
>JACQGO010000001.1 GCA_016199485.1 Betaproteobacteria bacterium
GTGTCGGTCGGTCACGTGTGCGAGGACATGCTGCTCGCCCAGGAGCTCGCCGCCTCGACGAGCGCGCCGATCTTCCTGATGGCGGCGGCGCAGGAGCTCTACCGGCTGCTCGGCGTGCAGGGCCGGAGCGAGGACGATATGGCCTGCATCGGTGACCTATGGCGCCCATCAGCCGGAGCGCCGGCGCAGGCATGAAGCCGCCCCGCGCCGGACGCACGCCAATGGCTGCCAACTGCACGCGATCAAGAGGCAGACCGTGACGATCATCGATTTTCGACTGCGCCCGCCGCTCAAGGGATTCCTCGACACCATCATGTATGCGGACAGCGCAAGGCGCGACCGCATTACCGCGCAGCACGGAATGGCGCCCGCGCCTTCGGCGCAAGCCAGATCGATGCCCGCGCTGCTGGAAGAAATGGACGCCGCCGGCGTCGCCCTGGGGGTGATCATCGGGCGCTTTTCGGGCCGGCACGGTTCGGTGAGCAACCGGGACGTCGCCGACATCGTGCGGGCTTATCCAGGTCGCTTCGTGGGGATCGCTTCCATCGACCCCGCCGACCGCGGGAAAGCCGTGGGTCAAATCGAGGAGGCGGTCACGGCGGGCTTCAAGGGCATCAATATCGAACCCGGATTCTATCCCTCGCCGATGCGCGCCGACGACGCGCGGCTGTATCCAATCTACGCCCACTGCGAGGATGCCGGCATCCCCGTCGTGATCATGGCGGGCGGGAGCGCCGGGCCGGACCTGAGTTATACGGTTCCGGTCCACATCGATCGCGTGGCGGGCGATTTTCCGGAACTGAAAATCGCCGTTTCGCACGGAGGCTGGCCGTGGGTGCAGGAGATTCTGCACGTGGCGTTTCGCCGCCCGAATGTCTACATCTCACCGGACCAGTATCTCTGCAATATGCCCGGGATGGATGACTACCTGCGGGCGGCGAACGGATTCCTCGCGCAGCGCTTCCTCTACGCGAGCTCGTATCCCTTCCTCTCGGCCAAGGACTACGCGGAGTGGTTCCGCAGCCTGCCGATCCGCGAAGAGGTGATGGATCTCCTGCTCTGCACGAACGCCGCCGAGTTCCTGAATCTCTGGCTGTGAGCGACGGCGTTTCGCAGCGGCTTGCCTTTTGCCGAGATGTTTTTTCGCGGCGGTTTTGCGCGGGTTTGCAAAACGCGCCGTCCCCCCGGTTTCTAAATCTTTGTATTTCTGCGGGATTTTTTTGCGTTTTCAAAAAAAATCATGTACTTTACCGGCGGATATCGTAGAATAAGTGAGTGATAGGCGTTAACCCATTACAATAAATACAAAAATGCGAGGGGCAGGGATGAGAAAACTGGATTTCTGGAGATCAGACTGGTTTCTCGGCGTCGCCGTCGTCGCGCTGGTGATGCTGTTCTATTCCACGAGCGACCTCATCCCGAGCCTCGAACGCAAGGCCTATGACCTCGGCGTGAAGGCGGCGTCGCGCACGCCATCCGACAGGATTGCGGTGATCGCGATCGATGACGTGAGCATCGCGAATATCGGTCGCTGGCCGTGGTCGCGCGATGTGCACGCCAAGATGACCGATATCCTGGCGAACGCCAAGGCCAAGGCCGTCGCCTACACCGCGTTTTTCTTCGAGCCCCAGGTCGACCCGGGCCTCGTCTACGTCAACAAGTTGCTCGAGATCTATCGCAGCGCGACCACGCCGCCCGCTGAAGCGGCAGCGCCCGCGATGCCGCCGCCCCTCGAGCAGATGGGTGCGGTGCTGAAGGAGGCGGAACAGGCGCTCAATACCGACCGCAAGCTCGCGGAGAGCTTCCAGCGCGCCAACAACGTCCTGCTGCCTCTCGTATTTCAGCAGCTCGTCGAGCCGCAGGGCCCTCCCGACAAGCCGCTCCCGGATTTCGTGCTGCAGCATGGCCTGCCGCTCAAGGATCGCGGCGCGGAATGGCTGCCGGTGCCGGGGATCAATCCGCTCCACCCGATCGCCGAACTCGGCAGGACGGTGGCCGGCATCGGTCACCTCAATACAAGACGGGACGTCGACGGGGCGGTGCGCGCCGAGCCCTTGATCGTGCGCTTTTACGACAAGTATTTTCCCTCGCTGTCACTGGCGGTTGCAGCCAAGAGCCTCAACCTCAAGGTGAACGACATCCAGGCGACTTTCGGCGAGGAGGTGCGGATCGGGAAACTGCGCGTGAGGACCGATCCTGAGCTGCGGATGTATACCTTTTTCTACAGCGACCGCGACGGGAAACCTGCGTTTCCGGTGGATTCTTTCTTCGATGTCTACACCGGGAAGATTCCGCCGGCCAAGTACCAGGACAAGATCGTGCTGATCGGGGCCACTGCGGCAGGCCTCGGCCAGGCGCAGGTCACCCCGGTTTCGGCCGCCATGGCTCCGGTCGAGACCATGGCGCACTCGGTGTCGAGCATACTGAAGGAACATTTCTTTATCGCCCCAACCTGGGGGATATGGGTCTGGCTGGGGCTGATCGTGCTCGTTGCAGCCTACCTGATTGCTCTGCTGCCCCGGCTCAAAGCGGGGGTGGGCGCGCTGATTACCGGGGGCATTTTTGTGGCGCTGATCGCCGCCCACTTCACGCTCATGGTGTCGCAGCTCATATGGCTGGAATTCATGACGGCAGCGACGCTGCTGCTGCTCGGGCATGTGGCGCTCACCACCAAGCGTTTCCTCGTGACCGAGCGCGGCAAGGAACGGCTCGACATCGAATCGGCGCAAAGCCACCGCATGCTGGGGCTCGCCTACCAGGGACAGGGGCAGCTCGACACGGCGTTCGACTATTTCCGCAAGCTGCCGATGGAAGACGGCGTGATGGACCTGCTCTACAACCTCGCGCTCGACTACGAGCGCAAGCGCCAGTTCAACAAGGCAGAGTCGGTGTTCCGCTACATGGCCGACTATAACCCCAAATACCGCGACCTCGAGACCCGTCTCACGCGCGCCAAGGCGATGTCCGAAACGGTGATGCTGGGAGGCGGCGCGGGCCATCCCGGCGGCACGGTGATTCTGCCCGGCGGCGGCGTCGAGAAGCCCATGCTTGGCCGCTACCAGGTGGAAAAGGAACTCGGCAAAGGCGCGATGGGCATCGTCTACCTCGGCAAGGACCCCAAGATCGGGCGGGTGGTGGCGATCAAGACGATGGCGCTCTCCCAGGAATTCGACGAGAGCGAGCTGGCGGATGTCAAGGAGCGCTTCTTCCGCGAGGCCGAGACGGCGGGCAGGCTCACGCATCCCAACATCGTCACCATCTACGACGCGGGCGAGGAGCACGACCTCGCCTTCATCGCGATGGAGTTCCTGAAGGGCAAGGATCTGACGCCCTACTGCAAGCCCGACAACCTCTTGCCGCTCGACAAAGTGCTGTCGATCATCGCCCGCGTGGCGGAGGCGCTGGACTACGCGCATCGCAACAACGTCGTGCATCGCGACGTCAAGCCCGCCAACGTCATGTACGAGCCCGAGAGCGACTCGGTGAAGGTGACCGACTTCGGCATCGCGCGCATCACCGACTCTTCGAAGACCAAGACCGGCATGGTGCTGGGCACCCCGTCCTACATGTCTCCCGAGCAGCTCGCGGGCAAGAAGATCGAGGGCCGCTCCGACCTGTTCTCGCTCGGCGTCACCCTCTACCAGCTCGCGTGCGGACATCTGCCGTTCCAGGGCGACTCGATGGCACAGCTCATGTTCAAGATCGCGAACGAGCCGCATCCCGACATCCGGACGCACAGCCCGAACCTCCCCGCATGCGTGGTGGCGATCACGAACAAGACGCTCGCGAAAGATGCCGAACAGCGCTATCAGAGCGGCGAGCAGATGGCCAAGGCGCTGCGGCTGTGTCTGGGGAGCCTGACGGGCGCGTCGCGCCCCGTTTCGACAGGCGCCAACCCATAGGATGCCTGCCGATGGTCGATGTAAGTCACGCGCTCGAACTCGCCACTGCCACCGACCCGGGCATGGTGCGTTCGCACAACGAGGACAGCATTGCCGCCGATGCCCGGCTCGGGCTCGCGGTGCTGGCGGACGGCATGGGCGGCTACAACGCGGGGGAAGTGGCGAGCGGCATCGCGGTGGCGTTGATCACCGAGGAGATGAAAAAAGCGCTCGAGGCGCGGGCCCCGCACGAGGTCGGCGGCGCGGACGGCGCGCCGCGGGGCGAGGCGCTGATCCGCGAGCACGCCGCGCGGGCGAACGCCGCGATCTACCAGGCCGCCCAGAGCCAGCCGCAATATTCCGGAATGGGGACCACCCTGGTGGTGACGCTGTTCTACGATAACCGCGTCTCGGTCGGGCATATCGGCGACTCGCGCCTCTACCGCCTGCGCGGGGACAGCTTCGAACAGGTGACGCGCGACCACTCGCTGTTGCAGGAACAGATCGATAGCGGCATGATTACCAAGGAGCAAGCCAAGCACTCGGCCAACAAGAACCTGGTGACGCGCGCCGTGGGCATAGATCCCGAGGTGGAGGCGGAGGTCCACACCTACGAGGTTGAGCCCGGCGACGTTTACCTGATGTGCTCCGACGGGCTGAACGACATGGTGGACGACGAGGACATTCATCTCACGCTTTCCTCGTTGCGGGCCAATCTTCCGCTCGCGGCGGCGCAACTCGTGCAGCAGGCGAATGACAACGGCGGGCGCGACAACGTGTCGGTGATACTGGTGAAGGTCGTGAAGGACTTCCCGGCGCAGACCGGCTGGTTCCGGCGGTTCCGGTCTTGGTGGAAATAACGGGGACACATCCATGGCGAAGCTGATAATGAGTCTGGAAGGATCGATGATCAAGGAAATCCCCCTCGACAAGGAGCGGATCACGATCGGGCGCAAGGCGCACAACGACGTGCAGATCGAGAACCTCGCGGTGAGCGGCGAGCACGCCTGCATCGTGACCATCCTCAACGATTCGTTCCTCGAAGACCTCGGCAGCACCAACGGCACCCTGGTGAACGGCACCCCGATCAAGAAGCACATCCTGCAGAACAACGACGTGATCGAGATCGGCAAGTACAAGATGAAGTACGTGACGGAGGCGGCGGCCGGGCAGGCTACGGTGGCCGAGTTCGAGAAAACCATGGTGCTGCGCGCGCCGGGCGGCGCGAAAGCGGGGGCGCCGGGCGCGAAGTTCGGCGACACCGCGGCGTTTCAGGCGGGCCCGGGAGCCGTGGCTGCACCGGCGGTGCCCGCCGCGGCGCCCGCCGCTCAGCCGGCGCGGCCCGCTGCGGAGGCACATCCGCTCGCCGCGATCCAGATCCTCTCCGGGCCGGGCGCGGGCAAGGAGCTGGAGCTTACCAAGAACCTCACGACGCTGGGCAAGCCCGGCGTGCAGGTTGCGGTGATCACGCGCCGTCCCCAGGGCTATTTCATTACCCACGTCGAAGGCGCGAAGTTCCCGGTCATCAACGGCAAGATGATGGACGCCCAGCCGCACCAGCTCCACGATCACGACGTGATCGAGCTGGCGGGAGTGAAAATGGAGTTCTTCCTCAAGACGAGCTAGCAGCCTGTCGGGCTTGGCGGTCCGACAGGCTGCTAATAGCAAAACCGCCTGAGGATTTCGAATGAGGCTGAATCAAATCACTGTCCTGCTCCATCGTTATAGACGGGGTGGGGTTGGAATTATGTGTCTTCGGTCGTTGTTGCCATTTTCTTGCAGGCGGTTTTGCCTCAGGAGTTTGTCGGCCCAAAGTCCGACAAGCTCCTAGGTGCGCGGATCACCGACGGCTTGTGGCGGCGGGACAAACCCGTTTTCTGCTCTTGTGTCCGGCGTGATGGGGACTCCCTGCTCAGCGTGGACGCGGCCTCGCCGCTCGGCGGAGCAGCGCAGGCATCCGCTCGACGCGCACGCTCCGTCACGAGTCCGGCATCCGCCCGGTGCGGAGGATCGGCGGATGGCTGAGGGCGGGAACCCTGTGCGCGGCCCGGTGCCCGGCACGAGGATGGAGGGGGTGGCTTGAAAAAGCATATCGTCCGCATCGGTCTCGGCGTGGCTGTCGTGCTGCTGTTTCTCGGGCACGCCATCAAGCTCTACGACCTTCCGCTGATCCAGCGGCTGGAGGCGATCGTCTACGACACGCGGCTTACCCTCACCATGCCGCGCACCGTGGATCCCCGCATCGTGATCCTCGACATCGACGAGAAGAGCCTCGCGGAAAAGGAGCAGGGCGGAGAGGGCCATTGGCCGTGGCCGCGCGACCGGCTGGCGTTGCTGCTCGACAAGCTGTTCGACCACTACGGAGTGGCCATCGTCGGCTTCGACATCGTGTTCGCCGAACGCGACGAGAGTTCGGGAATCCGCGTGCTCGAGCGCCTGGGCGCGCAGGAGCTGCGCGACGTGCCGCAGTTCCAGAGCGCTTTCGGCCGCATCCGCCCGCAGCTCGCCTACGACGACATCTTCGCCGCGAAGATGAAAGGCCGCCCCGTGGTGCTCGGCTACACCTTTTCGGGCGAAGAGGAAGCGCGCGCGCCGAAGAAGGGCTTGCTGCCCGCCCCGACGCTTCCCGCGGGCACCTTTGCGGGGCGCAACATCGGCTTCGTGGGGTTCAACGGCTACACCGCAAACCTCCCCGAGTTGCAAAAGGTCGCGGCGAGCGCCGGTCACTTCAACCCGTTCACCGATGACGACGGAATAGTGCGGCGCGTGCCGCTGCTCGCCGAGTATCGAGGCGGCTACTACGAAGCGCTGGCGCTGGCGATGGTACGGGTGCTGCTCGGCTCACCCCGGCTGCAGCCCGGCTTTCCCGGCGACGCCGGGTTGTCCAAGGGCTACGGCGGCCTGGAGTGGCTGGAAGTGGGGCCGCTCAGGATCCCGGTCGACGAGAACGTGACCTCGCTGGTGTCGTACCGCGGCCGCAAGGGGAGCTTCAAATACCTTTCGGTGGTCGACGTGCTCAACGCGCGTGCGGAGGTCGCGGATCTCAAGGGCAAGATCGTGCTCGTGGGCACTACTGCCCCGGGACTGCTCGATCTGCGGGCCACTCCCGTCGACCCGGTCTATCCCGGGGTGGAGATCCACGCGAATCTCATCGCCGGCATTCTCGACCAGAACATCAAGCAGAAGCCGGCCTACGTGGTGGGCGCGGAGTTCACGCTGCTCGCGCTCGCGGGGCTCGCGATGGCGCTGCTGCTTCCCTTGCTCAATCCGTTCAAGGCCACGGTGACGACGCTGCTCGTGCTGGTCCTGGTGCTCGCGATGAACGTGGTGGTATTCCACTACGGGCACCTGGTGCTGCCGCTCGCCGCCGCGCTCACCATGATACTGCTGCTCTTCGCGCTCAACATGTCCTACGGCTTCTTCATCGAGGCGCGCGGCAAGCGCCAGATCACCGGGCTGTTCGGGCAGTACGTGCCGCCCGAGCTGGTCGACGAGATGGCCAAGGATCCGGAGAAGTTCTCGATGGAGGGGGAATCCCGCGAAATGACCGTGCTGTTTACCGACGTGCGCGGGTTCACCACCATCTCCGAAGGGCTCGACCCGAAGGAGCTCTCGAACCTGATGAACTCGTTCCTCACGCCGCTCACCGAGGTGATCTACAAGCACCGCGGCACGATCGACAAGTACATGGGCGACTGCATCATGGCGTTCTGGGGCGCGCCGCTGCTCGATCCCAACCATGCCCGCAACGGCATCGTTGCGGGGCTCGAGATGCACCAGGCGCTGAGAGCCCTCAATCCCCAGTTCCAGGCGCGCGGCTGGCCCCACATCAGGATCGGGGTGGGGCTCAACAGCGGACGCATGAGCGTCGGTAACATGGGCTCCAGGATCCGTCTCGCCTACACCGTGATGGGTGACGCGGTGAACCTCGCCTCGCGCCTGGAAGGCATCACAAAACAGTACGGGGCTGATATCATAGTCGGCGAGGGCACGAAAGACCTCGTGTCCGACGTAGTCTTCCGTGAGCTCGACCGGGTGCGCGTCAAGGGCAAGGACGAGCCGGTTGCGATTTTCGAGCCGCTGGGTTTCACGGGCCAGGTCGACAAGGCGAAGCTCGACGAGATGAAGCTGTTCCATCAGGCGTTGAAGTTCTACCGCAACCAGGAATGGGATATGGCCGAATTGCAGCTGCTGAACCTGCAGAAGATGGCCCCGGATTGCTACCTCTACAAAGCGTACCTCGAGCGCGTCGCATTCTTCCGGAGCAACCCGCCGGGAGCCGACTGGGATGGCGTGTTCAAGTTCGAAACCAAGTAAAGATGAAGTTAAGAGTGCTCGGTTGCAGCGGCGGAATTGGCGGGGACTTGCGCACCACGTCGCTGCTGGTCGACCACGACGTGCTGGTCGACGCCGGCACCGGGGTGGGCGACCTGAGCATCAGCGAGCTCACGCGAATCGACCACGTGTTCGTGACGCACTCGCACATGGACCACGTGACCTCGATCCCTTTCATGGTGGACACGGTGGGGTGGATGCGCGACCACCCGATCACCGTGCACGCGGCGGCGCAGACCATCGAGATCCTGAGGCAGCACCTGTTCAACTGGAAGCTGTGGCCCGATTTCACGCAGATTCCGGATGCCGCTCATCCCATGTTGCGTTACTCCGCGGTGTCACTGGGCGGGGCGGTAACGCTCGGCGGCCGGCGCTTCACCCCGCTGCCCGCCAACCACGTGGTGCCGGCGGTCGGCTACCACCTCGACAGCGGCACGGCGAGCCTGGTTTTCACCGGCGACACCACGACCAACGACGCGCTGTGGCCCGCGGTGAACAGGATCGAGAACCTGCGATACCTGATCATCGAGACGGCGTTCAGCAACCGCGAGCGGGAGCTGGCGATCGCCTCCAAGCACCTGTGTCCCGGCATGCTGGCGGAGGAGCTCGCGAGGCTCGCGCGCTCGCCCGAGATCTTCGTCACTCATTTGAAGCCGGGCGAGATGGAGCAGATCATGCAGGAGGTGCGCGAGTCCTGCGCGCGCTACCGGCCGCAGATGCTGTACAACGACCAGGTGTTCGAATTCTGAAGGCGGCATTGTTGAGTCCGGGCAGCCGGGGGGGTAGAGTGATGCGAGCGGCAGGCGACCGGGGTGGGAGACAGCCGGAGTTGTGGACGGAAAGGGTGTAGAGGCGTTTTTGCCGAGGTGGTGCGTTCGAGAGGGTAGCGGCCATGAGTACTGTGCTTGAAACCAAACCGTTGGCCCAGGAACACCTGGCTGAGAAGCTCAATTTTCAGCAGACGCTGCAGGCGGTCACCAACAAGATCCACGCCACCAGCAATATCGACGAGATCATCCTGGAGCTCTCCCAGGACCTGTGCCAGTTGTTCAACGCCGACCGCATCACGATCTATCTCCTGAGCGAGGACAAGACGTCGATCATCTCCAAGGTCAAGACGGGACTGACCTCGTTCAAGGATATCAAGCTGCCGATCAACGAGCAGAGCGTCGCGGGATTCGTCGCGGCGCACAAGCGGGTGATCAACATCCGCGACGTCTACGACGACGCGGAACTCAGCTCGCTCAGCCCGCAGCTTCATTTCCTGAAGGAAGTGGACAAGCGTACCGGGTACCGCACCAAGCAGATGCTGGTGGCACCGGTGGTGGAGGCCAAGACCAGGGATCTGATCGGCGTGGTGCAGATCATCAATACCAAGACCGGAGTGCCGTTCCCGCCGATCATGGAAGAGGGTGCTGGGGGACTGTGCGAGACGCTCGCGATCGCGTTCCGGCAGCGGCAGCGTCCGCAGCTCATGGTGCGCGGCAAGTACGATTCGCTGGTGCAGAACGCGGTGATCTCGGCGGAGGAGCTCGAGCTTGCGCAGCGCTCGGCGCGGCGCAAGAACCTCGATCTCGAAACGGTGCTGATCGACGAGTTCCAGGTGAAGCTCCCCCCGCTGGGAGACGCGCTCGCGGCCTACTTCGGCGTGTCCTACGAGCCGTTCAAGCAGGACCGCATCAAGCCGCCGGATCTCTTGAAGAACATGAGCCGCGAGTTCTGCGACACCAACGGCTGGATTCCGGTCGAGGACTCCAAGGACGGGATCATCGTCGTGACCGTCGACCCCGAGAAGATCAAGGCGTCGAAGATGGTCAACAACGTCTTTCCCAAGAGCAAGATCATCTACAAGGTCACCACGAGCCGAGAATTCAAATCGACGCTCGACCAGATGTTCGGCGCCGGCATGCTCGAGGACACCGGCTCGATCGGCGACATCCTGGGTACTCTCGACGACGAAACCGAGGGCGGCGAGGCGGCGGCGGAAGACGTCGCTTCGGCCGCGAACGACAACGAGGTGGTGAAGCTCGTCAACAAGGTCATCATCGACGCCTACCAGCAGGGGGCCTCCGACATCCACATCGAGCCCTACCCGGGCAAGCAGAAGACCGAGATCCGCTTCCGCAAGGACGGCGCGATGGCGCCCTACATCTCGGTTCCGGGCAGCTACCGCAGCGCGATCGCCGCCCGGCTCAAGATCATGTGCGATCTCGACATCTCGGAGCGCAGGAAGCCGCAGGACGGCAAGATCAAGTTCAAGAAGTTCGGCCCGCTCGACATCGAGCTGCGGGTGGCGACGATCCCGTCCCAGGGCGGGGTCGAAGACATCGTGATGCGGATCCTGGCCGCAGGCGAGCCGATCCCGCTGGACAAGCTGGGGCTGTCCAAACGCAACCTCGAGAAGTGCAAGGATGCGATCAACAAGCCCTACGGCCTGTTCTTCGTATGCGGGCCGACTGGTTCCGGCAAGACCACGACGCTGCACTCGGTGCTGGGCTATCTCAACACGCCCGACATGAAGATCTGGACCGCGGAGGACCCGGTGGAAATCACCCAGCGCGGCCTGCGCCAGGTGCAGATGAACCCCAAGGCGGGGCTCATTTTCTCGATCGCGATGCGGGCCTTCCTGCGCGCGGACCCGGACGTGATCATGGTGGGGGAAATGCGCGACAAGGAGACGGTGTCGATCGGCATCGAGGCTTCGCTCACCGGCCACCTGGTGTTCGCCACGCTGCACACCAACAGCGCTCCCGAGTCGATCATCCGGCTGCTCGACATGGGGATGGATCCCTTCAACTTCGCCGACGCGCTGCTCGGCATCCTGGCGCAGCGTCTCGCCAGGCGGTTGTGCGGCAAGTGCAAGCGGCCGCACATCGCCGCGCAGGACGAGATCGACAAGCTGCTCGACGAGTACGCGTTCGAGCTGCAGAGCACGACGATCTGGAAAAAGGACGCCAAGGCGGCGCGCGCGGCGTTGCTGGAGGAGTGGCGGCGCGAGTTCGGCAACGAGAAGGGCGAGATCACGATCTACGACGCGGTCGGCTGCGAGGTGTGCGGCGGCACCGGCTACAAGGGCCGCTTGGGCTTGCACGAGCTGCTGATGGGCACCGACGCCGCCAAGAAGGACATCCAGGAGCACGCGCGGGTGGCGCAGATGTTCGCGACCGCCCTCGAGGACGGCATGAGGACCCTCAAGCAGGACGGCATCGAGAAGGTACTGATGGGCATCACCGACATGCTGCAAGTGCGCGCCGTGTGCATCAAGTAGCCGCGGGCTGCGGCGATGAACGGCACGAGCCGGCCCCAGGATGTAGCCGACCTGCTCAAGCGGGTCGAGCAGCTCAACCGCATCGGGGTCGCGCTCTCCCAGGAAAAGGACATCACCAGGCTCCTGGAAGCGATCCTGGTCGCGGCGAAGGATATCACCAACGCCGACGGCGGCACGCTCTACCGCATGAGCGAGGAACGCACGCTGCGCTTCGAGATCATGCGCAACGACACGCTGGGGATGGCGATGGGCGGCACCAGCGGGGTCGAGATCCCGTTCTACCCGGTCTACCTCTACGACAAGGAGGGCAAGCCGATCCACTCGATGGTCGCGGCCTGGACCGTGCACCACGACCGGTCGGTGAACATCGCGGACGCCTACACCGAGGAAGGGTTCGACTTCTCGGGCACGAAGAACTTCGACAAGAAGACCGGCTACCGCTCGAAATCCTTCCTCACCGTCCCGATGAAAAATCACGAGAACGAGATCATCGGGGTGCTGCAGCTCATCAACTGCAAGGACCGCCGGACCGGCGAGGTCGTCGCGTTCTCGCAGACCGACCAGCAGTTCGCGGAATCGCTCGCCTCGCAGGCGGCGATCGCGCTCACCAACCGGCTGCTGATCAACCACCTCGAGAACCTGTTCGAGTCGTTCATCAACCTCATCAACGCCGCGATCGACGACAAGTCCCCGTACACCGGCGGCCACTGCGAGCGCGTGCCGATGCTCACCATGATGCTCGCGGAAGCGGTCAACAACTGCAAGGTGGGGCCGCTCAGGGACTTCACGATGACCGACAAGGACCGCTACGAGCTCAAGATCGCGGGGCTGCTGCACGACTGCGGCAAGGTGACGACACCGGTGCACGTGGTGGACAAGGCGACCAAGCTGCAGACCATCTTCGACCGCGTCCACCTTCTGGAGACGCGCTTCGAAGTGGTGAAGCGCGACCTGGAGATCGCGCTGCGCGACGCGCGTCTCGCGGCGCTGGAGAGGCATGACGGGCAGGAGGCGGAGCGGCTGCAGCGCGAGCACGAGCAGAAGCTCGCAGAGATCGACGCCGAGCGCGAGTTCCTGCGCCGCGCGAACATCGGGGGCGAGGCGATGGGCGACGCAGACATCGAGCGCGTGCGGGCGATCGCTTCCCGATACCAGTGGCGCGACGTCGAAGGCAGGCTTGCCAACTTCTTGACCGACGAGGAGGTCACGAACCTCACCATCCGCGCCGGCACGCTCACCGCGGAGGAGCGCCAGATCATCAACCACCACATCGAGGTCACGATCCAGATGCTGGAAGCGCTGCCGTGGCCGAAGCACCTCAAGCACGTACCCGAGTACGCCGGCGGCCACCACGAGCGCATGGACGGCAAGGGCTATCCGCGGGGGCTCACGCGCGGGCAGATGTCGGTGCAGGCGCGCTGCATGGGCATCGCCGACATCTTCGAGGCGCTGACCGCCAAGGACCGCCCGTACAAGAAGGGCAAGACGCTTTCGGAGTCGCTGACGATCCTGGGCAGGTTCAAGCTGAACGGCCACGTCGATCCGGATCTCTTCGACGTGTTCGTATGGGAAAAGGTCTACGAGAAGTATGCGAAGCAGTTCCTCGATCCGGAGCAGATCGACGAGGTGGATCTTTCCAGGATTCCCGGCTACGCGCCCCCGCCCGCTTAGGAGTTTGTCGGGCCTGGCCCCGACAAACTCCTTATGCAAAATCGGCGCCGGGAAAATTGCAAAAGTGGCCTCCCGGCATGCGAATTCACGCCTGCTTTCCGTCACACTTAACCGTTTCGGGTGGGTTTTGTTGCGAATCGTTGGCCGATTTTTCTGTTAGCAGCCTGTCGGA
>JACQGO010000142.1 GCA_016199485.1 Betaproteobacteria bacterium
ACCTCGTTCGAGGGGATACGCTGCGCGACCCGCGAGCGCAAGCTCTACGCGTTCGGTCGGAGCGACGGGACGTGGACGGCGGCGCGCAATCCCTCCTGGCGGTATATCGAGTACCAGGAACGCAACCGCCATCACGGCGTGCTCTACGCGGATTTTTTCTGCCCCAACCGGTCGATCATCGGCAACGCGAAGCAGGCGGTCGACGCGCTGCGGCTGGAGGCCGGCCGGTTGAGCGGCTTTTAGAAAACGAACAGTTCCTTGAGCTGGTTGATCGCGTCTTCGGCCGGCGTGGCGCAGCGCCGCAACAGCTCAGAGCAGCACGAGGTTATCGCGGTGAATGAGCTCGGGCTCGTCGACGTAGCCGAGCTTTGCCTCGATTTCGCCGGAAGGCGTCCTGAGAATGCGGCGCGTGTCGGCTGCGCCGTAATTCACCAGCCCGCGCGCGATTTCCTTGCCTGCCTCGTCGAGGCAGCTCACCAGCTCGCCGCGCTCGAACTCGCCCGCAAGCTCGTAGACGCCGACCGGGAGCAGGCTCTTGCCGTCGACGGTGAGCGCTTTGACGGCGCCGGCGTCGAGCTTCAGGCTGCCGCGCACCTGCAGGTGGTCGGCGAGCCACTGTTTGCGCGCAGCAAACGTCGCGCTCTCCGCGGTGAGGTGCGTGCCGATCCGTTCACCGCGCGCAAGCCGCAGCAGTACTTCGGGTTCCCGGCCCGAAGCGATCACGGTGTGCGCGCCGCTGCGCGCCGCGCGCTTTGCCGCAAGTACCTTGGTGAGCATGCCTCCGAGCCCGATATGGCTGCCCGTGCCGCCCGCCATACGCTCGAGCTCGGGATCTCCCGCTTTGGCTTCGGTCACCAGCGTCGCCGCGGGATCCCGGCGCGGGTCGCGAGTGTAGAGGCCGGCCTGGTCGGTGAGTATGACGAGCGCGTCGGCTTCCACCAGGTTGGTGACCAGCGCCGCGAGCGTGTCGTTGTCGCCGAAGCGGATCTCGTCGGTCGCTACAGTGTCGTTCTCGTTGATGATGGGAATCGCGCCCAGCTCGAGGAGCGTGCGCAGCGTGGTCCGCGCGTTGAGATAGCGCTTGCGGTCGGCGAGGTCCTCGTGCGTGAGCAGTACCTGTGAGGTGAGCAGGTCGTGCTTGCGGAAGCACGACTCGTAGACCTCGATCAGCCCCATCTGGCCGACGGCCGCCGCCGCCTGCAGCTCGTGCACCGCGTGCGGACGCCTCTTCCAGCCGAGGCGCTGCATGCCCTCGGCGACCGCGCCGCTGGAGACTACCACCACCTGGCGGCCCAGGTGCCTCAGTTGCGCGATCTGCTCGGCCCAGCGCGTGAGCGCGGCGCGGTCAAGCCCCTGCCCCCGGTTGGTCACGAGGCTCGAGCCGACCTTCACTACCAGGCGCCTGGCATTGGCGACGATCGAGGCCATGGAAAAAAGCCGGATTCGGGATTCAGGATTCGGAATTCACGGCAGCCGCCGTGCGCCCTGCCTCCGCAGGCCGAATTCCGGGTCCCGCGTCCCCGGTTTGCTCGAGATACTCCATGATGGCGTAGATAAGTTCCCGGCAGCCTTCGCCGGTGAGCGCCGAGATAGTATAACTCCTGCCTTTCCAGCCGAGCTGTTTCGGGAAGCGCTGCACCTTCACGGCGCGCTCTCCGGGGGCGAGCAGGTCCACTTTGTTGAGCACCAGCCAGCGCGGTTTCCGGTAGAGCGCCTTGTCGTACTTGCGCAGCTCTTTCAGGATCGCCTTGGCTTCCTTCACCGGGTTGGCGCGCTCATCGAGGGGCGCGATGTCGGTGACGTGCAGCAGCAGTCGCGTGCGCGCGAGATGGCGCAGGAACTGGTGCCCGAGCCCTGCGCCCTCGGCGGCGCCCTCGATCAGTCCCGGGATGTCGGCGACGACGAAGCTGCGGCTCACATCGACCCGCACCACCCCGAGATGGGGGTGCAGCGTGGTGAATGGGTAGTCGGCGACCTTGGGGCGCGCGGCTGACACCGCGCGAATGAAAGTGGACTTGCCGGCGTTCGGCATGCCGAGCAGCCCGACATCGGCCAATACCCTGAGCTCGAGCTTGAGCCTGCGTCGCTCCCCCGGCTCGCCCAGGGTGTGCTGGCGCGGCGCGCGGTTCACGCTCGACTTGAAATGGAGATTGCCGAGCCCTCCGGCGCCTCCTTGCGCGAGCAGCGCTTTCTGGCCGTGGCGCTCGAGATCAGCGAGAAACTCTCCGGTCTCGGCATCGGTGACGACGGTGCCCACCGGCATGCGCAGCACGACGTCGGGAGCGGACTTCCCGTAGCAGTCGGCGCCGCGGCCGTTTTCGCCGTTCTTCGCGCGGTGAATGCGCGCGTAGCGATAGTCGATCAGCGTGTTGGTATCGCGGTCGGCAACGGCGTAGATGCCGCCGCCGCGTCCGCCGTCGCCCCCGTCGGGGCCGCCGCGCGGCACGAATTTCTCCCGCCGGAACGAAGCGACGCCGTCGCCGCCTTTGCCGGCGTGGACCTCGATCACCGCTTCGTCAACGAATTTCATCGGAAACAAAAAAGCCCTGTCCTGCGACAGGGCTTCTCGTGGGTCTTAATGCCGCCCGCTACGCAGGAATCACGCTCACCGTCACGTGCCGATCCGGCCCTTTCGCGCCGAACCGCACCTTGCCGGATACCTTCGCGAACAACGTGTGGTCCCTGCCGACACCCACGTTGTGCCCGGCGTGCACCCTGGTGCCGCGCTGGCGCACGATGATGCTGCCCGCCGGGACGAGCTCTCCGCCGAACCGCTTCACGCCCAGCCGTTTCGATTGCGAATCGCGACCGTTCCTGGAACTGCCGCCCGCTTTTTTGTGTGCCATGGGAATTCGCTCCTTACGCCGAGATACCGAGAATCTCGATTTCGGTGTAGTTTTGCCGGTGCCCCAACGTCTTGCGGTAGTGCTTGCGACGCCGCAGCTTGAAGATTTTCAACTTCTCGCCGCGCCCGTGAGCGACCACCTTCGCCTTGACCGATGCGCCGGCGAGGAGCGGGTCGCCGAGCCTCACGTTTTCGCCGTCTGCGACCAGCAGTACCTGGTCGAGCACGATCTCGCTCCCGATGTCCGCAGGTATCTGTTCTATTTTCAGTTTTTCGCCGGAAGCGACGCGATACTGCTTGCCGCCGGTTTTGACGACCGCATACATGGCCTGACTCCGCTCAACGCCCGTTTCTCTTCGAAAAGGTGCGCATTCTACATAAAATCAAGCTCGTAGTCAAAGTACAACACGACGCCCGCGGCGTTCCTCGCACCGCGCGCCGCCAGTGCCGGCACGACGCAAGGCGAAGCGGACCGGGCACCACCCGCGCCGCGAGCGGAGGGGCGCAAGCCGCGCGGCTTTGCTGGTATGATCAAAGACTTTTCGACAGCCTTCCCGTGTCGCTCGAAGCCATCCGCGAGTTTATCGCCGCCGACATGCAGGCAGTCGATGAGGTCATTCGCAGCCGGCTGCATTCGGACGTCGCGCTGATCCGCCAGGTGGCGGGTTACATCATCGCGGGCGGCGGCAAGCGACTGCGGCCGGCGCTCGTGCTCCTGTCAGCGGGTGCTTTCGGCTACCGTGGTACGCATCACCACGAGCTCGCGGCGGTCGTGGAGTTCATCCATACCGCGACGCTCCTGCACGACGACGTGGTCGACGAGTCGCAACTGCGGCGCGGGCGCCCGACCGCCAATTCATTATTCGGCAACGCGGCGAGCGTGCTGGTGGGGGATTTCGTCTACTCGCGCGCGTTCCAGATGATGGTCGGGGTCGACAGCATGCGCGTGCTGCAGGTGCTGGCCGACGCGACCAATACCATCGCCGAGGGCGAGGTGATGCAGCTCATGAACTGCCACAACCCGGATATCGGCGAAGCCGACTATCTGCGGGTGATCCGCTGCAAGACGGCGAAGCTGTTCGAGGCCGCGGCGCGGCTGGGCGCGATCCTCGGAAACGCCGCGCCCGCGCACGAGGAGGCGCTCGCCGTTTACGGCACCCACCTGGGCACCGCGTTCCAGCTGATCGACGACGTGCTCGATTATTCGGGCGACCACGCCGTGATCGGCAAGAACGTCGGCGACGATCTCGCGGAGGGCAAGCCGACGCTGCCCCTGATTTACGCGATCAGGCACGGGTCGCGTGAGCAGGCCGGCACGATACGCCGCGCGATCGAGCACGGCGGCCTGGAGGATCTGCCGGCGGTGGTGGAGGCGATCCATGCGACCGGCGCGCTCGACTATGCCCGCGGGCAGGCGCGCGTCGAGTCGCGTAGCGCGGCGGCGGCGCTCGAGGTCGTGCCAAATTCAAACCATCGCGAATCTCTGCTACAATTGGCAGCCTTCGCGGTGACGCGTACATATTGACTGTCAGCGATCGGCGGTCAGCTTCCGGTGTAGATCCAGGCGCGGTTCGACCGCGCGATTTTTTTGCCGGGAGCTGAGCGCTGATGGCCTGATCACTCGCGTCGGGGTGTAGCTCAGCCTGGTAGAGTACTGCGTTCGGGACGCAGGAGTCGCTGGTTCGAATCCAGTCACCCCGACCAAACATTTTCAAGGACTTATCCGCTAGCCCTTGCTGCTACACCCCCGTTGGCGTAACCAGATCGTAACCGGTCCAATACGCCAACGGCGGCCCTGAGGTTTTCCGGCGCCAAGTGCGCGTAACGCTCGGTCATTTCAATCGTCGAATGGCCAAGCAGTTTCGCGACCTCGAGCAACGGCACCCCGCCTTGCACGAGCCAGGACGCGCACGTGTGCCTCAGATCGTGGACCCGGAAGTCCGCTATCTTGGCGCGCTTGCACGCGGCCTGAAACCCGTTCTGCATGAACTGAATACGCTTCCCGTTCCTGTGTGCGAATACCCATGTCGAATCGGGGCAGAACTTCGCACGAAACCGGGCGCGATTCAGCAGCGCCTTGCGCGCTTCCTCGTTCAACGGTACGGCTCGCCGTTTCCCGCTCTTGGTGTGCTGGCCCTCAAGACGGAGGACATTCGATCTCAAATCCACCCTGTCCCAAGAGAGTTTCAGCAGCTCGTTCTTCCGGCACCCCGTATTCAGTGCCAGTCGAATGAACTCCGCCAAGTGCGGCGATCTCGGTTCCTTTTCCGCTTCACAAATCAGCGCATCAGCCTCGGCACGGCTTATCCAACGTAAGCGACCCTCGGGCTGCCGGAGAGACATCCCTGAAACCGGATTCTGGATATCCCATTCCCAGTGCTTTCGCGCGTAGTTGATTGCTGCCGAGAGCAAATCCAACTCGCGATTAACGGTATATGGCCCAACCCCATCGGCTTTCCGCTTCTCGATGTAGGCGGAGACCTCGGCGCGACGCAGTCGCTCCATTGTCCGCCCCGTGAAAAACGGCATGAGCCTCTGGATTGCATATTTTGCTCGCTCGGGGCTACGCATCGTATCACTCGTCGCCTTGAGATAGGCCACCATCAATTCGTCAAAGGTGTGTTCGGGCTGAACACCCCAATGCCTCATTTGATGCGCTTCAAGCCTCCATTTGGCTTCGAGTGCTTGCGCTTCCCTGTGTGAAGTTGTGCCAGTAGACCGGTAAGTTCCTTTGCCGCTTGCGTCGGTGTACTTGACCCACCAATAGGGTGAGTCCTTTCGTCGGTATGGCATGGCTTAGACTCCTTCCACGCTACCGACTCCGCGCAAGTGCGATTATGCGACGGATCGGTACTTGCCGCCACAAACTCTCGCAGTGCATCGGCCGGAATAAGCACGCGGCGAAACACCCTGACCACAGGCAGCGCCCCGCGCGCGACGAGCCGCTGGACAGATCGAATGGAGATCCCACCCAGTTTTTCCGCAGTCTCTCGGTAGCAGTATGCAAGTCGTTCATCGTTCATCTCGTCCATCCCGTCGAGCAGCCTTTTCCCGCGGCGGCAGAATCGCTTCCCTGATCAGCATGGGATCAACCGTTTCGTATTCATGTCCATATCCAATCCGTCGTCATCGTTCCGCGCTGCCTTGGCGCTCCAAGCCTTTCCGGCTG
>JACQGO010000139.1 GCA_016199485.1 Betaproteobacteria bacterium
GCGTGTACCCGCCACAATCGATCACCTCCGCGCCGGCGGGGATCCTGATTGTCTCTTTGGTGCCTACCTGCTTGATGCGGATACCCTCGAGCGCGATGACCGGATTTTTCACCGGCTTGCCGCCGTTACCGTCGATCAGCAGGCCGCCCTTGATGTATCTCGGCCTGCCCGCGGGTTTGACCGGCTTCTTGGCCGCGGGCTCATCCTGCGAAGTCAGAACTACTTTTCCTTTGAACTCCAGTGGCATTGACGTTCCTCCCATACCGGGCAAGCGTGCCCGTGTGTCTCGAATCCTGCTTAGCAAGGCAAAGCGAGCTTAAGGAGCAACACCGATGTTGTCAACGTGAACTTCAAGAAAATGCGACCATCCGCATATCGCCGTGCTCCCGTATGTGATATCGTATTCCCCGGAGAATAATCACTGCGCAACGGCGCACGCCGGGACTTCAGGGGAAGCCCGCTGAACCGTCCGTGACCGATCCGCATCGCGACTTCTTGAGGCAAACCGGCGCGGCCCGGGCTCGCGCGCTGGGCGCCGCGCGGGCGCTCAACCTGCTTGGGCACTCACAATATGGATATTTTTCTCCGGACGCGGCTGAAGTGCTATGGACGCGAAAGTAGCCATCGTCACGGGTGCAAGCTCTGGTATCGGGGAAGGCATCTGCCGGCGCTTGCTCGATGAAGGTTTCGAGGTGGTCGCGCTGCAGCGCTCGGTGCCTCACCTACAGCACGTACACCTGCACCACTACGGGGTCGACCTTGCCGATGGCAGCGCGACGCGCGCTGTCGCGGAAGAAGTAGCACGCGAGTTCGCGCCGACCTATCTGGTCAACAACGCGGGCGCCAACCGGCCCAACCTGATCGACGAAACACCGATGGCCGACTTCGATTACGTCGTCGACCTCAATCTGCGCGCTGCGGTAATCCTCACCCGCGCGGTATTGCCGGCGATGCGCGCGGCGAAGTTCGGGCGCATCGTCAATATTTCCTCACGTGCCGCACTCGGGAAGCCGCGCTTCGCGATCTACGCGGCGACCAAGGCGGGCTTGGTGGGGCTCACACGTTCGCTCGCACTCGAGCTGGGGCGGCACGGCGTCACGGTCAACGCGATCGCGCCGGGGCCGGTATCGACGCCGATGTTCAATGATGCCAACCCGCCCGGCAGTCCCCAGACCAAGAGGCTGATCGAAGGCATCGCGGTGGGGCGCATGGGCACTCCGGAAGACATCGCCGAGGCTGTAATGTTCTTTTTTGCGCGGGGCAGCGGCTTTGTCACCGGGCAACTGCTGCACGTGTGCGGCGGTGCGAGCTTGGGTTCCGCGCCGCTCTGATGGAAGCGGTTACGCGTATGCCACGCAGCCTGGAACGCCTGTTCGACCCGCGCAGCGTCGCAGTGATCGGCGCTTCGCAGGACTTCGCGAGCATCAGCGGCCAGCCGCTGTTGCATCTGAAAAACCATGGTTACCGGGGCGCGATCTATCCCGTTAACCCGCGCTACACGGAGGTCGCGGGACTGCCGTGCTATCCGTCGGTTGCGGCGCTTCCTGCCGTGCCGGATCTCGCGCTCGTGCTGATCAGCGCGGCGCGCGTTCCGGATGCGCTGCGCCGGTGCGGGGAGAGAGGCATACCGTTCGCACTTGTGGTCAGCTCGGGTTTTGCCGAGACCGGGGGCGAGGGCGTACGGCTGCAGCAGGAACTCGTCGAGATCGCGCGGCGCTACGATGTCGGCGTCGTCGGTCCCAACTGCCAGGGCATGATGAATGTCGCCGGGGGGATGTATGCCGGCTTCGGCGCTGCGTTCCAGATCCCGGCGCTGCGCGCGGGGCCCGTGAGCCTGGTCACGCAGAGCGGGGGCTTCGGCTACGCCGTGGTAAGCCTCGCCGAGGAGGCGGGAGTGGGCTTTCGCCACGTGGTGTGCACCGGCAACGAGGCCGGCATCAGCACGCTCGAGTTCGTGTCACACTTCATCGAGGATCCACACACGCAGCTCGTCGCGGGCTACGTCGAAGGGCTCAAAGATGCGCGGCACCTGATCAGGGTCGGGGAGCGCGCGCTCGCCGCGAACAAGCCGATTCTTTTGTGGAAGGTGGGTGACAGCGAGCCGGGAAGACGAGCCGCGGTGTCGCACACCGCAAACCTGGGCGGGCCGGCCGAGCTCTACCGTGCCGCATTTCGCCAGTGCGGCGTCCTCGAGGTGCACGATGTGCAGGACCTGTCGGACCTTGTGTGCGTGTTCCTCTACGGCAAGCAGCCGCGCGGCCGCGGGGTCGCCATCGTGACGCTCTCGGGCGGCGCCGGCGTGGTGACCGCCGACCAGTGCGTCGCGTTCGAGCTGGAGGTACCCGCCCTCAGCGCGGCAAGCGAACAGCGGCTCACGGAGATCGTGCCGGCGTTCGGCTCAGCCCGCAATCCAGTCGATGTGACCGGCAACATCTTCAACGATCCCGCGATGCTGCGCGAGGCGCTGCGCGTGGTCGCCGACGACGAGCGTGTCGACAGCCTGATCGTGATCACGGCGCTGGTACAAGGAAAGATGGCCGCGGAGCTCGCGCGCGAGATCGCCGACCTGGACCGCGCGACCGCAAAGCCGGTAGTCGTGTGCTGGAGCGCGCGCAACGAGCTCGCGGCCGAGGCATACGTACTGCTCGACGAGCGGCGTATTCCGCGCTTCAAGACACCGCTGCGGGCATGCCGCGCGCTCGCCGGACTGACTGATTTTGCGGAGGCACGCAGGCGCCACGCCGCGCGCGCTGGAGAGCGCGTGCGGCGGATCGAGAGCCGGCACGCACGTGAGCAGCTTGCCGCAACAGGCGGCATACTGGGCGAGCACGCGGCGAAGAGGCTGCTCGCCGCGTACGGCATCCCCGTGACGCGCGAAGAACTGGTGCAAACCCGTGAGCAAGCGGTTGCGAGCGCACGCCGCATCGGCTTCCCGATAGCGCTGAAGGTCTGCTCGGCCGACATCCCGCACAAGACCGAGGCGGGTGCAGTGCGGCTCGCCCTCGCCAATGAAGCCGAGGTGGGGGCGGCGTATGATGAGGTGCTCGCGAGCGCGTACCGCTTTGATCCACGGGCGCGCATCGATGGGGTACTGGTGCAGGAGATGGTCACCGGCGCGATCGAAGCCATCGCGGGTGTAGTCAACGACGCCCTGTTCGGGCCGGCGGTAATGTTTGGGCTCGGTGGCGTGTTCGCGGAGGTCCTGCGCGATGTGTCGTTCCGCCTGTGTCCTGTTAGGCGCGGGGAAGCGTGCGACATGATCCGCGGCGTTCGCGCCTACCCGGTGCTCGCCGGAGCGCACGGAAAGGCGCCGGCCGACCTCGGCGCGCTGGAAGAGGCGCTCGAGCGGCTCTCGGCGCTTGCGCTCGATCTCGAACCTTCGGTCGCCGAGGTCGATGTCAACCCGTTGTTCGTGTTTCCCAAGGGCGGCGGCGTGAAGGCGGGCGATGCGCTGATTCGGACGCGGGCGGCGTGAGCATAGGGGGCGTGGCGTGTTGGAACTGAGCGAAGAGGTCAGGGCACTGCGCGCAGGAGTGCAGCGCTTCCTCGAGGCCGAAGTGGAGCCACGGTCGCGGTGGATCGACGAGGAAGACCGTATTCCGCCAGAACTGTTGGAAAAGGCGCGCGAGCTGGGGCTCTTCGGCCTGACCGTCCCCGAGTGCTACGGCGGGGTGGGGTTGGACGTGATCGGCAAGTGCGCGCTCGAAGAGGAGTTCGGGCGCAGCAACTATGGGTTCGCGACGCTTATCGGCAACCACACGGGCATAAGCTGTTCCGGCATCGTCGAGCACGGCACAGAGGCGCAGCGCGCGAAGTACCTGCCGCGAATGGCAAGCGGCGAATGGATCGCGTGCTTTTGCCTCACCGAGGCACAGGCCGGCTCCGATCCGAGCGGCATGCGCGCCAGCGCGGTCAAGCGCGGCGACAGGTGGATCCTCAACGGCGAGAAGATCTACATTACCAATGCGCCCGAAGCATACGTGTTCACGGTGATGGCCGTGACCGCCGAAAGCAAGGGCGTCAAAGGCATCTCGGCATTCATCGTCGAGCGCGATTTTCCAGGGCTCGCGGTGGGCCGGAACGAAAAAAAGATGGGCATGCATGGCGCGCACGCCGCAACCGTAACCTTCACCGACTGCGAGGTGCCGGCGGAGAACCTGCTGGGTGAGGAAGGCCTCGGCTACATCCAGGCGTTGAGGGCGCTCACCCGGGGGCGCGTGACGCTCGCCGCGCGCTGCCTCGGAATGATGGAGCGCTTGCTCGGTCTCTCTGTCGGCTACGCGAAGCTGCGCGAGCAAGGCGGGCGGCGGATCGCCGACCATCAGGCGATCCAATGGATGCTCGCCGACATGGCGCTCGCGCTCGACGCCTCGCGGCTGCTCGTCTATCGGGCCGCCGAGATGCTCAACCGCGGTGAGCGCGCTACCAAGGAGGCGGCGATGGCGAAGCTGTTCACCACCGAAGCGCTGAACAAGGCGGCGGACAGCGCGGTGCAGATCCATGGAGGCATGGGTTACATGCGCGAGGCGGGCATCGAGCGGTTCTATCGCGATGCGCGGATTACCCGCATCTACGAAGGCACGTCGGAGATTCAGCGCGTGATCATCGCGCGCGAGCTTCTCCGCGAGCAATAGAGGTTGTCTCCGGGTGACTGAACAGCCGGAATTTCGCGGACGCAGGCGCTCGACGGTTTGGCAATGACGGAAAGGGAGGACACGAATATGAAAGTGGCGGAACGGGTGGCAGTCGTCACGGGGTCGGGCAGCGGCATCGGCAAGGAAATCATGAACCGCCTGACTGCCCATGGCGCGAGGGGCGTGGTGGTCGACATTAACCGCGAAGCTGCCGACAAAACGGTGGCCGAGATCAAGGCTCGCGGAGGCGATGCCGTCGCCGTCACCTGCGACTGCACCAGCAAATCCGATGTGCAGGCGATGGTCGAGCAGGCGCTCGCGCACTACGGCAGAATCGACATTCTGGTGAATAATGTCGGCATCGTGCGGGACAATTACCTTACCAAGATGCCGGAAGCCGACTGGGATCTCGTGCTCAACGTCAACCTGAAGACGTATTTCCTGTGTTCGCAGGCGGTGGTGCCGAAAATGATGGACCGGCAGTACGGACGCATCATCAACATCTCCTCGCGCGCGTGGCTGGGTAACGCCGGGCAGGCGAATTACTCGGCGGCCAAGGGCGGCATTGTGAGCCTTACGCGCACGCTTGCCCTCGAGCTCGGGAAGTTCAACATCACCTCGAACTGCATTGCTCCGGGCGTGATCGATACCCCGCTGATCCGCAGCCTGCGCCCCGATGTGCAGGAGCGGCTCGCCAAGATGCAGCCCACGCCGCGTTTCGGCACTCCGGCCGAAGTTGCCTACGCCGCGCATTTCTTTGCTTCCGACGAGGCGTGGTACATGACGGGCCAGGTGCTCTACGTGTGCGGGGGCAAAAGCCTGGGAATCTACGGCCATTGATGAACGACTGGGAAACGGGGAGAACCATGGCGGCTAAACCTAGAGTAGCGATCGTCGGAGCGGCGGAATCCGACCTCGGCAAAACGCCCGGCAGGACGGCGTTGCAGTTGCAGGCCCAGGCCGCGCGCCTGGCGGTGATGGAAGCGGGGCTCACGTTCAAGGACATCGACGGCGTGTTCGCGCACACCGAGGGCGTGTTCCCGAGCTTGTTGATGACCGAGTATCTCGGCATCAAGGCAAAGTATGCGGACAGCACCAGCGCCGGTGGCCTGTCGAACTGCTCGCACATCGTGCACGCAATGGGCGCGATCGAGGCGGGGCTGTGCAGCGTGGCGTTGATCACTTACGGCAGCACGCAGGCCTCCGATGCGAGCCGCAAGCTCGGCGGCGTGGCAGATGACCCGCGCTCCCCGCGCAGCCAGTTTGTCACGCCTTATGGACAGATGACGCCGCTCGGTTACTACGCGATGGCGGCGCAGCGCCACATGCACCAATACGGCACCAGGCCGGAACAGCTTGCGGAAGTGGCCGTTTCCGCGCGCAAATGGGCGCAGCTCAATCCCAGGGCCTACCGGCGTGAGCCGCTCACGATCGAGGAGGTGCTCTCCTCGCCGATGATCGCGGAACCGCTGCACGTGCGCGACTGCTGCCTGGTCACCGACGGTGGCGGCGCGCTCGTGGTGACCTCGGTGGATCGTTCCAAGTCGCTCAAGAAGAAGCCGGTGTACGTAACCGGCGCGGCAGAAAACCAATCCCACCAGTTCACTCCGTTCGCCGTCAAGGATTGGCTCGACACCGGGCTCGCAGCTACCGCGCAGCGCGCGATGCAGATGGCGGGAGTGACGCATAAGGATATCGATGTAGTGCAGATCTATGACCACTTCACCAGCGGCGTGATCCAGGCGCTGGAGGAACTGGGTTTCTGCAAACGCGGCGAGGGCGGCGCGTTCGTGACCGGCGGGCACATCGCCCCCGGCGGCACATTTCCAATGAACACTTCCGGGGGCGGGCTTTCCTACGGCCACCCCGGCATGTTCGGAATCTTCTTGATCATCGAGGCAGTCCGCCAATTGCGCGGCGAGTGCGGCGAGCGTCAGGTAAAGGACGCGGAGATCGCGCTGTGCCAAGGGGCTTCGGTGGTTTTCTCGGGACACACGACTTTGGTACTGCAGAGGGGGTGACACATGAGCGCAACGCGTCCACTGCCGCAGGCGATCGACGAGACCAAGCCCTATTGGGATGCCGCGAGGGCCGGCAAGCTCTTGGTCCAGAAGTGCTCAAGCTGCGGCACATATCAGTTCTACCCGCGTTCTTACTGCATCGCCTGCATGAGTGACAAGGTGAGCTGGGTCGAGGCATCGGGCAAGGGCATGATCTACACGTTTACCATCAATCATCGTCCGGCGAACGAGTACATGAAGGACAAGGTGCCGTACGCCGTGGCGGCGATCGACCTCGACGAAGGGGTGCGCCTGCTCGCCAATATCGTCGAGTCAGACCTGAAGGCCATAAAGTGCGGCGCACGCGTTCAAGTCGTGTTCGAGAAAGTGACCGACGAGATCACGCTCCCGCAGTTCAAGCTCGCGGGGTCAGCGCTTTCGCAAAGCTGATCAATCGGCGCGGGCGCCGGATTCCTTGATCACCTTGGCCCACTTGATGATTTCCGAACGGATGTGACGGGCAAACTCTTCGGGCGTATTGCTTGTCGCCTCGGCGCCCTGCGCGGCAAGGCGCTCGCGGACATCCCGCTGCCCGAGGACGGCCGCCACCTCACGGTTTAGCTTGCCGAGCACGATCTGCGGTGTCCCCGCCGGGGCGAGCAATCCGAACCACTGGCTCATCTCGTAGCCCGGCAGTCCGGCTTCCGCGATGGTGGGCAGCTCAGGAGCCGTCGGTGAGCGGGTTCTCGTGGTCACGGCGAGCCCGCGCAGCCTCCCCGACTTGACGTGCTGGATCACCACCGGGAGCGTGGACATCATGATGTGCATCTGCCCGGCGAGCAGATCGGTGACCGCCTGCCCTACACCTTTGTATGGCACGTGCATGATGTTTACCTGGGCCATCCACTTGAACAGCTCCGCCGCCAGATGCGCACCGGACCCGGCCCCGCCGGAGGCATAATTGAGCTGGCCGGGCTTCGCTTTGGCTAGGGCGATCAGTTCGCCAACCGAACTCGCGGGCACCGACGGGTGTACCACCAGGGCGTTGGTCACGTTCGCTACCAGCGTGATGGGCGCAAAGTCCCTCTCGGTGTCGTAGGGAAGCTTCCGGTAGAGGGTGGGATTCACGGCGTGGCCGATCGCGACCATGATCAGCGTGTAGCCGTCGGGGGCCGCGCGCGCCGCGATGTCCGCGCCTATCGTTCCGCCGGCACCGGGCCGGATGTCGACGACGACCGGTTGCCCCCAGCCTTCCGTAAGCTTCTGCGCGACGACCCTCGCCAGCACCTCCGTGCTCCCGCCCGCGGCGAACGGCACTATGAGGCGGACAGGCTTGTTCGGATACTGCTGCGCGCCGGCACCGGCTGCGGCGGCGAGAAGTGTCGCGCTGAGCCACATGAAGGGGTACGGGACACGCATGAGATACTTCCGGAACGGCGAATTATGCGGGCCGGGTCGGGTTGCGTCGAGCGTTACTTCTTTGGCTCGAATCCCGGCTCGTAGCGCGGACCGGTGTACTTGCCGTCGGCGGAGATGGCGTTACCCAGCGTGTGCGAGGTGTCCTTGCAGACGTAGAAAATAACGTCCTCTTCCGGCGTGGCAATAATGCTGTGAATCTTGTTTGCCGGGATATGGATCACGCTGCCTTTCGGCACCAGGTGGGTCTTACCGTCGATTTCGGCCTGCAGCGTGCCTTGCAACACGAAGTTGAACTGCTCGTTCGGATGGCTGTGCGGGCGCGAGCCGGTGCCGCGAGCCTTGTGCACCAGCCCCACGTGGATGCGCGCGCCGGACACAGCGGCGCCTTTCGAGGTCGACACCTCGCCGTGCACGACCTGCTGGTCCATCTTGTCCAGTGCATGGACGTATTGCGGTTCCTTCTGCGCTGCCGCCATCTCGATCTCCTTTCTGTCTCGCGGAGTGCGCGCCAAGGGATAACCCTCCTCAGGCGCGGATCAGATCCATCAATCGCGTGATGTTCTCGTGGCTTTCGATCTCGGCGATGAAGCCTATGACATCATCGATATGCGTGTTGTCGAGCACGCGCTCTGCGCACGAGCGGAATTTCGGCAACAGTTCGTCCCAGCTCGGGGTGGTTTCCGGTTCCCACGGTCCCTTGTCCTGGCGGCGGAAAAGCTCGCGGCCGTCCTTGAGCCGAATGGCGACGCGCGAGCCGAAGGGCGCGATATCCGGGTTGAAGCCAAGCGCCGCGAGTTCCGGAGACACCGTCATCCTGATGCGCTTCATGAGTTCGACGACCCGCGGGTCATTTACCCTCCCGTCGGCGAAGGTTTTGATCTCGATCCTGCCGTCCATCAACGCCGCCGCGACACAGAACTGCAGGCTGTATTTCGCCTCCAAGGCGTTCCGTGGTCGGGGATACTTGAGGTAGTTCGCCACTGCCGGACTTACGCTGCACTCGACTGCGGCCACATCGTCGGCGCCAAAGCCGTGCTGCTGCATCAACATCAACACCGCGTTGATCGAGGTGTGCGAGCAGGTGCAACTCGGATATGGCTTGAGCGTGATGCCCGGCTTGACGAAATGATAAGGCTTGCCGAAAGTATCGATCAGCCGTGCGCCGCTCACGCCGTCGCCGAAAGTCTGCAGGAAGCCGTCCACCCCTTCGAGCACGGTGGCTGGCCCCGTGAATCCCATCTCGGCGAGCTCTGCTGCGACCACGCCGTTCTCCGCGGCGCGCCCCGCGCCATAAGCCTTCGCCATCGTGCCCATGCCGGCCTTGATGCCCGAGGCCTGCATGCCGGCGAGCCCGAGCGCGTTGGCGGTCCTCGCAGCATCGAGCCCGATCACTTTCGCCGCGCCGGCCGTGGCCCCGAACCCGCCCAGGACCGAGCACGGGTGCCACCCTTTCTGGTTGAACGCTGCCCCGACGACCTCGCCAAGCTTGCACGCGATTTCGACCCCGAGCACATGCGCGGTGACAATGGCCTTGCCCGAGGCGTGGCGCGCTTCAGCCAGCCCGAGCACCGCTGGCAGCACCGAGATCGACGGGTGCACAACCGGCGTCACCGAGAGGTCGCTGTAGCCGAGCATGTGCGCCGCCGTGCCGTTCGCGAGCGCGGCGTTGCGCGGTGAACTTTTCTTCCCTTGCCCGATCAGCGAGCAGGCGGCGCCACCGCTGTTGTTCTCGATGTACCGGGCGAGGATGCGGGCTCCCGGCTCTACTGCGCCAGCGAGCGCCACACCGGTCGTATCGAGTATGGAGTTCTTGGAGAACTGCACCACCGCGGCGGGAAGATCCTCGAAGCGCGTCGTTGCGATGCGCGCGGCAAGCTGCTCAGTCACCGCAGTGGCTTGTTCGTCATGGGTGGCCTGTGTTGCCCTCATGAGTTTCTCCTTGGTCGGGTAATTGTACCCGTCGCCCGACGTCTCGGTGCGGCCTGCGTCGAAACAATTCGTACGGGCTGCATCGACACGCGGGTATCACAGCGACAGGTGCTGCCGATTCATGGATACGCTCCGTTCCGATCCGCGCCGCCTGGCTCGCCCACCTCAGGCGCGCTTCAACAACTGACGCGCCCGCTGTATCGGCTCGCGCAGCAACTCCTTGTCCCAGTCAGGCATGCGCGTGATCTGCTTCTTGTCGAGCAGGATTTGCGCTTGCTCGGCGAGGTAGGGCTTCAGCTCGGGCAGGTAGTCCGGAGTCAAATCCATGCGATCAAACGCACTCTTGATGACCGCCTCCGGCGTCTCGTAACCCTGGGCTCTGTAAAACGTCCACAGTACGCTGCCAGCGCGTGCCGACTGCTCGCGCGCAAACCGCACCGTGTCCAACCAGCCCTTGAGCATCGTCACCACCGCTTCGCGCTTCTGCTCGAACACCTGCCGGTTGATCGCCAGCATGATCGGCGATAGATCGAACTGGGCGTAGTCGATGATTATGGTGCCGATGCCTTCGTGCTCGGCCACCGAAGAATACGGCTCGGTGCCGGCGTAGGCATCGACCGATTTGCTGGCGAGCGCGGACACATGGTCGGGGAATTTCACGTTGACGATCTGAAGGTCGTTCGGCTTCAGGCCGAACTTCGGCAGGATCTTGTTTTGAAACACGTGGTCGGTGCCCGAGCCGATCTGCGAAGCGACCCGCCTTCCTTTGAGGTCGGTGACACTCTTGATCCCGCTGCCCCGGCGCGCCACCACCATGATGATCCTGCCGGCGTAGGCCGCGGTGGCAAGTCCCAGCAATTCGCCCTTTGAGACGCCGATGACGAAAGGCGTGGCGTTCATGATGCCGAGTTCGATGCGCCCCGCCACCATCGCGTCGCGTACCGCGACGCCCGAGTTGAATCTGTGGAACGTGACGCGCGCTCCGGCCTTCTCGAACATCTTTTCCCCTTCGGCCAGGATCGCCACCGTGCCGATCAGGTTTGCCGGATAGCCGAGCGAAAGCGGATCGTTCAGCGCGGCCCGAAGCCATGAAGCCGGCCAGGCCGCGGTCAAGGCACTGCTGCCCAGAAGTTGCAGTAACCGACGCCGAGTGCGTTCACGCGGGTTCATCGTCTTCCTCCATCATGGGACCAGGATCACTTTCCCGAATTGCTCGCGCGCCGCGAGAATGCGGTGCGCCTCGGGGGCGTCCTTGAGCGGCAGCACGCGGTGGATCGTAGGTTTCAATTTCCCTTGCGCGATAAGCTCCAGAATGGTGATGAGCTCCCGGCGCGTGCCCATGGACGCGCCAAGCACGCTCAGGTGCTGGCGGTAGAGGAAGCGAATATCTTCCTCGACATGGGCGCCGCTCGTCGTGCCGCAGGTGACCAGCCGCCCGCCGCGCCGCAGACTGTTCAGACTCTTGTGCCACGTGTCCCTGCCGACCGTCTCGAATACGACATCGACACCGCGTCCGCCGCTCATGGCGCGCGCGGGCTCGACGAAATCCTGCTCGCGGTAATTCACCGTGGCGTCTGCACCGAGCGCACGGGCGCGCTCGAGCTTCTCCGTGCTTCCGGCGGCGGCGAGCACCCATGCCCCACACAGCTTCGCGATCTGCACCGCGGCGGCGCCGACACCGCTTCCTGCCGCGAGGATCAGCACGCGCTCACCGGGTCGCACCTGCGCGCGCGTCACCAGCATGTGCCAGGCGGTCAAAAAAACCAGCAGCACCGCAGCCGCTTGCTCGTAGGTGATGTGGGATGGCAGCGGCAGAATGTTGACAGCGGGCGTTTTCGCCAGCTCGGCATAGCCGCCGTGCACGTTGCTCGATCCGACAATCGTGTACTCCGGACAGAGGTTGTCCTGTCCGGAGGCGCACGCCCAGCACTTCCCGCACGCAACCGCGGGATACACGGCGACGCGTTCGCCCACCTTGACCCCGGTCGTGCCCTCGCCGAGCGCGGCGACCTCCCCGGCGATTTCGCAGCCCAGGATGTGGGGCAGCGGCACGACATGATTGAGTGAGCCCTGACGCGTCCACAGATCGCGGGCGTTGACGCCGCACGCCCGCACCCGCACCAGAACCTCGCCGGGCCCAGCCACTTTATCCGGCACCTCCTCGTACACCAGTACATCGGGTCCACCATGCCTGTGGAACTGGGCGGCCTTCATGGGTGTTTCTCTCCGAATGCGTTTCGCGGAGCGAAGCGTGGCGCCCGGTGGCGCGACTTATTGGCTTCTCCCCTGCCGGCTTGCGGCCGGCCCCGCGTCACGTTTGCGCCCGCCGCAGCAGGTCGGGCCGCAGCCGCGTCTCCCATTCGGGGATCTGCGCGATCTGTCCTTGGCTCTTCAGGACGTTGGCCATGTCGGCAAGATATTTGCGCGCTTCTGGGGTGATCTCCGGCGCCACCCTGAGCCGCGATACGCCCTGACGCATCACCGCGTCCGGGACTTTGTAACCCTGTCGCTCGTACTCGCGCTGCAGGATCGCCGCCGCACGCACCGTGTTCTCGCGAAACATCTTCGCCGCCGCCAGCCAGGGCTTGAGCGCGGCCACCACGTCGTTTTCATTCTGCTGAAGGAAAGCCGCCCTTACCACCAGCATGTTCGGCGACAGGTCGAATTTCTCGTAGGAGACCAGCGTACGGGCGAGCTTTTCATGCTCGGCGAGCCCGGCGTACGGGTCAAGCGCGGTGACGGCATCGACCGTTCCTGCGGTGAGGGCCGCGATTAGATTACCGAAGCCGATATTGACGACCTGGTAGTCACCCTTCTTCAGACCGAAAGCAGGCGCGACGCGTTCGACGAGCACGTTGTGCGTGAGCGAGCCGACCGCGGTGCCGATCTTTTTGCCACGCAGCTCCTCCATGCGCTTGATCGGCGAGTCGGGCTTGACCTGCACGAGGATCGTGGCGCCGAAAAAACTGCTGACAGCCACGGCAACCATCTCGCCCTTTGACGCGCCAACGATAAACGGCACCACCGCCATACCGCCCAGGTCGATCGCACCGGCCACCATCGCGTCGCGCACGCCGCGGCCCGCGTCGAACTTGTGGGTGGTCGTCTTGACGCCGACCTTCTCGTAGAGCTTCTCCTCGATAGCGATGACGTCGACGGCGCTAGCGAGTGTGGCTTGGTAACCGATACGGATCACCGGGGCAGCGCGAGCGAAGCCCGGGTACAGCAGGCTCAACGCGGATCCGCCGATAACGCCGAGGGCCTTCCTGCGCGTAAGCTTCTGGCCCATCATGGACTCCTCTCGTGGAAAGCTGCGCGTCTTGCCTGTGGTGGGCGCGGGCCGAGGCTTCTTTTTTTGCTATTATATGAAATTGCCCCGTGCCGAGGAAGTCCCTGGTGCTGCGGTCCCTGCTGCTGCGGGCGAAAGCGGATGCGAGAATGAGTTGCGCGTCCGGTTCAACTTGTCAGGAAATGTCCACATGGTGGAGGCAATAAAAGCACACAACATCAGTTACGAATACGAGACGGCTGCCGGCGCGGTGCTGGCGGTGAAGGACGTGAGCTTTTCGGTGGACGACGCGGCATTCATGTGTGTGCTGGGCCCCTCGGGGTGCGGCAAGACGACGATCCTCAACATGCTCGCCGGGTTTCTGACGCCCACCAAAGGCGAGATCCTGATCGGCGGCAAGGCGGTCGCCGGACAGGGGCAGGACCGGGGGGTCGTATTCCAGGATTTTGCCCAGCTTTTCCCGTGGCGCACGGCGCGGCGCAACGTCGAGTTCGGGCTGGAGATGCGCGGCGTGCCGCCCGCGGAGCGGCGCGAAACCGCGCTCAAGTTCCTGAGACTGGTCAAGCTGGAAAAGTTCGCCGATGCTTATCCGCACCAGCTTTCCGGCGGCATGCAGCAGCGGGTGGCGATCTCCCGCTCGCTCGCCTACAACCCGGCCGTGCTGCTCATGGACGAGCCGTTCGCCGCGCTCGACGCGATGACGCGCGAGGAGATGCAGAAGCTGCTGACTGAAGTGTGGCAGGCGACGAAGAAGACGGTCGTGTACATCACGCACAATGTCGCCGAAGCGGTGTATCTCGCGGACCAGTTGCTGGTGCTGGCGGCGCACCCCGGCACGGTAAAGGCGCAGATGCGGCTCGATCTGCCGCGGCCGCGGGACGCGCTCAGCACCGAATTCGTGGAAGCGCAGCGCGAGGTGCTGAAGCACCTCGTTCATTGACGGGGCTCGCCGGGAACAGGGAGGAGCGCGGGAGGTTGACCCCCTTGGAGCGGGAGCTTACATTTGGAGCGCAGCGCAGAATCGTAATCGCTGCCGGCGCGGCAACCAACGACAAACGTCTCAAGCCGGTGGCCACGTCAAAAGGAGGAAACTCATGGATTGCAACCGCATGTCACGCCGCAGGGCCCTGACCCTGCTCGGCGGCTCGGCGCTCGCCGTCGCACTGCCATCGTCGTTGCGCGCGCAGGGCGCGAAAGCCCCGCTCTCGCTCGGCATCCAGACTAGCGTATGGGGCGCCGTCGGGCTCGTCGCCGACGCGGAGAAACTGTTCGAGAAAGCCGGCGCCAACGTCGTCGTGCACAAGTTCGACTCGGGGCGCACGGTGCGCGACGCGATGGTGGCGGGCCGCATCGACCTCGGTTCGCTGGGCGCCACGCCGTTCGTGATCGGCGCGGCGAAGGGTGATATGGCGGCGCTCGGCATGGTCGCCTACGCCGGCGGCACGCTCGCGGTGGTGGCGAACAAGAAGTCCGGCATCAAGAGCGTCGCGGAGCTCAAGGGCAGGAAAGTCGCCTCGCAGCTCGGTTCCGAGACCGACCACGTGTTCCAGAACAAGATCGCGCCGGCGTTCGGGCTGAAGAAGGGCGACTTCCAGGTGGTGAACGTCAAGTTCCACGATCATGTCTCGGCGATGGCGGGAGGTTCGGTGGACGCATTCGCGGGGGTGGAGCCCTACCCTTCCATTGCGGAAGTGGAGGGCCTCGGCGCAGTCCTCGTCGACTACAGCAAGTTCGACATTGTGCCGGTGGTGCTCGCCGTCAACCGCCCGGTGCTGGAACAGCGCGCGGGCGAGCTGACGCCGTTCCTCAAGGCCTGGCTCGCGGCCGTCAAGATGTTCAAGGATGATCCGAAGCGCGTCACCCGGATCGTGTGGAACACCTACACTGCCCAGGGCTACAAGGTGTCCGAGGAAGTGATCCGGCGGGCGCTGGGACGCATGAACGTGACGCCGACCTACGTGCCGGAGCTCAAGACTTATCTCGCCGAGATGGCGCAGACCCTGAAGGCCAAGGGGCAGATCAAGGCGGTCCCGGACTGGGACAAAGTGCTCAACGCCGATATGCTGCAGCGCGCGGCGCGGGCGTAGCGGCGGCGGCTGCGGGACCCGGAGTTTGAAAGCGCTGAAAACACTCGGCGCAAGCGCACTGTGGCTTGCGGCGCCGTTCGTCGTTGCTGCGATCGTCTGGGAGCTCATCGCGCGCTTCGGCAGCTTTCCGCCGAAGCTTTTTCCGAGCCTCGTCACGGTCGCCGACACCTTCTGGAAGCTCGCCACCGCCGGGCTGTTATGGGTCGCCGCCGAGGCCACGCTGTTCCGCCTCGTGTTCGGCTTCCTGCTCGCGGCGGTGGTTGGAGTGGGCGTCGGCATTGCAATGGGCCGCTACCAGTGGGCCGAAGACGTGTGCCTGCCGGTGGTGAGCATGGCCTACCCGATTCCCGGACTGGCGTACGCGCCGCTGTTCGTGCTGTGGTTCGGGCTGGGGGACCTCCCCGCGATCCTGCTGGTTGCGGTCGCTTCCTGCTTCGTCGTGATCATCAACACCTGGAAAGGAGTGAAGGCGGTGAAGCCGATCTGGATCCGCGCTGCGGAGTCCATGGGGGCGAGGGACCGGCAGCTGTTCCGGCTGGTGATCCTTCCGGCCTCGCTGCCCTACATACTGACCGGGCTCAGGCTCGGGCTCGCGCAGGCGTGGCGCATCCTGGTCGCGGTTGAAATGCTGATGTCGGTAAACCGGGGACTGGGCTGGATGATCTTCGGCGCGCAGGAGTTTCTCAACACCGATGTCATGCTCTCCAGCATCGCGGTGATCGGCTTTCTCGGCGTGCTGCTCGAGAAACAGGTGTTCGAGCGGCTGGAGCGCTACACGCTGGTACGCTGGGGAATGATGGCGGCATGACGGGCACGGCGCGTTTTTCCTGGAAAGCGTTCTGGCGCGGCACCGCTGGGGTGGTCGCGCTGATGGTGATCTGGGAGACTTTCGCGCGCAGCGGCATCTTCTCCGCGGCGCTCGCACCGCCTCTCGCGAGCATCGCGATCTCGCTGTGGCGCATGCTGCTCGACGGGACGATGCCGCAGCACGCGCTCTACACGCTGGGGCGCGTGGTGCTGGGCATTGCGCTCTCGTGCACGATCGCGATTCCGCTCGGCATGCTGATGGGGCGGGTGCGCGCGGTCGAGCGTTTCTTCCTGCCGCCGGTTTCGGTGCTGATGCCCATCCCCTCGCTCGCCTGGGTGCCGCTGTTCATCCTCTGGTTCGGCATCGGCAACACCGCTACCATACTGGTCGTGATCTACGCCGCGACGTTTCCGATGGTCTACAACGTGTGGACCGGGGTGCGCTCGGTGAACCCCTTGTGGCTGCGCGCCGCCGCGGCGATGGGGGCGAACCGTCGCGCGCTGTTCCGGAAGGTGGTGCTGCCCGCCGCGCTGCCGTTCGTGATCACCGGGCTGCGGCTCTCCTTCGGGCGCGCCTGGATCGCGGTGGTGGGCGGGGAACTGCTGGCGAGCCCGGTATGGGGTCTGGGCAAGGTCATTTTCGACGCAAAGGAATTTCTCAACGCCGATGTCATGATCGCGGCGCTGATCGTGATCGGCGCAGTCGGCCTGTTGTGCGAGCGCGTCGTGTTTCAGGCGCTCGAGCACGCGACCGTCGCCCGTTGGGGCATGGTCGCCGCGGCGAAACGCTAGAGCGGGGGGTCGCGCCGCGCGGCGGAAGCATGACGTGCGGAGCGGTGGCGCGTTTATCATTTGTTGATCTGCTACGAGAGGAGGCTGCAATGACGCGAAGCAACCGAAGACGCAGCGGCACGGCAAACAAGGAACACATCGCGGCCGACCCGCGACGGCGGGCCCTGAAGACGATCGGCGGCCTCGCGCTCGCGCCGCTGCTGCAGCTCGCCGCGCGCGAGGCCGGCGCACAGGCACCGATTCAGGCGATCCGATTCGGCTTGCAGAACACGTTTACGGGCGCCGCAGCAGTGGTATGGGCGCGACAGCGCGTCTTCGAGCGCCGCGGGCTCAAGGTGCAGGCCTTCAAATTCGCCGATGGCCGCGGGGTGCGCGACGCGATGCTCGCGGGCAAGGTCGATTTCGGGACGATGAACCTGACTCCGTTTTTTGTCGGGTCGTCGGCGGGCAATTTCACCCTGATCGCGTTCGTGCTGCTGGGCGGCGACACCGTCGGGGTCGCGGCGCGCAAGGGCATCGGGAGAATCGCCGACCTCAAGGGGAAAAACGTTTCGATCACGGTCGGCTCGACGACCGGTCCGGTGTTCGTGCACCAGGTGGGACCGCGGCTCGGGCTCAAGGAAGGCGAGTACAAGATCGTGAACCTGCAGCCCGCGGACCAGCCGGCGGCGCTCGCCGCGGGCTCGATCGACGCCTACGCCGGGCCTGAGCCCTATCTCACGATCACGGAGAATGCGGGCATCGGCAAGGTGTTGACGCGGTTCGGCGCCTACGATGCGAACCCGACCTGCCTCGTGGTCAATACCGCGTTTCTCAACAAGTATCCCGAAACCGTGCTCGCGTTCCTGCGTTCGTGGCTCGACGGCGTGGAATACTGGCACAAGAATCGCGAAGGCGTGGTGGAAGCGCTGCTCGCGATGTACCGCGAGGGAGGTCACGTCAACCTGCAGCCGGAAATGGTGGCGCGCATGGCGAGCCTGCCCAAGGTGGTGCCCGATATCACTCCGGAACTCGTCGAGTACATGAAAGGGCAGGCGGCGATCCTGCACAAGGCGGGGCAACTCAAGAACCTGCCGGAGTGGGACAAGGTGATCCGGGCGGACCTCCTGGCAAGAGCGCGGTCGATGGCGTGAGCCGGCAGCTTTCCCGCGGACTCCAGCGAACGTTTCCCTCGGACGGCGGTGCGCGCGTGACACATGCTGCCGGTGCGGGGGGGAACGCCTGGAGCTCTTACGCCGGCCGCGGCGCCGCGCCGCCCTTGTCTTGCTGATGGACCTCGTCCAGCTTACCGCGCGCGAAGCGGTTGGGCTGCTGCGCACGCGCGAGATCTCGCCCAGTGAACTGGTGGCGGCTGCGCGTTCCGACATCGCCGTCGAGACGCTGGAGGCGCGCGGCGCGATCGTGATTGCGAAATCGAACACCCCGGCGTTCGCCTCGTCAGGTGGTTTGCGCACCACGAACCGGTTGTTCGGGGCCACGAAAAATCCGTGGCACACCGCGTACAGTACCGGCGGCTCGTCGGGGGGCTCGGCGGCGGCGCTCGCCGCGGGCGAGGTGTGGCTCGCGACCGGCACCGATCTCGGCGGGAGCCTGCGCCAGCCGGCGTCGTTCTGCGGCGTGGTGGGGCTGCGCCCCACTCCCGGGCGGGTCGCGCGCGGCCCCGCGTCGCTGCCGTTTGACACATTGTGCGTGGTGGGGCCGATGGCGCGCACCGCGGGCGACGTCGCGCTGATGCTGGATGCGATGGCGGGAGAGGACGCACGCGATCCGATCTCGTTGCCCGCGCCGGCTGTTCCCTTTGTCGAACAGATGGCCGAACCGCGGTTGCGGCGCGTCGCATATCATCCGACGCTGGGATTGTGCCCGGTGAGCGCGGAAGTGGCGCGGCTCTGCGAATCCGCGGTAACGAAGCTTCGCGCGGCGGGCGTGGAGGTTGCGGTGGACAGCCCCGATCTCACCCCCGCCCGCGACGTGATCGCGGTGCTCAGGCCGGCATGGCTTGCCGCGCACTGGGGTTCGCTGCTCGATGGTGAGCGCGACAGGCTGGAGCCGGAATTCGCGGCGCGCCTGGAGGCGGGGCGCAGCCTCACCGCGCCGCAACTGTGGCAGGCGGAGGCCACGCGTGCCGGCCTGTGCGCGACCATGGTTCGTTTTTTCGAACGCCACGACTCGCTCGCATGCCCGACGGCGCCGATTGCGCCGCCTGCGCTCGACGTCGAGCGCATCACCGAGATCGACGGCGTCGGGCTCAGCGGGGAGAGCGACTGGATGCTGCTCACCTACGCAGTGAGCCTCACCGGTTCTCCCGCGATCTCGGTGCCGTGCGGATCGACGCGCGACGGGCTGCCGGTTGGAGTGCAGCTCATCGGGCGGCCGCGCGCGGAGGGAGCGTTGCTCGCTGCGGCCGCGCTGCTGGAAAAACTGGCGCCGCTCGCGCGCACGACGCCGGTCGAGCCGCGCAGGGCACATTGAAAAAGACGACGACAAGGCATGGCTCACCGACTGATACAACTCGGCACGATCCTCCTCGTCATCGTTGCCGCCGTCATCTTCTTTACGCCCCCGCCCGCCGGGATGTCGGCGGTGACGATGCGCGCCGGCGCACTGGTGACGCTGGTGATCGGGCTGTGGGCGCTCGGCTCGCTGCCCGAGCACGTGACCGGGATGATCTTTTTCCTGCTCGCGATGGTGCTCGCGATTGCGCCTGCGAACGTCGTGTTCTCCGGCTTCGCGTCGGCCACGATATGGCTGGTGCTGGGCGGGCTGATCATCGCCGAGGCGGTCAAC
>JACQGO010000141.1 GCA_016199485.1 Betaproteobacteria bacterium
AAAATCTGTTGTTGATTACCTTGACGACTTTCCCAAGCTCTCCGGCAATTATGCCATCGACGCTGAGCTGATGCCCTCCGGCCGCGATCTGCCGCTACCGCGCATTGCCGGCATCGACCTCGAACTCCCCGACGGTGACCATCTCCCTGCGCTCGCGCAGCCGCAGCGTCACGATCCGCTCCTGCGCGCGCGGCGTGCCGAAGCCGGTGATGAAACGCACCTGCAGCGTGGTGGCGCCCGCCACCACCTGGCGCTGGTGGCCGTAGAAGTTGACCTGCACCACGTACTTCCCGGGCTTAGCGTTGCGCAGCGAGAACTCCTCGGGGCCGTAGCCTCCCGTGAAATCCGGCGACATGCGCCCGCCCTGGTAAGTGAGCCGGTGGCCGTAGTACGCCTTCTCGCCGTTCGGGTCGGTCACCCAGAGGTCGATATCGGTGTTGTCCGCGTCCCAGGTGAGCACCACGCGCAAGTCGAGCGGCAGGTTCTTGAGAAACCGCGGATCGACGTGCGACACGTCGAGCGTGACGCCGGCGCGCTCGGCCTCGGCGACGATGGCGTTCAGCTCAGCGAGCGCGATCAACTCGATCTCGGGGAAGCGTCCATGCCACGGGCGGATCACCACCTCGTAGAGCGCGTTGACTGCCTTCTGGTACTGCTTGTCCGCTGCATGCGCGAGCCCGAGGTCACGGTACGATTGCGGCTCAGCGGGGGCGAGCTCCAGTACCTGCTCGAACACCGGGATCGCGAGTTGCGGCTTGCCCGCCTGCAGCAGCCGGTGGCCCAGGATGCGCAGGATGTGACGGTTCTCGAGGTCCATCTCGGCGAGGTTGCTCAGCACGTGCAGCGCAAGCTCCGGCATGCCCTTGTCAAAGAGCTGATCCGCGGCATCAAGGTAGAACGCGCTGCTCGCGGCGTAGCTCGGGCGCTCGTCGAGATAGACGCGATAGAGTTCGGCAGGCGCCGCCTTGGCGAGACGCTCGATATACGGGGCGTCCGGGCGCCAGGGGCGCAACCTGATGGCAGCCGACGGAGTAGACGCTTCCTCGGCGCCGCTCACGCGTCCCGCGCGGTCCGCGGTGACACCTTGCGCGCTGAGCATCGGAGCCATCGCCGCGGAAGGCGCCGATTCACGCCGCGCCTCCCGGGCCGGGCGCCGCGGGTCCATCAGCGGCATTACTCGCGGCGCCGCGGGAACCGCGGCCTTCGGCGCTGCGATCTGCGCGGGGCGGTCGTCCTTGGGGAAATCCCGCGCCCACCACGCCTGTCTGTCGGCGAAGAGCTTCGCGACGCGCTCGATCTGCGCCTGGCGGTCCCGGGCACGCCGCTGGCGCGCGGTTGCGAGCAGCCGTTCGTACTCGGCGCGCAGCTCGGGCGGCGGCGTGATTTCGTAGCGCGCGTAGTCCTCGACGCGGTCGAGCACGATCAGCGAAGTTTCGCGCGTGACCACGCCGAAGGCCTTGCCGACGCGCTGGATATCCGCCCGGTTCAACCGGTGGTCGGCTTCCAGCTCGGCGACGCGCAGGCTCGCCCACATGAACGCGGCGTACGGGCTTTCCGACAGTCCGGGTTTTGCTTCGAGACGGAAAGAGCGCGGCCTGTGTCCCGGCATCCCGGTCTCGATCTGCACGGCGGCCGTCGCGTCGCTCAGCACCCCGGCGACCCTGAGCCGGCCATTCTCGGGATAGGGCGAGGCGGCGATGAGCTGCGTTGCGCCTTGCGCAGTGAGCGAGACGATGCGCTCGCCGTGCGTCAGCAGCTTGTGCGCCGCTTCGGCCGGCGTGTCGATGAAAAGATCGATGTGTCTTCCGCCGCTTGCGTGCGCGATGTGCCGCAGCCGCGCCGGGTCCGACCTGAGTGCCGCGGATATGGCGTAGACCGGGACGCGCGTCTCGGGGAAAGCGCCGCTGCCGAAATTCGCCAGACCGTCGCTGAACAGCAGGTATTCCCCGGCGCCGCCCCCGTGCGTCACCGCGCTGAACGCGTCGAGACGGGTCGCGCCGTCGTAGACCGTCGTCTCGAGCGCACGCCGCAGCGCGCGCCAGTCTCCCGCTTTCACATTGAACGTTTCCACGGGCTCAGCGGTATTGCGCAGCCGCACGAGCCGCACTTCGGCATCGCGCAGCTTCTGAAAGTAGGCGTCGAGCAGCGCGAACTCGCGGGCGTGGTCGCGGCTCGCACCCGAGCCCGAGCTGTCCCACAGCACTCCGACCGTCTTCGGTAGAGGGCGCGCGGCGGAAGCCGCGGTGACGGGTACCTCGGCGTAGAAGTAAGTTCTGCCGTCGACCGTCTGGGTGTAGAGCTGCGGGCGCGTGCTCGCCGGAATCGCCAGCTCGAGCATGCCGCGCGCCGCGAACTGCCGCCGTTCGACGCGCGCGGTATAGAAGGTCCCGGTGCGCATGAAAGCGAGTTCTCCGAGGGCTCGGGCACCGCGCACCGTTTTCGCCGGGGCGTCGGCGACGGTGATCGTGAGCCCGAACGAGGCGAGCGTCTCGGCGTAGCCCAGCGGTAACCGGTAGCGGTGATGACCGCCGTTGGCCGCGAGCGACTCGGCGTAACGGATGATCACCCTCTTGTGCTTGCCGGGCAGGATCGGATACACGCGCACCTTGTAGTTGTTGCCCTGGGTCGCTTCGAGCAGCGCGGGGTCGATCCGCGCGCGCGTCACCTCCTCGAATATTTCCTGCCCGCGCGCCTTCTCGACCGCTACCGCGTCGCGCAGCTTGCCGTCCACGTCCATCGCCAGCCCCACCACGCGCTGGCCGTCGAGCAGGGGAAACTGCAGCTCGCCTTCGAGCTGCCTGCGGTTCGGGTTGAAGAACACCATTTCAACCGAGGTGAAGGCAAGCGCTCCGCGGATATCGGTGGTGACGGTTACCGACTCGAGCGCAACCGGTCGCTCCACCGGCGTCGAAATTTGAAGCCGCGGGAACGGCGGAGGCGTCTGCGCCGGGGCCAGCGCGGCGGCGCAAGCGGCGGCGAACAGCAGGAGCTGCAGGAATCGTTTCATGATGATCACGGGCATCGCCTTTTTTTGTAAGACGGTATATGGTCATCGGGGTCAGGCTCGCGGCGGCGCTGACCTAGCCATAAACGCGGAAACAGGGGGAATGGGGTTACAGCGGAGGCAGGCTCGCGAGGCCGGCGCGACTGCCCGGAGAGGAAAGTTGCCGCCCGCATGTCCTCGTGACCGAGCTTGTCCGGCGCGACTCTCAAAAAGGCAGGCGCATCATTGCGGCTTGGGAACAACGTGCCGTGGCGCCTCGGTCGGCGTATCGATCGCCCAGAACAGCGCGCCGGCCGGCGTCGCAAACCGGTTCCGGCTGGAAGGGCCGGTCCTTTTCGAGAACCCGTCCCTGCCGGATGCGCTTGCGGAGTCGAGATAGAGCTCCAGATACCGCGTCGCTTGCAGTTTTTCCTGTGGCATCGACCAGAAGCCTCCGACCAGCCGCGGCTCGCGGGTTTCACCTGCGCGGGGCTCACGGGTGCACATGATGCTCACGACGATTTCCTGCTCGGGCGCAAGCCGGCGCTGCGTGTCGCGGAAGATGCGTTTCACCTTGCCGTGCACCTCGCACCATCCTTGCTGTTTTTCGGGAACCGCGACGCCGGTTACTTCGAGCTGGACGTGGCCCGGCGCCTCGGATGCGAGCCGCTCGTAAGCGGCGGGCGGCAGCACGGCGAAAGCGAAGGAAAACATTCCCGTCGCGATGAGCCCGGTCAGCGGGCGCGCGCAACGGGCGGAAAGCCGTTGAGGATATTCGGCCATGATCGTTCGGTCGTCTTTCAGCAAGGCGTGCCTGCCCATCGCGGGTAGGTTATACACGGTTCGCGCCCGCAATGGAACATCGCCTGACAATGCACCGGAGCAGGCGTCTCCACCAGCAGTGACGTAAGGGCAGCGGCGCGCCGCAGGATTCCGCGATTTGTAGGCCGGTGCAGCAGCCGCTACAATGGCCGGATTTCAGGAATTGCGCAGCACCGTGAGCGACCAGGAGTGCCTGAACAAGATCAAGGCCGGCGGACAGCAGCGGGTCGACGGGATCTCGCAGCTTTATCGCAGCTACGCGCGCCGCTTCCTCGCCTACTTTCTGAAGCATCGCGTGCCGCGCGAGCACGCGGAGGACCTGGTGCAGGACGTCTTCGTCAACGTGGTGCGCCATTGCGAGGACTTTCGCGGCGAGACCCGCATCGACGCGTGGATGTGGGCCATCGTGCGCAACTGCCTGATCGATTATTTCCGCCGCAGCCGGCCGGAGGATGCCGTAGACGAGGACGACCTCGTGAAGCTCGCCGACGTCGGTCAGGCTTCGCAGCCGGACAGGAGCACGGGGCTGGAAGACTGCGTGCAGCGCGCCTTCGCGGCGTTCGCCGAAGTGTATCGCGACCGGGCGGAGGTGCTGAGGCTCGTGGCATTCGAGGGGTGGAGCATCGCGGAAGTCGCGGCGGTGCTCAGGCGCACCCCGGGCGCGACGCGCGAGTACATCTCGCAGTGTCGCAAGAAGCTGCAGAGCTTTCTCGAGCCCTGCCGCGAATTCCTGGTGCAGTGAAACGGCTGCACGATAGAGAACACAGCTCGTGACGGAAAGGGACGATCAGGACTGGTTTGACACGCTCACCGGCAAGCCGGTGAACGGCGCCGATCCGGCGACGGTGAGAGAGGCGAAAGCGTTGCGCGAAGCGATGCTCGCCTCGCAGCGCCGCGAGCCAGGTCCCGAGTTCGAGGTGGAGCCGGGGCTGCAGCGCCTGCTGTTCAGGCTGCGCCGTGAAAATCTCATCGGCGACGGGGCGCGGCGCGGGCGCTGGCGGCTCTACTCGGGTTTTGCGCTCGCCGCGTCGCTGGTGCTCGCGATCGGCCTGCTGGTGCTCCAGCCATGGCAGGTCGAGGACGACCAGGCGCGCTTTCGGGGCGGCGAGGAGACGCAGGTGATCGTCTCCGCGGAGCCGGTGCAGCTCAAGGACGCCCTATCGCGCGACCTTCACTCGCTCAACCTGTCGCCGCAGGTGCGGGAGGCGCAAGGCGCCTTCGTGATCGAGTCGCAATGGCCCCGGCGGCCCGAAGCGAAGCACCAGGAGTTCCTCGAGCGTCACAGCCTGCGAACGCCTGTCGGCACGCGGCTACGGATCGAGATTCACCAGCGGCCGAAATAGCGGGACAACGGCGCGGCGAAGCGGGTTGAGCCGGCCCCCGCGCCCCCCATGAGCTGACCGCGCAACCGTTGGATACCTTTTTCTCCGCCTATCTCGCGCTCTGGGCGGGCGCCTGCGTCGCCGCCGCGGCGATATGCGTGCGGGACCGGCGTGCGTTCGCGTTCTCGCATCGGGCCTACTGGGCGTTTGTCTTCGCGCCGTGGAAGCTTGCGGCGTTCTGCGTGGCCGCGGCCGGGTTGACGCTCGTCGCGCCCTACACCGGGGATCCGACGTGGGATTACGTCGATGCGCTGTTCATGTCGGTGCTGACCTATGCGAGCGCCCCGTGGGCGGTCGGAGCGCTTTACCTCGCCGTGCGCCGGCGGCTGCCGCTCAAGCAGGCGTACGTTGCGGCGTGCGCGTGGCTGTTCTCGGCAAGCTGGTCCTACGATCTTTACCTCCTGCTGCGCGACGGGGAATATCCTTTTACCTGGCTTGCGAACTTGTTCGCCTCTTCGGTGCTCTATGTTTCAGCGGGACTGCTGTGGAATCTCGACTGGAAGGAGGGGAGGGGCGTCGTGTTCGCGTTCACCGAAAGCGGCTGGCCCGCGCCCGGCCGTGCCGGAACGTTCGCGAGGATCCTCTGGTTCGCGCTGCCCTTCATGGCGATCGCCGCGGTCGCGGTGCTCTCGTTCGTGTGGCCGAAATGAACGGGGAGGATTACGACGCGGTCGAAGCATTTGCCGGGACGGGCGGCTTGCGCCGTGCCTGATGAATTTACGGCCGGCGCGTCCAACCCCGGGATGGCCGGGTGGCCGTGGCACTAAACGACAACAACCGTGGAGTCAATCGTGAAAAGATATCTGGGCGCGCTCCTTCTGGGCGCAACGCTGCTCGTCCCGGGCGGTATGGCGGCGGCAAGCAGCGGCGAGGCTTTTTTCAGCACCGCGCTGAACTACACCGTGCAGATCAGGGCCGCGGTGCCCATTCCATTTGAAGAAGACCGCAAGGGCACGCGGCGCGGGGCGGGGTTCGTGGTCGACGCCGCGCGCGGCTGGATCATGACCAACGCGCACGTCGTGTCGCGGTCCCCCTCGCGCGTCGAAGTGGCGTTTTACGGCACGGGCTTCGTCGAGGCGCAAAAGGTCTATGTCGATCCGCACCTCGATGTCGCGATCATCCAGGTGCCGCGCATGCCGGACAACGCGGTGGCGGCGCCGCTCGACTGCGGGGAGCTGCCGCGCGTCGGGCATCCGGTCGGCGCGTTCGGCCATCCGTCGAACCTGCGCTTCACCGGCACGCGCGGGATCATCTCGGGCGTCACCTCGCGCTTCCAGGGCGAGGCGCTGCAGACCGACGCGCCGATCAACGGCGGCAATTCCGGCGGCCCGCTGATCAGCCTCGAGACCGGAAGGATCGTGGGCATCAACACCGCGCAGCTACGCGGCCAGCAGAACACCAACTTCGCGGTTGCCATGAGGTATGCCTGCCGCGTGCTGGATCTCCTGGAGCAGGGTGTGGATCCCTCGCCTCCGGATTTGCGGCTCGCTTTTTTCCGCGATACCGACGACGAGAAAATACTCAAGGTGGCCAGGAACTATGGCGCCGCCGAGCGCCTGCCGCTGCGTAACGGAGACATCATCCGCGAGGTGGTCGGCGTTCCGGGAAGGATCCAGAACGAAACCCAGCTCCTGCACGCGCTGCGCGGGCGCCTCGACGGTTTCCGGCTCAAGATCGAGCGCGGCGGGTCCGAAATGATCGTGGAAGGCCGCGCTGAACCGCAGCCGCATGTGGTCGATGCCCGCGGCGTGCTTGCCGCGGGGCTGCTGTTTGCCCCGATCCCGGTGAAGGATACGCCCGAATTCACTGACAGCCGGTTCATGGTGCACCACATCGAGCGCGGCTCCGAAGGCGAGTCCAAGGAGCTCAACAAGGGCGACATCCTGGAGCTGCTCGACGGTGAGCCCGTAATCACCATGGAGGATCTCCACCGCCGTCTTTCGAGGGCGAACGGGGTCGTGACGCTCACGCTGAAGCGGTTCGGAGGCGGCGACCGGATGTTCAGCTACCTCGAGCGCAGGATCGTGGTGACCGGCGTGGAGTGGATTGCCGAAAGGACGCCCGCCGGCGCGCTCGCGCAACGGCCCGAACCGCACGCGGCACACAATTAGTTTCTTCAATCGTCCGTCGAAAGGGGAACAGCATGGGTGGTCGAGGCGGCCGCTGCGCGCACGTTGTTTTTTTGGGGTGTACGGCGTTATGATGTCCTTCGGACAAAGCGCATGACGGATGCGTGGGGCGGAGGGGTATTCCGCCGCACCGGCAAGAAACAAGAAAAACGGTGTGGGGCACGCGGTCGGTAGCGCGCTCAGTCCTGACATTCTTCAAGGGGGGGCGTCTACTTGGGCATGGCAGAAGTGCCGCCGGCTACACCGGCGGGCACCAGGTTGCCAGAACGGCCGGTGGCATACGGCAGACGCCTGACGGAAGCCGCGGGCCGGCGCGATACCGGCATAGGAGGGGTGTTTGATATGCCATGGCCTTGACAGTTTCAGAGTAACCTCGGTGGCTTCGTGTTTTTTTCACCTCAGAAAGGAGAAGAAGATGGACGTTCGTAGATTCTCGACAGGTTTGATCGCAATACCCATGGCCCTGGCGCTCGTCGCTGCCACGCCGAGCTACTCCGCCGAAGGCAAGGCTGCGCCGGCGAAGAAAGGGCGAAATGTTGACAGCGCCCGGAAGCCGTCCGGCCCGCAGGTGGACGCGGCTGCGACCGCGCAGCTCGCGGACCAGTTGGCGCGCTATGGCGACAGGAACAAGGACGCCATAGCGCTCATCATGGCGGCGCGGCTGCAGGCGCAGGTGGGCGTAAGGGACGAAAAGCGCCAGAAGGCTTCGGAGGGCAAGCCGCCGGCCGACGCAGGTAAGGCGCCGGCAGCGCGCGACACCTCGGTTTCGGGGCTGTTGGCCCGCGCCAAGCAATATGCCGGGGGCCGCAAGGACCTCATCGCGCTGGCGGATGAAGCGGCGAAGGACAAGCCGCGCGGCGCAATCCCTGGGCCGATCCGCCATGTTGACCGCGTCAACGCGCGCACGACGGACGTGTATACCGTCGCCTTCAGGGGACGCGAGCCGGCTGTTGTCCTGATCAGCGGCGACGGCGATACCGACCTCGATCTGATCGTCGAGGATCAGTACGGCAACGTGATCTGCCGTTCCGACGGTCCCAGCGACGACGAAGGCTGCCGCTGGACGCCGGCGTTCACCGGTGACTTCCGGATCAAGGTCCGCAACCTGGGTAACGTCTGGAACCAGTACCGGATGCTGTCCAACTGATTCCGGTTGGTGGGTGTTGCGCCCGGCGGGCAGTCCGCCGGGCGCAACACAGTCCGGAGTATCTGAACCCCGCCGGGCAATTCGCCACGATGCACACAAAGGGATGGCGGAGGCAGAAAACATTGAAGGCGCGGCGAGCGCCTTTTTTTATTCGACGGCTGCACGGTAGCCCGGAGTAAAGACGCAAACATGATACCGGTACGGATATTCAGAGATACGGTTGGGTTCACCTGCGCGCTGTTTGCGACATGCGCGGCTTTGTTCTTCCCGGAACCGGCTTTTGCATCGCAGCGCTACGCGTTGCTCGTGGGCGTGTCGAGCTACCCGTCGCTGCGCGAAAGCCTCCAGCTCTTGGGGCCGCAGAACGACGTGGACCTGATGCGCGGGGTGCTGATGCAGCGCGGCTTTACGGCGCAGAACGTCCGCGTGCTCGCCGACAAGGTCAGGGGCGCGCACGGCGAGCCTACCCGCGCGGCGATCCTGAATGAATTGAAGGCGCTCGCGGGCAAGGCGGGGAAAGGCGATTTCGTGCTGCTGTTCTTCGCCGGCCACGGCTCGCAGCAGCCGGCGAGAAACATCGGGGCCAGCAACCCCGAGTACGACGGGCTCGACGAGATCTTCCTGCCGCGCGACATCGGCAAGTGGGAAGACAGGGCGGGCGCCGTGCAGAACGCGATCGTGGACGACGAGCTCGGCGCGGCGATCACCGCGATCCGCAACCGTGGCGCGTTCGTGTGGGCGATTTTCGACAACTGTTATGCGGGGACGATCACGCGCGGCATCGAGGATCCGGGGGTGCGCTACCGCAACGTGAACCCCGACGATCTTGGCATCCCGGTCGCCGCGCGCGACAGGGCCAAGAAACGCGCGGACGAAGTGTTGCCGAGGACGCGCGGCGGGCCGGAAAGCCAGGCGCCGATGACCGCATTGCAGGCGGCGAAACCGGCGCCCGGCGCGGGAGGCTTCGTCGCGTTCTACGCCGGGCAATCGTGGGAACGCGCGCCGGAGCAGCCGCTGCCGGCGAATCTGAACGCCGGCGACCCGCGCAAGCGCAATCAGGGGGTGTTCACCTACACCCTGTCCGAAGTGCTGGCGATGAATCCGGCGATGACCTACCGCCAGGCCGCGCAGCAGGTGTTGCAGCGCTACCGCGCGCGCGGCCAGAGCCAGCCGACGCCGGCATTTGAAGGGCCCAGCCTCGACGCGCCGGTGTTCGGGACGCAGGTCGGCGCGCAGGTAAATCAATGGAGAATCAGCAAGACGGGAAGCGCGCTGAAGATCGACGCGGGCGTGCTGCACCAGCTCGCGGAGGGCGCGATCTTCTCGGTCGTCGCCAACCCGGCGGATCCCGATCCGAAGGCGATCGGTTTTCTCACCGCGACCCGGGTCGACGTGCTGCAGTCCGATCTCGCGCCCGCCGAATACGGCGGCAAGCCGAAGCTGAACCCCGCTTCGATCCCGGAGGACGCCTATGCGCGGCTCGTCAACCCGAACCTCACGCTGATGCTGCGCGTTGCGCTGCCTCCCGCGGGCAGGAAGCCGGGGCCCCATGACGCGAGGGCGCGGGGAGTGCTCGAGCGGCTTTCGAAGGAAAAGATCCAGGGCCTCAGGGTCACGTGGGCGCCGGCCGGCCAGAGCGGGGACATCCGCCTCGCGTTGCGCGGCAACCATCTCTGGTTCCTCCCCCCCTCGGCCGAGATCGTCGAGAAAGGGCCGACAAAATCGCTTTCGATCGATCTCGCCGCGAACAGCGAGGCGCAGTTGCGCGAGAAGCTCATCGACAGCCTGAAACGCATCGCCAAGGTCGTAAATCTGCTGCGTGTCGCGGCACAGACCGCGGCGGGTCCGGTCGCGCAGAAGCTCGACGTGAGGATCTCCGGGCAGCGCGCCGGCAGGCGCTTCGACTTCAACCCCACGCAGATCCCCAGCCTGCGCGACGGCGACAAGCTGGAGCTGCGCGTCAACAACCGTCACACCAGGCCGGTCGACGTGACGATCCTGCTGATCGACAGCCAGTACGGCATCACGCCGCTCTTTCCGCAGGGGGGGGAAGACAATCGCATCCCCGCCGGAGGCGAATTCTCGCCGAGCGGCACGATCGATATCACCGTCGACACGGTGGGCCGCGAGAGCCTGATGGTAATCGCGGTCGAAGCGCCGCCCGGCGCGGAGCGAGCCGACTTCGGCTTCCTCGCCCAGGCGCGGCTCGAACGCACGCGTGGCCGCGGCCAGGGCATCGTCGAAATGCTCGAAGACATCGGTTTCGCGACCGAACGCACCCGCGGCGCGCGGATGTCGTCGCAAGCGCTGGGCAGTACGGCGATCAGGCTTTTTACGTGGAACACGGTACCGAAATAGGATTATCAATGTAATTCGGGTGTCGCGTGGAGGGGACTACGCATGGATTTCGCTCGCCGTAATGCGACTATCGTCGTAAACCGCAGCCTGGTGCCCGCCGCTGCGGCGGGGACGGCTTATCACGAGTATCCGGGGCGCCGCGCCGTGGCAGGCCTCGCGGCAATCCTGTTTTTGGGCTTTCCGGGCGCGCCGGCGCTTACGCAGGAACTGCCGGCAAAGCCTCAGGCGCAGGCAACGGAGCGCCCCGATCCCGTTCTGCAAGAACTCTCGGAGCTCAACGATCGCGCTTTCAGCCTCGAACTCGACCGCAAATATGTGGAGGCACAAGAGCTGCGCGAGCAGGCGCTGGAACGGGCGACGCGTGCCTACGGGTCGGCACATCCAGAAGTGCTGTTCGCGCTATTCGGTCTCGCGGCTAACCACGTCGGACAGAAAAACTACCCTGAAGCGCTGAAGCTTTTCTCACGGGCTCAGGAGGTGGCCGAGAAGCTGATGGCTTCGGCGAATGCCGCGGAGCTTTGGGGGTGGGTCAACAATCTGCTCAGGCACGTGCAAACACTGGCAGAGGAAAAGGATGCGCCGCAACGAGCGCGGGCGCTGCTCGAACGTAGCGTGCAATTCGCGGCCGGCATTCTGCGACGCCTGGAAAGCGGTGAGCTGCCGCGACAGCCATCCGAGGATGAGATCGTCCGTTTCCAGAGGGTTTCCGAGTTGCGGGACAGTCTCTCCGGTGCGCTGGTCGTGATTGGACGGCGCGATGAGGCCGTGGCGCTGCTGGAGCGCGACGCGAACGAAATCGAGCAGGCTCATGAGCGCGGCCTGGTCAAGGCGCACAGCGTTCTTGACGCGCTGTCCTCGCTGCAGCGCACGCGATACGGGCGGGAGCAACCTGCCGACGCCGCGATCGAAGCAAGAAAGCTGCGCGCGGTCGAACGCGATCTCGCTGCGCTCGAGCGCCTGCGGGAGGCCAGGAAGGAGGATCTGGACGACCTGGAGCGTAGCGTGCGGAGCCTCGATCCAAAGTTCCCGGGCGTGGCTGCCGTGCGCGATCGTCTGGACGCGTTCACCGCGCGCCTTCAGGGGCCGGACAGTCCCGAGGCCGTCGGCAACCTGGTTCGGCGTGCATACGACGGCGTCCGCAGCGGGGATTACAGCCGGGCGGTCCGCGCGCTGGAGCAAGTCAGGGATTTGCTGGGCAAGGGCTCCGCTTCGGTCGCGCGCACGCTGGTTCTCGGAGTTCCCGGAAGCTTTGGCTCGCAGATCGAACGCGTGCTTTCAAACCTTGTGTCGTTCGACGCCGAAGCACGATACAAGGCCAAGGACGTTCGCGCCTTGCGCCTCGCGCTGGAAGTCGCCGAACAGGCCCTGGAGATGGTCGTCCCCGATCTCGGGAGCAAACCGGACGGAGGCCAGGTCAAGGAAGTGAGCGATCTGCTGCTTTGGACCGCGCGCGCCCGCGTGAGCCTCGGTGAGGAAGACAGCGCGCGTGACCGCTTGGTGCGGGCCGCCGAGGTCCTCGTGCGCGCCTACGACGCCGGAACCCTGGACGGCGGCGAGGTCTCGCGGAGCCTGACATCGATCCTCCTCGATCTGAAGTTTGACGATGAATCCGCCCCGGCGAAGCGCCTGCTCTCGTTGCAGCGCGGTTTCCTCCAGAAATACGTGGCTCGCCTTTCGTCCGCCGAGCCGGCCGCGGAACGGGACCAGGCGCTCGCGCGCGCCCTGCAGGACCTCATTTTCTCGTATCAGCGCGCCAAGGAGCTGGACGAAGTGCGCAGGACTTCGCTTCGCCTCGCGGAATTGCGCGTCGCCATGTTCGAAAGGAGGACCGCGGCCGGGGCTGCTGCCCAGTCAGGAATTACCCGATCGTTTTCGGACAGTCATCCGGCCGAGGAGCTTGCCCATGCGGCGGACGCCTTCGAGAACGCGGGGCAGAAACGGCGAGCGGCCGATGTGTACGAGCGCGCGGCACAGGCATGCCAGACGCCGGAGCCGTGTGCGCGGGGTGCGGCCTCGCTGTATCTTGAAGCTGCGCGCATCTTCGACATCCTGGGCGAAGTCGCGCGCTCCCGGGCCGCGGGCGAGCAGGCCGTGCAACACGCGGAGCGCCAGGTTGAGAGCCTGGATCAGCGGCCGGATCGCAGGCCCGACGATTCCGCTTTGCCCATGGCGCTCGGCGTGCTTTCGAACGCCTACGAGTTCATGGGAAGGATGGAGGACGCCGCCCGCGTGGAGGAAAGGCGGTTCGAAGTCGAGTCCGCAAGAAGCGACAGGGTCGGTAACCTGGGCCCCGACATCTACCTCAGCAGCGCCGCCGGCAAGTACAACAGCGCCGGCAATCACGACAAGGCGATCGAGCTGCAACGCCGCTACGCCGACGCGAAGCTGAAGGAGCACGGGCCTTTCCACAAGGATTCGAACGACGCGCTCGACACCTTGCGCCGCTACTACGTCGATGCCGACCGGCTCAACGAGGCCGCGTCGCTGATCGACGTGGTGATCGCGGAGTACCGCAAGCGCGGCGAGGAAAGTGTTTTTGCGGACAGGGACGCCACGCTCACCGTCGCGAAGTGGTTCAGCCACCTGGGCAGCATCCAGAGGACCGAGGGCCGCTTCGACGAGGCGCTGGGCACCTATCAGCGCGTTCTCAACATCCGCAGAAGGGTCCTGGCGGACACCGACAGCGGCGTGATCGAGGCGGTCGCCGATATTGCCAACGTGCATCGCGAGCGGGGTGCGCTGTCGGATGCGGCGCGGGCTGCCGAAATCGCGCTCGATCTCGCGCGCAGTCGCGGCGGTCGCGATGTAGCGGCCAGGTGGTTGGGCGCGCTCCTCGTCGACCTCGGCCAGTTGGAGCGAGCGCGCGCCCTGCTCCGAACCGTTTCGAGGGAATCAGAGGAAGTGGGCGACATCATCCAGGGAACGCTTCCGGAGTCCTTCTCCAACGACCCCATCATGCGCGCGGTCGCGAACGCGACCAGGATCATTTCCACCAAGGTCCGGATCAAGCCCCTGATCGAGCTGGGGCTGGTGCATCTGCGCATCGGGGACATGGCCGAGGCGAACAAGGTATTGCGGCGCGCGCTGGCGCTCTCAGAGGAACTGAAGGACCGGTCGCTCGATTTCGTGCGCTTGCTCACCTTCATCGGCCAGACCGACGCCGCGCTGGGCAACCACGCCGCCGCTGCTGCGAGCTACGCCCGCGCGCACGAGCTCGCCTCGCGCATGCGGCGCCGGGGCGCGCCGGAACGAATCGCCATCCTGCTGGGCCGGGCGGAGTTCGAAAGCGTGCGGGGCAACGCGCGCGAGGCAATGATGCACTTCGAACAGGCCCAGGCCGAGGCGCAACTGCGGCCCGATTCCATCGTGCGCGCCGAAGCGCAATTCGCCTACGCGCAGCATTTTGCAAGGCAGAAGCATTGGGAACTGGCGATATTGCTCGGCAAGGGCGCGGTAAACGCGGCGCAGGCGGCACGCGCGAGCCTGAGCGGTGCGGATCAGGAAATCCAGCGCCAGTTTGCCGCAAGCCGCTCGACGTACTACCAGACGCTCGCCGGCTGGCTGGTGGAGCGGGGGCGGCTGCCCGAGGCGCAGCAGGTGCTGGCGATGCTCAAGGAAGACGAGCTTTTCGAGTACTTGCGCAGCGGGGGAAACGAGGACGTGAGAAAAACGCAGGCGGCGCTCACGGGTGAAGAGAGCCGGTGGTCCGCGCGTTTTGCCGAGATTCGCGGGCGTCTTGCCGCGATCGGTGCCGAGCTCGAAGCGCTGGAGCGCAAGGCGCGCGCCGGTCTGAGCGACGCCGAGAAGACGCGACGGGCGGAGCTGGAGCGCGACCGCGATGTGGGCCAGCAGGCCTTCGAGAAGTTCATGGGAGACCTGATGCGCGAACTGGCCGCGACCGCGAGCAGCGAGCGCTCCCTCGAGATCGGACGGCGCAATCTGGGTGACCTCCAGGCGCTGCAGGATACGCTGGCCGCGCTCGGGCACGGGGCGGTGACCCTGCACTACCTGGTGCTTCCGGAACGCACGCACATCGTGCTTACCACGCCGCAAGTGCAGCTCGCGCGCGAAGCGCGCATCGCGGCAGCCGACCTGAACCAGAAGATCCAGGCCTACCGCCGGGTACTGCAGAATCCAAAGCAGAACCCACTGCCGCTGGCGCAGGAGCTGTACCGGCTGCTCGTCGAACCCGTCGCAGCGGACCTCAAACAGGCCGGCGCACGCACGCTCATGGTCTCGCTCGACGGAGCGCTGCGCTACCTGCCGCTCGCCGCGCTGCACGATGGCGAGCGCTATCTTGCCGAGAGCTACGCGCTGGCACTCTATACCGAAGCGGCAAAGGACCGGCTCAAGGACCGGCCGGAAGGCCGGTGGCAGTTCGCGGGGCTGGGGCTGACGCGCCAGATCGAAGGCTTCAGCCCGCTGCCGGCGGTGCGGGAAGAACTCGAGGGCATCGTCAGGGACGGCATCCTCCCGGGCGAGGTGCATTTCGACGAGCAGTTCAACGCCGAACGGCTGCGCGCCACGCTCGACAGGCGCCCGCCGGTGCTGCACATCGCAAGCCATTTCGTGTTCCGGCCGGGCATCGAAGCCAATTCGTTCCTGCTGCTGGGTGACGGCAACCAGCTCTCGCTCGCCGAGTTGCGCCGTTACCGCTTCCGCGACGTGGACCTCATCACGCTCTCGGCGTGCGAGACGGCGGTGGGAGGTGGCAAGGATGCGAACGGCCGCGAGATCGAGGGCTTCGGCGCGCTTGCGCAGCGGCAGGGCGCAAAGGGCGTGCTCGCGACGCTGTGGCCGGTGGCCGATCGCGGCACCGGGGATTTCATGCGGGCGTTCTACCGCATCCGGCAGTCCGATCCTTCGATCACCAAGGCCGAGGCGCTGCGCCGGGCGCAGCTCGGGTTCATTCGCGGCGCCGCGGCGGGGACCGCGTCCGACGATGCCACACGCGGCGCGCGGCGCGCCGACGCCGCTCCGGCCGCCGCGCAGGCCGCTGCGCCCTACGCCCACCCCTTCTACTGGGCGCCGTTCATCCTGATGGGGAACTGGTTGTAGCGGGGATTCCCGCCGAGGACCGGCAGCGCGATGAGGCGGAGCAGGCCATGAGCAAGGGGCGTTGGTTACGGGTCATCTTGCTGCTGGCGGGCATGAGCTTGGTCGCGTATGCGCCGGCTGTCCACGCGCAGCAGGAAAAACAGCAGGCGGGCGACCCGCGGCTGCACGACGCCGAAAGACTGTTCCAGGAGGGGCGCGCGGCGGCGAGAGCGCGTGATTTCAGGAAAGCCATCCCGCTCTACGAGCGGGCGCTGACCTTGCGTGAGCAGACGCTCCATGGAGAGGATCCGAGACTTCTTCCGCTGCTCGATGCGCTCGGAGATGCGCATAGAGATCTCGGAACCCGGCCTGAAGCGGTACGTCATTACGAACGCGCTTTGGCGATCCACGAAAAAGCACGCGGCGCGCGGCAAGTTGAGACAGCCAGACGGCTTGCGGTCATCGTGCAGCTGTACGTGTCGATGGGCGACGCAGTACGCGCGGTGCCGCTGCAAGAGCGAAATCTGGCGATTCGCGAGAAAACGCTCGTCCCCGGGAATATTGAAGCCGTGATTGGCCTCAGCCAAACCCGCTACAACATGGCGATGCTGTACTACATGGCCGGTGAGCAGACGAGAGCGCTGGCGCTCCTGGAAACCAACCTCGCGATCGTCGAGAAACTGAGGGCAGAAGCCCCTGTCATGGCCGGAATCGAAGAGTCGTTGGCGGCAACGATCCTGCACGGCATGGCGGCGGTGTACGACCTGATTGGAGAGCATGCGAGAGCGCTGTCCCTGCTGGAAAAAAGCCTCGCGATATTTGAGAAGAGGGGCAGCCGGGATAGGGCGGTTGCGAGGAGCCTGGAAAGCATGGCGCGCCAATATTGGGCGATGGGCGAATATTCAAAGGCGTTACCGCTGTACCAGAAAAGCCGGTCGATCTATGAACAGAAATTCGGCCCGGAAGCTGCGCCCCTGGCGAATGTTCTCCAGAACCTGGCGGTGCTATATCAGGACATGGGCGAGTATGCGACGGCGCTCCCGCTGTACGAGCGAAGCCTTTCCATGACGGAGAAAGGGGCCGGGCCGGACCACCCGGCGGTCGCGTTCATTCTCAACAACCTTGCGGGGCTCTATCTGGCGGCGGGCGAACATCAAAAGGCTGTACCGCTGCTCCAGCGTGCGCTGAAGATCGCGAGCGACAAGAACATTAGTGAAACGTTGTGGCGCGTTCAGAATGGATTGCGCTTGATTTTGTCGCGCGAAGGCAGGAGCGATCTTGCCATCTTTTTCGGCAAGCAGGCGGTGAATACGATCCAGAGCCTGCGTGCCCGGCTCATTACCCTCGACCCCGGACTCCAGCGGTCGTTCCTGGGGAACAAGACCGATGTTTATCGCGGCCTTGCCGATGTGCTGATTGATCAAGGGCGCCTCCCCGAAGCGCAGCAGGTGATGGCGATGTTGAAGGAGGAAGAATTCTTCGACTTTATTCGCCGCGATGCGAAGAGCGACCCGCGCACCACCCAGACTGCGTTGACCGCGCAGGAGGCAGCCTGGCAGAAGCGCTATGCAGAAGTGAGCGGCAGGCTGGCTGCGCTCGGGACGGAGCGGGAAGAACTGCGGCGTAAAGCCCGGCTCGGACTTTCGGAAGCCGAGCAGGCCCGCAGGACACAGGTCGAGGCGGACCTTAGAGTGGCGCGGCTCGCGTTCGATCAATTCCTGGGCGCGCTCATGAAGGAGGTGGCGCAGGCCGGGGCGGGCCGCGCCGCCGAGGTGGGCGAGCGGGGCCTGGCGAATCTGCGGGCGCTGCAAGGCACGCTCGCGAGCCTGGGACACGGGGCAGTCACCCTGCATTACCTCATGGGGGAGGAGAAGCTGCGGATTCTCCTTACTACGCCCTCGGTGCAGATCGCGCGCGAGGCCAAGGTCGGTCAGAGGGAACTGAACCGCAAGATCGAGCAGTTCCGGCGCGTGCTGCAAAACCCGAGGAGCAATGCACTACCCGTTGCGCAGGAGCTCTACAGCCTGCTCATAGGCCCGGTGGCAGAAGACCTGCGCCAGGCGAAGGCGCAAACCCTCATGATCTCCCTGGACGGGGCGCTGCGCTATATCCCGCTCGCCGCGCTGCACGACGGCAAGGGCTACATGGTTGAGAGCTATCGGCTCGCGATCTTCACCGAAGCGGCCAAAGACAAGTTGAAAGACACCCCGCAGGCAAACTGGCGCCTGGCGGGGCTGGGACTCACGCGCTGGGTGGAGGGCTTCAGCCCGCTTCCCGCGGTGCGCCAGGAGCTGGAGGGCATCATCCGTGCCGGAGATCGCGGGGTGCTGCCGGGCGAGGCGCATTTCGATGATGCCTTCACCGCGAGCCGCATGCGCGATGCGCTGGACAAGGCTTACCCGGTGCTGCATGTGGCCTCTCACTTCGTATTCCAGCCGGGCACGGAATCCAACTCCTTCCTGCTGCTCGGTGACGGCAGCCGGCTCACGCTGCGCGAGATGAAGGAGAACGATTTTGACTTCAGGAACGTGGATCTCATCACGCTCTCTGCTTGCGACACGGCGGTGGGAGGCGGGCGGGATGCCAATGGGCAGGAGATCGAGGGCTTCGGGGCGCTCGCGCAGCGGCAGGGTGCGCGAGGGGTGATTGCGACGCTGTGGCCCGTGGCCGATGCGAGCACGGGGCTGCTGATGCAGAACCTCTACCGCGTGCGGGAACAGCAGAATCTCACCAAGGCGGAAGCGCTGCGCCAGGCGCAGATCGCCTTCATCCGTGG
>JACQGO010000166.1 GCA_016199485.1 Betaproteobacteria bacterium
GCGCTCGCCGGCGGCAAGGACGGCCTCGACGTGGTGCGCGCGATACTCGGAGAGGCGCGCGAGCACCTCAACCCGCGCGGCATGCTGGTGGTGGAGATCGGCCACAACCGCGCCGCCCTTGAGCGGGCTTTCCCGCGCGTCGTCTTCACGTGGCCGACGACGAGCGGCGGGGATGACCGCGTATTCCTGCTGGGACGCGAAGAGCTGCCCGACGGACCGCTCGCGAAACACCGCCCTGCGCGAGCGCGGGCCGCCTCCCCGCTACGCGCCGCCCGCGGTTAGTTCGACCCAATCGAGCAGCCGCCTGGTTTCCGCCGCGGTGAGTTCCTGGCAGCACCCGCGTTTGAGCCGCGGCGGCAGGCTCAGGACGCCGAAGCGCACCCGCATCAGCCGGCTCACGGTAAGCCCGATATGCTCGAACATACGCCGCACAACGCGATTGCGCCCTTCCTTCACGACGACACGGTACCAATGGTTGGCGCCTTCGCCGCCTTCGTCGGTCAGCGATTCGAAGCGCGCCATTCCGTCGGCAAGCGCAACGCCGCTCGTGAGCAACCGCGCCTGCTCTTCAGTGAGCCGGCCGAGCACCCGCACCGCATATTCGCGCTCCACCGCGAAGCGCGGGTGCGTCATGCGGTGCACGAGTTCCCCTGACGTGGTGAACACCAGCAGTCCGCACGTGTTGAAGTCGAGACGCCCGATGGACAGCCATTTCGCACCGCGCAGCAGGGGAAGGCGCGCGAACACGCTGGGGCGATGCTGCGGATCGTCGCGGCTCACGACTTCGCCCTCGGGCTTGTGATAGATCAGGATGCGCGGCAGCCGGCGCGACGGCTTCCAGCGCACCACGCGCCTGCCCACCTTGACGAGGTCACGGGGCCCGACGCGCAAGCCGATCTCGGCTTTCACGCCGTTCACGGTAACACGCCCTTCGCGGATCCACTGCTCCATCTCGCGGCGTGAACCGAGCCCCGCCTGCGCGAGCAGCTTGTGCAGCTTCTGGCTGGCGGCGCCGCAAGAGGCTCTGCTCGGTGATTTCATGGGCGAAATCAAAAGCGGCTTGGTCTCAAAAACCCAATGGACAGGATTTACAGGATTCCCCAAGATTCGCAGGATTGGATTGAATTTGATCTTGCAAATCCTGTTTTCATCCTGTTCATCCTGTCTATTGGCTTTTCGGTCTCGACGCCATTCGTGAGACGGCTTGTAGCGTCTTGCGGCCGCACACGCGAGGCGGGTTCACGCCTCGCGCCGCTCGACCACTGCCTGGGCGAGCGTGCTGCTATCGACGTGTTCGAGTTCCCCGCCTGCCGGCAGCCCGCGCGCGATGCGGCTCACCTTCAGCCCCTTGGCGCGCAGCAGCTCGCCGATATAATGCGCAGTCGCCTCCCCCTCGACGGTGAAATTGGTGGCGAGGATGACCTCCTGTACCTCGCCGCCGCTCGCGCGCTCGATCAGGCGCTCGAGATGGATTTCCCTGGGGCCGATTCCGTCAAGCGGGGACAGCCGTCCCATCAGGACGAAATACAGACCCTGATAGCACTGCGCCTGTTCGACCATCGCGAGGTCGGTCGGCGATTCGACCACGCACAGCAGGCTCTTGTCGCGGCGCGGCGAACGGCACAGCGCGCACACCGCCTCCTCGGCGAAGCTGTTGCACATCTCGCAATGGCGGATGCGCTCGAGCGCCTGGGTGAGCGCCTGGGCGAGGCGCTGCGCTCCCGGGCGGGCGCGCTGCAGCAGATGGTAGGCCATGCGCTGTGCCGACTTAGGCCCCACCCCCGGGAGACAACGCAGCGAGTCGATCAATTCTTCGAGCGAGGATGGACCTTTCACAATGTATCGGTTCCAGGTTCAAGGTTCAAAAGGTTCCTAGTTCCAGGTTCCAGGTTCAAGGTTCCGGGTTTCATGCCCTGACCTACGCATAAGTCACGCAGTACGACTTGGAACCTGAAACTTGGAACCTGAAACTCTCTAGAACGGCAGCTTGAACCCCGGCGGCATGCCGAGCCCGACGGCAAGGCCGCCCATCTGTTCCTGAACGGCTGCTTCGACGCGCCGCACCGCGTCGTTGACCGCTGCGGCGATCAGGTCTTCGAGCATTTCCTTCTCGTCCTTGAGCAGGCTCTCGTCGATCGCTACGCGCTTGACATCGTGGCGGCAGGTCATCACCACCTTGACCATGCCCGCCCCCGACTGCCCCTCGACCTCGACCGTGGCGAGCTGCTCCTGCATGCGTTTCATCTTCTCCTGCATCTGCTGGGCCTGTTTCATCAGCCCCGCGAGGCCACCTTTCATCGTTTTCTCCCGTTACTGGACCGGTTTGATCGTGGACTCGATCACCTTGGCGTCGAAATTCTCGACCAGATCCCGCACGAACGGATCCTGCTCGATCGCCGCGATTGCGCCGGCCTGCTTCGTCTGTTTTTCGCGATCCGCAATTTCCGCGGGGGTGTTGCCGCTGCCGTTGCCCACGGCGAACACCAGCCGCACCGTGTTCCCGAGACGCTGCTCGAGCGCCGCCTTGAGCCTGTCCTGGTACGCTTTCTCGAGCAGATGGCGGTGTGTTTCGGGTACCTTGAGCTCGATGCGCGCGCCCTCCCAGGCGACGAGTTCGCAGTGCTCGGCAAGCATCTTGGCCATGCCGGTGAGCTTGAGCTGCGCGATCAGCTCAGGCCAGCCCGCCGCCGCGGGATTTTTTTTTACCTCGGCGGCTTCCGCGGCGGGAACGGCCGCGTCGCCGCGCGCCCGCACCGGGCGTGCCGCCTGCGTTCGGCCGCCGGCCTGTGCGTCGCCTGGCGCAAAGGCCAGCATGCGCAGCAGCGTCATCGTGAACCCGGCATACTCGTCTGGCGCCAGCCCGATATCGTTGCGCCCGTGCAACGCGATCTGGTAGAGCAACTGCACTTCTTCCGGCTCGAACGCCTGCGCCACTTCGTCCAGCGCGGCGCGCTCCGGATCCTCTTCGACGACCGCCTCTCCCACCGATTGCAGCAATGCGGCCCGGTGCAACAGGGTCGCGAGCTCCTGCAGCGCGGCCTCGAAAGAAAGGCTGCGCGCGGCCATGGCGTCGGCCTGCGCGACCATCGCGGCGCCGTCGCCCGCGGCAAGCGCCCGGAGGATCGCGTAAAGATAGTCCTGGTCCACCGCGCCGAGCATCGCGCGCACCGAAGCTTCCTCGACCTTCCCCGCGCCGTGCGCGATTGCCTGATCGAGCAGGCTCAGCGCATCGCGCATGCTCCCGCGCGCCGCGCGCGCGAGCTGCGCGAGCGCCGGCGCATCGGACTCGATGCCTTCGAGCCGCAGGATCTTCGCGAGCTGGTCGCGGATCTGCTCGCGCGGAATCTGCTTCAGATTGAACTGCAGGCAACGCGAAAGCACGGTGACCGGAACCTTCTGCGGATCGGTGGTGGCCAGGATGAACTTGACGTGCTGCGGCGGCTCCTCCAGCGTCTTCAACATGGCGTTGAACGCGTTGCGCGAGAGCATGTGCACTTCGTCGATGATATAGATCTTGTAGCGCCCGGTGGTCGGCGCGTAGAGCGCGTTCTCCAGCAGCTCGCGCATGTTGTCGACCTGGGTGTTGGAGGCCGCGTCGAGCTCCAGCAGATCGACGAACCGCCCGGCATCGATTTCCATGCACGCACCGCACTTGCCGCACGGCGTGTCGGTGACACCGGTCTCGCAGTTGAGGGATTTCGCGATGACGCGCGCAAGCGTGGTCTTGCCGACGCCGCGGGTGCCGGTGAACAGGTACGCGTGGTGCAGGCGCTGCTGCTTGAGAGCGTTGGTGAGCGCCTTCACCACGTGCTCCTGACCGACGATCTCGGAAAACGTCCTGGGCCGCCACTTGCGGGCGAGAACCTGGGTCATGGCGAACGGGTAAGCGGTTGACGGTCAGCTGTACACTGCGTGTATTTTACCGCGTACCGCTTGCCGCTTGCCGGCTTAGAAATGATACTGGAAACGGATCTGGTTGAAGCTGATGCCCTGGTTGGGCTGCTGGATCCCGCCGTTCGAGAGGTGCTGGTAGCGGTAGCTCACGTCGAACTCGCCCTTCGTTCCGAAACGATAGCCGGCGCCGACGTGATCTCCGAACTGGAACGAGCTGCCGAACTTGCGGTCGGCGTTGATCGCCGTCTTCGACAGCAGGTGAAAACCGATCGCGGCCTCGGCGTACAGCCCCTTGAGATCGTTCTGCTGCAACCGGAACACGGGCGTGAGCCCGAGGTCAGTGATCGTGTTGTTGCCGCCGGCAGCGCTGTGCCCCCGCCAGTAGCCGAGTTGCAGGTCCCAGTAACCGCCGAGATGCCAGCTCGCCCCCTGGAACCAGCGCTTCTTCCAGTTCCACTGTATGCCGATGCGCGCCATGTCGGTGGCGTCGCCATTACCCGCCTCCACCGCGAAACCGTCCACTGCATGCGCGTTCCCCGCCGAGAGCAACGCTGCGGCGACGCACCATGACGCAATTCTCATGCTGTTATCCGTTGTTGTTGCGAGGCCGCTCGCATCATAGCGCAAAAGCAAAAGGGAGGCGAGCCTAACCCCCGGCACTTGCAGAGAATAGCTGTGGCTGCTTCCTTCCGGACCTGACCAGATTCACTACCGTGCAATGCGGGGAGGCCCGCCGTAATGGCCGCTATTATGCCCGTTAACCCGCCCTGTCGCCACCCGCATTACAGTGGCCGATACGCATGAATCCGCGGCGAGGCGCCGCGCCCCTGGCGCCGTGCAATTTGTTGCACAACGCGCGGGTTGGGTTAAAATTGGCGCCCGGTGTCGTACCCGGCAGGCGCGCCCGTGAACGCACACGCCAGGATCTGGGACCGCACCGGGGGAGGAAAAGATTACGCACCGTGATTGATGCGTCGTGTGGACGGCGACTTGGTGCGCGTCGTTGTACCGTCATCGCGGAAGATTAAGAGTCTACACGGACTCCAAGGAGGGACCGCCATGTCCAAGGACAAGCCGCTCCGCCGTTCCCGAGAGCAACAGAGCGCCGATGTCTCGGAGGCGCAGATCGCGGTGCATTGGCCGGAGGAGGACTACTTCCATCCTTCGAGCAGGTTCATCGCGCAGGCCAATCTCGTAGACCCGGGCGTTTTCGAGCGCTTCAGCCTCGACAAATTTCCCGAGTGCTTCAAGGAATTCGCCGACCTCCTCGACTGGTACAAGTACTGGGAGAAGACGCTAGACACCGGCAACCCGCCTTTCTGGCGCTGGTATGTCGGCGGCAGGCTCAACGCCTGCTACAACTGCGTCGATCGGCATCTCGCCGGCCACAGGAACAAGACGGCGATCCATTTCGTGCCCGAGCTGGAGCACGAGGTGGTCCAGCACATCACCTACCAGGAGCTGTTCGTCCGCGTCAACGAGTTCGCCGCCCTGCTGCGCGACTTCTGCGGGCTGAAGACGGGCGACCGGGTGACGCTGCACATGCCGATGGTGGCGGAGTTGCCGATCGCGATGCTCGCCTGCGCGCGGCTCGGCGTGATTCACTCCCAGGTGTTCAGCGGCTTCAGCGGCAAGGCCTGCGCGGACCGCATCGTCGATTCCGAGAGCCGCGTGCTGATCACCATGGACGCCTACTACCGCGGCGGCAAGCCGCTCGACCACAAGGAAAAAGCCGACATCGCGGTCGCCGAAGCCGCGAAGGGCGGCCACAAGGTCGACAAGGTGCTGATCTGGCAGCGCCATCCGGGCCGCTACTCGAGCCCGACGAAGCTCGTGGAAGGACGCGACTTCCTCGTCAACGATGTTCTAAGGACGCATCGCGGCAAGCGCGTCGATCCCGTGCCCATGCCGGCCGAGGCGCCGCTTTTTCTCATGTACACCAGCGGCACCACGGGGCGTCCCAAGGGCTGCCAGCACTCCACCGGAGGTTATCTCGCTTACGTTACCTGGACTTCCAAGTACATCCAGGACATCCACCCCGAAGACGTCTACTGGTGCATGGCGGACATCGGCTGGATCACGGGCCATTCCTATATCGTGTATGGCCCCCTCGCGCTCGGCGCCTCCTCGGTCGTCTACGAGGGCCTGCCGACCTACCCCGACGCCGGGCGACCCTGGCGCATCGCAGAGGATCTCGAGGTCAACATCTTCCACACCTCGCCCACGGCGATCCGCGCGCTGCGGCGCGACGGAGCCGACGAGCCCGCGAAGTACAACCACCGCTTCAAGCACATGACGACGGTGGGAGAGCCGATCGAGCCTGAAGTCTGGAAGTGGTACCACAAGGCGGTCGGCAAGGGCGAAGCGGTGATCGTGGATACCTGGTGGCAGACGGAGACGGGCGGCTTCCTCTGCAGCACCGTGCCGGGGATCCACAAGATGAAACCGGGCAGCGCCGGCCCTGCAATCCCCGGCATTCATCCCGTCATCTACGACGACGAGGGCAAGGAGCTGCCGGCCGGTTCGGGCAAGGCGGGCAACATCTGCATCCGCAACCCCTGGCCCGGCGCCTTCCAGACCATCTGGAAGGATCCGGACCGGTTCGTCAAACAGTACTACTCGCGCTACTGCCGGAATCCCAAGAGCAAAAACTGGCGGGACTGGCCGTACATGGCGGGCGATGGCGCGGTGCATGCGGCGGACGGCTACTACCGCATCCTCGGCCGCATCGACGATGTGATCAACGTGGCCGGCCATCGGCTCGGCACCAAGGAGATCGAGTCGGCGGCGCTTCTCGTCGCCGAGGTGGCGGAAGCGGCGGTTGTTCCGGTGACCGATCAGATCAAGGGCAAGGTGCCCGACCTCTACGTCTCCTTGAAACCCGGCTTGAAGGCGTCCAACAACATCGCGAGCAGGATCATGGCGGCGGTGATTTCCGAAATCGGCCCGATCGCCAAGCCGCACGGGGTCATCATCGTCCCCGACATGCCCAAGACGCGCTCGGGCAAGATCATGCGCCGGGTGCTCGCGGCGATCTCCAACCACCAGGACCCGGGGGACGTGTCCACCCTCGCGAACCCCGAGGTCGTCGACAGGATCAAGGAGCTGGTCAAGTAGTATACTTTCCCCCCTCCCGGAGAGATGGCCGAGCGGTCTAAGGCGCACGCCTGGAGAGCGTGTACACGCCAAAAGCGTGTCGTGGGTTCGAATCCCACTCTCTCCGCCAAATAAAAGAGCCCCTCGCGGGCTCTTTTATTTGGCGGATAGGGCGTGTGGACGAACCCACTGGTTCGAAAACGAGCAGCGCGAGTTTCAGTGAAGACTAATGCGCCGCGGGCGCGTTATGTCGGAACTACAACCGGACATCCGGTGAATGTCCGGTTGGACGCCGGCGCGAGGTCTGCGCCGGCGGTCCCGAGCGCAGCGAGGGATGCGCGGATCGCAGAGGCAATGCAAGCCGCGCACAATCCACTCTCTCCACCAGTCAAGCCCCGTAATGCCCTGAAAGAAAGGCAAGTCGCTTTCAGGGCTCGCTTCTTACCCTTACTTTTACCCATCTTCGGGCAAACTTTGCCCATGTGCGGCCGCTACGTCAGCCCTGAATCCGCTCCACGCATTGAAACCCCCGCTGCTTCGACTCGCGGCGGCCCTGCCGCCCCGTTCGAGCAGCGCGGGCACTTGCTCCGCAGGCACCGGCTTGCTTGACAGATGGCCCTGGATCTCGTTGCACTTGAGCAGCCGCAGAAACTTCGACTGCTCCTCGGTTTCC
>JACQGO010000159.1 GCA_016199485.1 Betaproteobacteria bacterium
AATGACCCTCCCCGCGTCCTCAGGGAGGCGCCATGGACCGCTTTCAGCCTCACCCTGCCTCGCTGCACAGGCTCGTCGCAGGATTCGTCGAGCATACGCGCCGGTGCGTTGCAGCCTCGGCAAAGCGCGCTTGGCGCGGCCGCAGACGCGGCTCGAGCGCGGGTCTCCGCTGCGGCGCGCTGTGCCTGATCGCCGCTTTGTGGTCGTCGCCCGCTTCGGCCGCCGAGCCGTTTCTCCTGTTCCTGCTCAACATCCTCGGGCGGCAGGTCGCTTCGGCGGCAGCCGAGGCGAGCCGCCCCGAGCAACGGCCGGGCCTTGCGACCGCGATACCGCAGCAGGAACCTCCGACCGCCGCCGCGCCGCCCGAAGCGCAGAAACTGCGGATCCTGATCGACCAGTGTTTCGGCTATCTCTCGCAGGTGCAGCGCGAGGAGACGCACTCGGGCCTGATGCGCATACTGTCCGATCCGCAGCACGCGAGGATGAAGCCGGTCATCATCCAGGAGTTCGCGTGGAAAGCGGCCGCCGTATGCGATGCGCAGCGCAAGCTCGCGGCGCTCTCGGACGGGGAGAAGCGCGCGCTCGCGGCGCAGGCGAGGGACGAGTACCGCAGGCTGCCGGAGCACGAGCGCGAGCAGATGATCGCGATCCTGCGCTCCGGCGCTGCGCCGTTGCCGCGCGATTTGAACGAGATGATCCTTGCCGAATTTGCGGGTGTGCCGCCCGCGGCCGCGCACCGCCCGGAGTAGCGCTCGCCATCTAATCGGCCGTGCGCTCCGTTACGGCAGCGACCGCCGCCGTATCGGGAGGAATGAACATTACCCGCGGCTCAGCGCTCGATCTTCGTGATCTTGGAGCCCTCGAAGGTCAGGTTGTACATCAGCCCCCTGTTCGAGAAGATGAAGCCGATGATCGGCTCCTTCGCGGTCTCGGTGCCGATCTCGCCGCCCGCGCCGAGCGTCGCCACCGCGACGCTGCCGTCCACCCCGGCCTGCCAGCCCTGGCTCTTGCGAAACCCGTCGAGCACCCTCGAGTTCATGAACAGGATAAGCTGCGTTCTCGATTGCGCTCCGAGCTGAAAGCCGATCGAGGCGCCGGCGATGCTGTAGTAATCGACGGCCCTGCCCTTCACCAGCAGCGCGCCTTCGCCGTACTCGCCGCCGATGCCGATGCCGGCCTTGATCACGTTGGGGAAGACCAGCATGCCGGCCGCCTTCTGCGCGAGCCGCTTGCCGGCGGCGGTGTGCTGGTGGAACTCGGCGATCGCTTCCTCCACCCTAGCGTCGATCTCCTCCTTCGAGGCGGCTCCCGCGTGCGGCGCGCCGCCGACGCCGGCCGCCAGCCACAGCAGGCAGGTTACCAGCGCTGCATGCCTCATATCGATGCCTCCACGGTGTTGAACTCGCCGGGTAACGTTACACCGCGCGTCGTGATTCCGCAATTCGGGCATGAGCCGGCGGCTCACGCCCGTTCCGCATTTGTTAAAATGGAACCATGAACGTCGCCGTTGAAACCTCCGCGATGAGCCGTGCGCGGCAGCGCGAGGTGGCAGAAGCGCTGCGCGCCTTCCTGCCCTCTCCCAGCGTGCTTTCCGACAGGGAGGTCCTGAAGCCCTATGAATGCGACGGGTTGTCGGCGTACCGCAGGGTGCCGATGGTCGTCGCGCTGCCGGAAAGCGAAGAGCAGGTCCGGATGGTGCTGAAGACCTGCCATGAAATGCGCGTGCCGGTCGTTGCGCGCGGCGCGGGCACCGGGCTCTCCGGCGGCGCGTTGCCGCTCGCCGACGGCGTGCTGCTTTCGCTCGCGAAATTCATGCGCATCCTCGCGATCGATCCTGTGGCGCGCACCGCGCGGGTGCAGCCCGGCGTGCGCAACCTCGCCATTTCGGAGGCGGCGGAACCCTACGGCCTCTACTACGCGCCCGACCCCTCGAGCCAGATCGCCTGCACCATCGGCGGCAACATCGCGGAAAACGCCGGCGGCGTGCACTGCCTCAAGTACGGCCTCACGGTGCACAACATCGTGAAGCTGCGCGTGCTGACGATGGACGGCGAGGCGCTCGAGATCGGCGGCGACGGGCTCGACGCCGCGGGCTACGACCTGCTCGCGCTGATGACCGGCTCCGAAGGCATGCTCGGCGTCATCACCGAGATCACGGTAAAGCTCCTGCCCAGGCCCGAGACCGCGCAGGTCGTGATGGCGGCGTTCGACGACATCGGACGCGCCGGGCAGGCGGTAGCGGACATCATCGCCGCGGGCATCGTACCCGCCGGCCTCGAAATGATGGACAAGGCCGCGACCCACGCCGTCGAGCCTTTCGTCAACGCCGGCTACCCGCTCGACGCCGAGGCGATCCTGCTCGCCGAGAGCGACGGCAGCGCCGGGGAGGTCGCGGACGAGATCAAGCGCATCCAGGAAGTGATGAGCGCGAGCGGGGCGACACGCATGCGCACTTCACGGGACGAGGCCGAACGGCTCAGGTTCTGGGCCGGCCGCAAGGCGGCTTTTCCCGCGGTCGGGAGGCTCACGCCCGACTATTACTGCATGGACGGCACGATCCCGAGAAAACGCCTCGGGGAAGTGCTGCAGGGTATCGCCCGGATGGAGAAGAAGTACGGCCTGCGCTGCGCGAACGTGTTCCACGCCGGCGACGGCAACCTGCATCCCCTCATCATGTACGACGCGAACGATCCCGACCAGTTGCGCCGCACCGAGGAGTTCGGCGCGGAGATCCTCGAGCTGTGCATCAGGGTCGGCGGCACGATCACCGGCGAGCACGGGGTGGGCATCGAAAAGATCAACCAGATGTGCGTGCAGTTCAAGCCCGCCGAGCTCGAGCTGTTCCACGGCGTCAAACACGCGTTCGACGAGCATGCGCTGCTCAATCCCGGCAAGGCCGTGCCGACGCTTGCGCGCTGCGCCGAGTACAGCCGCATGCACGTGCGCGGCGGGCAGTTGCCGCATCCCGAGCTGCCGCGGTTTTGACGCATGAAGGAGTCCAACGCGTGTCGACCAAATCCAACGCCTCGCAACAGCCCTCCGTAACGCTCAATGTCCGCCCCGCGCCCGATGCGCTGCTGGTGGATATCGCGCGCTACGTCGACGAGTTCAAAGTCACGAAACGCGCGGCTTTCGAGTCGGCGCGGTTGTGCCTGATGGACGCTGTGGGCTGCGCGATGCAGGCGTTCGAGGTGCCCGAATGCGCGAAGCTGCTCGGCCCCGTCGTTCCGGGCACCGTGGTCCCGCACGGTGCACGCGTGCCCGGCACCTCGTTCCGGCTCGACCCGGTGAAGGCAGCATTCGACACGAGCTGCCTGGTGCGCTGGCTCGACTTCAACGACACGTGGTGGGCGGGCGGTCACCCGTCGGACAACCTGGGCGCGATCCTGGCTGTGGCTGATCATCTAAGCCGCCTGCGCGTGGCGAACGGCAGGGCCGCGCTCAAGATGCGCGATGTGTATGCCGCCATGACCAAGGCGTACGAGATCCAAGGCGCGCTCGCGGTGGACAACGCCCTCGACGTTCCCGGCATCGGCATCGATTCCACGTTCCTGGTGAAGATCGCCTCCACCGCCATCGCGACGCACATGCTCGGCGGCACGCGCGACGAAATCGTGAACGCGCTTTCCAATGCCGTCATCGATACACAGAGTCTCAACCTCTACCGCCTCGGCGTGCACGCCGGTTCACGCAAGTCGTGGGCGGCCGCCGACGCGACGAGCCGCGGCGTGCAGCTCGCGCTGCTCGCGTTGAGAGGCGAGATGGGCTATCCCTCCGCGCTGAGCGCCCCGCGCTGGGGTTTCAACGACGTGCGCCTCGGCGGCAAGCCGTTCCGCTGCTCGCAACCGTTCGGCACCCAAGTGATCGAGCGCGTCCAGTTCAAGATCGCGTTTCCCGCGCAGCGCCACTCGCAGACCGCGGCAGAAGCCGCAACACGGATCCATCCTCAGGTAAGGGACCGGCTTGGCGAGATCGCCAGGGTGGTGGTCACCACGCACGGCCTCGCGAAAAGCAAGATCGCCGTGACCGGACTGCTGCCCAATTACGCGGCGCGCGACCATTGCCTGCAGTACATCGTCGCCGTCGCCCTGATCCACGGCGAGATCACGACCGCGAGCTACACCGACGGGTTCGCGGCCGACCCCAGGATCGACGCGTTGAGGGAAAAAATTGAAGTCGTCGAAGATCCGGCGTACACGCGGGACTACTACGACACCAGCAAATGCGCGAATCCCAACGCGGTGCAGGCGTTTTTCAAGGACGGCTCGCGCACCGGGAAGATCGCGGTCACGTACCTGCTCGGGGACCACCGCCGCCGCGCCGAGGGCATTCCGCTGCTCAAAGCGAAGTTCAGGTCGAATCTCGGGCGCCGCTTCGCGGCGAAGCAGCAGGCGGCGATCCTCGCGCTGTTCGGCGACCCGCAGCGTCTTGAGGCGACGCCGGTCAACGAGTTCATGGACGCGCTTTCAACCTCCTAACCGTACTAGAACCGGTCTCAAAAACCTGCAAACTTCAGCCACAGAGCACACAGAGATCACAGAGTTTACCCATCAAACCCGTGAAGGGACGAGGTAGGCAGGCGCGATACACGATTTTGCCGGTTTTCTCCGTGTTCTCTGTGCTCTCTGTGGCTAGAGCCTTTTGGGTTGAATCGGTTTTGAGTCATTTTTGAGATGGCTTCTACGCAAGGCTCGACAGCAGCCGGCTTGACGCGGCGCGAACGCGGAGCCTAAGCTTCCGCTTTCGCACAACAAGAGGAAAGCCTCATGCCGCCCAGCGATGCGCCCGCCACCGACCGCTTCGGCAACCCGCTCGATCCCATCGTCAACTACGCGCGCGGCGCGATCCTGAAAAGCACCGATGAGGAAGTGCAGCGCATGCTGCGCGCGCGCCAACTCGTTGGGGAGCGCTTGCGCGCGAAGGGCCGCGAGAGCGTCTACGATCTCTCGGGCATGAACCGCGGCAGCGGGCTTACCGCCGAGGAAGCGCCTTTTCTCACCAGCCACGTGCCGTTCTTCGAGCGCTTCGAGGGCAAGACCGAGCCGCTCGCGCTCAGGCACATGGGGGCCGACCCGGGCAAACACTCTGCACTGATCCTCAACCGCGTCTCCGCCGCGAACTTCATCGCGCTCACGACGATCCTGTCACCCGGCGACCGCGTGTTCGCGCTCGCGCCGGCGGGCGGCGTGACGCACCCTTCGGTGGTGCGGCCCATCAGCATGGCGGGCGCGACGCTCACCGAGTTTCACGCGATCGAGGAGCTGGAGCGCGCGTGGCGCGAGAGCGGCGCCCCGCGGCTGCTCGTGATCACCCCGATCAGCGCTTCCAAGCGCCACATCCCGTTGTCCGAGTTCAAGCGCGCGCTCGGGCTTCCGCGCGGACCGCACACCCTGGTCTTCGTCGACGACGCGCACATGGCCTCGCGCATCTCGTTCTTCGACGAGCCGCGGGCTTTTGAGGTGGGCGAAGTCGATCTCGCGGTGTGTTCGGCGGACAAGCACGTCGCCGGTCCGCGCGCCGGCGTGTTCGTCGGGCGCAAGGAGCTCGTCACGCAGATCGGCTCGCGCGCCTACGAGCTGGGGCTGGAGGCGCAGGCCGGCCAGTATGTGGGCGTCGCGAACGCGCTCAGGAACTTCGACATGAAACCGATCAAGCGGGCCGGCGAGCTTGCGAAGCAGTTGCTCGAGGTGCTGCAGGGGCAGTACGGAGAGAAACGCGCTTACCTGGGCGGGCCGGGCGTGTCGCTTTCCGGCGAGGACGTGCTGGAGATCGCGGCGGAGAGCCGCACCAACGGAGCGAAGCCCGGGCTCGTGCCGGTGGAGGCGGCGGGGCTGGTGGCAATGGAGATGCTCGAGCGCGACGGGATCCTGACGATCGGCGCGGTGTCGATGCCGGGCAGCGCACCCGCGGTGCGGCTCATGATGTATCCCGATGGTCACAAGCTCGGAGTGGAGCGCATCGCGGCATCGGTCGAGAACGGGATTACGCGGCTCGCGCAGGTGCTCGACGACGCCGGCGCGGCGCGCCGCCAGTTGCTCGGCGAATAGCAATTGATGTTTGCGCGTTGGGTTTCGCATAGCTCAACCCAACCTACAGTTGCCCGGCGGACAATATTCGATTTTCGTAGCAATCGATCTTCGTAGGGTGGGTTGCGCGTAGCGTAATCCACCGTACAGCGCGACACGCGCGGTAACGCGTGGCAACCCGGATCGCCAAAGGAGGAGCCCATGATAGCTGCACTGCGTATCGTGTCCTCAATGCTTGCCGCGCTCGCGTGCACGTATGCCGCGGGCGTTTACGGCCAGAGCTATCCGGCAAAGCCGGTGCGCCTCATCATCCCGTTCGCGCCGGGCGGAGGATCGGACCTCATGGGCCGGCTGCTCGCCCAGAGGCTCGGCGACCGTTTCGGCCAGCAGTTCGTGGTGGACAACCGGCCGGGCGCGGGCGGGTCGATCGGCACCGAAGCAGCAGTCAAAGCGCCGCCCGACGGCTACACGCTGGTGCTCGGCTCCACTTCCGAGATCTCGATCAATCCCAGTCTTTACACCAGGCTCAGCTACAACACGCTGCGCGACCTCGCGCCGGTGGCGATCGTCGCTTACACGCCGCTCGTGCTCGTGGTGCATCCCTCGATGCCCACGCGCAGCGTCAAGGAGGTCATCGCCCTCGCCAAGGCGCGTCCGGGAGATATCAATTTCGCTTCCGCCGGCAACGGCACCACCACTCACCTCACCGGGGAACTGTTCCGCTCGGCGACCGGCGTCAATGTCGTGCATGTGCCGTACAAGGGCGGGGGCCCGGCGGTCGCCGAGCTCGTCGGCGGGCAGACGCAGATGATGTTTTCCACCGCGCCGCCCGTGATGCCTTTCGTGCAGGGCGGGCGGCTGCGCGCGCTCGCGGTGACCACCGCCAGGCGCTCGGCGGCGCTGAAGGACATCCCGACCATGCAGGAGGCGGGGGTGAAGGGATTCGAGGTGACTTACTGGTGGGGCGTGTTCGCGCCCTCGGCGACGGGCAAGAGCCTCGTCGCGCTGCTGCACAAGGAGATCAACCAGATCCTGCGCACGCCCGACATGATCGCCGCCGTCGCCAAGCAGGGGGCCGAGGCCGCTACCATGACGATCGAGCAGTTCGCCGACTTCGTCAAGGCCGACGCCGCAAAATGGGCGCAGGCGGTCAAGATCTCCGGCGCGAAAGCGGACTGAGCTCAGCCAGTTCTTGACGTGCTGGCTCCCCCTCTCGCGGGCGGTAGACGCCATGGCGGCGCCAGGCACCGTCAGTAGCCGTAGAACTCCTCGCTGCGGACGTCCTCCTCTGAAACGCCAACGCGCTCGAGCAGTTGCCGCATGTCGTCAACCATCACCGGCGGGCCCGCGAGGTAATAGACCGGCGATGCGAGACCGGCGGCAAACTTTTTCACCTTTGCTTCGTCGATCGCGCCGCGCTCGCCGTCCCACGTCCGTGCCGACTTCTCCATCTTGGTCATCGTCGCGATCAGGGCAAAATTCTCGTTCTGGCGCGCGAGCGCCTGAAGCTCCACGAGAAAGGCGGCGTCTTCGGGGCGCCGGTTCGAGTAAAGCAGCAGCAGGCGCTGCGGCAACCGGTCTCGCGTCGCCTGCCGCACCATGCTGATAAACGGCGTGATGCCGATGCCGCCGGCGATGAATACGGCAGGCCGCGCCCGGTTGCCGTGCAGCGTGAGCGAGCCGAACGGGCCTTCGAACGCGATGCCCGCGCCGTCCGGCAGCGCTTTGAGCGCACGCTTGTAAGCGCTGTCGCGCATGCGCGTCGCAATTACAAGTTCGTCCTCGTACGGGGCGCTCGCCAGCGAGAACGTGTGGCGCGCGCCTTGCGCCTCGGGCAGCAGCGAGTCGCTGAGGGCCAGCTCTATCGCCTGGCCGGCCCTGAAGGCAAAGCCGGCCGGCTTCGCGAAGCGGAACGCCATGGTGCCTTCCGCCACCTGCTCGCTTCCTTTCAATGTTGCTTCGTAGGTCGGCATACGGGATACCCCTCGCAAATGGGGAGTCAGGAAATGACTCCCGCGGTGATTATTCGGTGCCTGCTCCCGGTTAACTGAACTTCTGCGGAAACTGTTTTGCGAGTGCGGTTGCAAGCGCGTCGGCGATCACATACATGTGTTTCTTCATCGCCTCCCAGGTCTGCGCTTCCTGCGCGTACTGCTTGCCCTTGAGCTGCTGGATCTGCTGGATATGATGACCGCCGTGCGCGATCAGCAGCCCCTGCAGCGTGTCGAACGGGAGATTCGGATTGGCGCCGCTCAGGAATTTGGCGATTTCGTTTGCATTGTCGGTGAGCTTCTTCGTCGCCGCGTCTTGCTTCGCCTTGCTGCCGGCCGCGACCGCTTCGAGATGCTGCTTGACCGCCCCGTAGTGCCCGGCGAGGAGATTGAACAGCTTCTCGGAGGCTTCCTTGCCGTAGAACGGCTCGATCGCCGCGGCGATCTGCCTGGCATTAGCGACGGCCTCCTTTTCCGCCGCCTTCGCCGCTGCGGAGTTCTTCGCCAAGGTTTCCAGCACGACGTTGCGCACCCAGAAGGTGTGGCTGACCCACAGGTCGCGGAGCGCAGCCTTTGTGTCCTCGACCTTCGCCGCAGCGGGCGCGGCCGCCTGGGCCGCCGCGACGTGGACCGGGTGCTGCGCGGATGTCGGCGCCGCCGGCGCGAAGATCGCGGCGAAGACAAGAGCAATAAGGGCGTGTTGCTTGAACGGTGTCATCGGGTTTTCCTTCACAAGTTGGTCTATGCGGCGCTCAATGTAACGACATAAATCCAGTTTGTCAAGTTTTAACTGTTGTAATGGTATTATATTTTGGATGAGGTATAATGGCACCCGATGGCTCGCACACCGCGGGTGCATTCCGGCCCAAGAGGAGCACACAAGTGCTTGAAATATTTGGCGATCGACAGAAAGAGCTGCTCAGGCTGCTGATGAAGAACAAGCCGGGCCTGACGGTGGACAGGCTCTCCGCAGAACTCAAGATCACGCGCAATGCCGTGCGGCAGCACCTCGCAGCGCTGCTGAACGACGGGCTGGTTGCGCCGGGCGCGACGCGCCCCTCGGGCGGGCGCCCGCAGCGGCTTTACGTGCTCACCGACAAGGGTAAGGAAGTGTTCCCGCGCCATTACTCGTGGTTCGCGCAACTGATCGTGGAGGCGATCCGGCGCGAGCACGGGCCGGAAGGCCTTGGCGAACGCCTGGGCGCGGTCGGCGCCGGGGTCGCGGTGCAGTTGCGCGGCCAGCATCCCGTCCCCGGGACCCGCGAGCAGAAGGTCGAGAGTCTCGCGGCCGTCATGGACCAGCTCGGCTACGACGCGAGGACCGCGCGTGCGCCGGATGGCGCGCCGCTGATCGAAGCCGACAACTGCGTGTTTCACAACCTCGCGATGAAAGACCCCGAAATCTGCCGCTTCGATCTCGCGCTGCTCGGCACTTTCACCGACAGCAGGGTCGATCACCAGGAGTGCATGGCAAGAGGCGGCAACGTGTGCCGGTTCAAGTTCAGGCCGCGATGATCGAGGGCCAGCCGGTGAGAAACGCGGTCACGATGAAAGCGGGACCGAGCACGCCCATCAGCGCGCTGAACGCGTGCAGCCCGTAGATCACGTGGGTGAGCGCGACCAGGCTCTCCCGCGGCATGGCGCCTCCCGTCTTCCCGTCGATCTCCGCCATCGAATGCGCTCTCCTATCAAGCTTCGTGGAAATGGCGCTGCGTGCGTGCAGGCGCGCGGCGTCCCGAGGCCGCGGATTGCGGCGCGGTCGTTGCGCCCGTTTGCGAAAAACCGAGTCGCCCTTTCGCGCCGCTCGATTCGTAGTCCCGCACGATCGCCTGCGCGGCGCGCTCGCGTTCGACGCCGAGCGGCCCGGTCAGAAACACGTAGAGATACTCGCACAGCCGCTCGAGCGCGATCTCGTGCGTCCTGCGCGCCGCGCCGTAGAGCCAGTCGGAAAAACGCATGAAGCGCGCGAACGGCGCGTCACCCAGGAGCAGAGGCAGCGTTCCGCGGAAGCGTCCCGAGTTGCCCACCATCTCCCAGTAGCGTGCGAAGCGCGACACACGCTGCATCGTCGCAAAATCGATGCGGTCGGTCGCGAGCACGTTGTACGGCGGTTCGGGGTTGTAGCGCATCGCGAAGCGCTCGGTGTGGTGCGCGATCGGCGTGCCCCGCAGGCGTTTCAGTATCCCCACCTGGATTTCATGCGGCCGCAACGCGTAGAGCCGGTCGAAACCGCGCGCGAAGCCATCGAGGTCTTCGCCCGGCAGCCCGGCGATGAGATCGGCGTGGACGAATGCGTTGGAATGATTCCTGAGCCAGGCGAGGTTTTCCTCCGCCTTCGCGTTGTCCTGGCGGCGGCTGATCGCCTGCTGCACTTCCGGGTTCCACGTCTGGATGCCGACCTCGAACTGGAGCGAGCCCTTCGGAAAGCGCGCGATCGCCTGCTTGAGCCTGTCTGGCAGGTGGTCGGGGATCACCTCGAAATGCACGAACGTGCGATCGTCCATGCGCTCGAGAAAGAATTCGAGGATGCGCAGGCTCGCACCGACCTTCAGGTTAAAGGTGCGGTCGACGAAGCGGAAATGCCGCGCCCCGCGTTCGTAGAGCCTTCCAATCTCGGCGAGAAAGCGGTCAAGGTCGAACGGCCACGCGGTCTTGTCGAGCGACGAGAGACAGAATTCGCACTTGAAGGGGCAGCCGCGGGAAGCCTCGACGTACAAGAAGCGCCGCGCGATGTCCTCGTCGGTGTAGAGCCCGTACGGAAAGGCGATGCGATCGAGCGGCGGCTGTTCGCCGGCGATGATTTTCTGCGCCGGAAGGTGGCCCGCGAGGATTTCGCGGCAGAGCTTCGCGAAGATGATGTCGCCCCAGCCGGTCACCACGTAATCGGCGAGCGCGCAGATGCGCTGCTCCCCGGTTTCGTAACTCACCTCGGGGCCGCCTACCACGACGACGACCTCCGGCGCAACGCGCTTCAGCATCGCGACCGCTTTCGCCGTCTCCTCGACGTTCCAGATGTAGACGCCGAAGCCGACGATGCGCGGGTTCAGGGCGAGAAGCTGCTCGACGACGTCCGCGGGGCGCTGCCCGAGCACGAACTCGCGGATCGCCGTCTCGCCTTGCAGCTCGCCCATGTTCGCCGCGAGATAGCGCAGCGCGAGCGAGGCGTGCACGTAGCGGGCGTTGATCGTGGCGAGGACGGCGGCGGCCATGGCGGTTAGTTTAACCGTACTCGCTCAGACCTTGTCCGACGGACAGGGTCCGAAACGCCGATGTCTGGAATTGAGGGTGCCCGGGTATCCGCGCGACTCTGGAAGGAGAACAATCGTCGACACGTCTCAAGACCGGCCACGGGGCAATGAATAACGCTCGTCTCCGATTTTCTCTGGCGAACCCATGATGCTAATTCTTGAGGACATCGGCGAGCATGGATACCGGGAGCGCTTCGACCCCGCGTCCTAACGGGTAGCGTTCTTTGCCCGGGTAAACCACGAAAGCCGCGCTCGGTTTCAGATCACCGACCCCCGACCAGAAACCGCGCGATGGGGATGGTGCCGATCCGAGCTTGACCTCGAAAGCGAAGCGCCGCCTGCGTGGGCGCTCCAGCACCAGGTCGATCTCGGCGCCGGCGGCGGTCCGGTAGAAGTACGCGCCGGAACGCCTGCCGTCCGCAGCGAGCGCCTGCTCGATCACCCAACCCTCCCAGGATGCGCCGGCGATCGGGTGCCCGAGGAGCTGGTTGGAGTCGCTGATGCGCAGCAGCGCATGCAGCAATCCGCTGTCGCGAAGATAGACTTTGGGACTTTTCACGAGCCGCTTCTTGAGATTCGCGGTGAACGGCGGCAGCACCCGGACCATGTAAGTGTCCTGCAGGGTGTCGAGATAGTGCTTGGCCGTCGGCGCGGTCACGCCAAGGCTCGCTGCGATCTTCGATGCGTTCCACACCTGGCCGTGGAAGTGGGCCAGCATTTCCCAGAAGCGGCGCAGCGCCGCGGCAGGGATCCGCACTCCCAGCGCGGGCAAGTCCCGCTGGAGGTGCGTTTCGATGAATGCTTCGCGCCATTCGAAGGACCGCAGGTCGGATGCGGCAAGGTGACTCGCCGGGAATCCACCGCGATTCCAAAGCGCCATCTGGGCGGGACGCGTCGTTGCGCCCACTTCGTCCAGGGTAA
>JACQGO010000149.1 GCA_016199485.1 Betaproteobacteria bacterium
CCCATCCGCCCCGGGCGAATCGAGCCGCACGCGATCAAGCGAAGGCCCAAGAACCATCAGCTCCTCACAGTCCCCCGTCGCCTCGCCCGTGCAGCAATTGCGCGCGCGCGAGGCGGTGGCTTAAGGTAGTGCCATGAGGGCCCGGCGCGGAAATCCGCTCAAACCGGCAGATCCATTCGAAAAGGGGAAGAAAACATGTGCAGTCTGTTGAGCCGGAGCAACGTTTTTGCAGGCGCATCGGCAATCGTGACCGCGCTTCTGTCGGGCGTGGCGGGGCAGGCGCCGGCGCAGAGCTGGAAGCCCGAGAAAAACGTGGAGATCGTGGTCGGCGTCGGCCCGGGCGGCGGTGTCGACCGCGCCGCGCGTCTCATCCAGAAATTGTGGCAGGAAACAGGCTTCGTCGGCGTCCCCACCGCGGTCGTCAACAAGCCGGGCGGCGGCGGCGCCGTCGCATGGAATTATCTCAATCAGCACCCCGGAGACGGGCAGGTGATCGCCTTCATCACCCCCGCGCTGATCACCAATCACCTCGGCGGCAGAAGCCCCCTCTCCTACCAGGACGTCACGCCGCTCGCCCACCTGGGCAGCGAATATCTGGTGTTCGCGGTCAAAACGGACTCGCCGCTTAAGACGGGAAAAGACGTCGTGGCGCGGCTCAGGAAGGACTCGACTTCCCTCAGCGTTGCCGTCGGATCGACGCTGGGAGGTGTACTGCATCTGGCAATGGCCCAGGTGACGAAGACGGCGGGCGGAGACGCCAGGAAGCTCAGGACGGTCGTGCTGAATTCGTCCGCGGAATCGGTGACCGCGCTGCTCGGGGGGCACGTCGACCTCATGGTGAACACGCCGGTCAACACGCAGCAGCAGTTGAAATCCGGGATGCTGCGCGTCATCGCCGTGGCCGCACCGGAGCGCCTCGCCGCGCCGTTTGCCGAAGCTCCGACCTGGAAAGAACAGGGAATCAACGTCGTCGGCTCCAACTGGCGCGGCGTGATCGGCCCGAGAGGCCTGAACCAGGCGCAGATCGCCTACTGGAACGCGGCGCTCGCCAGGGTCGCGCAGAGCGAGGAATGGAGAAAAGAGCTCGAACGCACGGTGTACGTGAACAATTTTCTGACCAGCGCCGACGCCCGCAAATTCCTTGAGGCGCAGTCCAATGAGTTGCGCCCGCTCCTCATCGAGCTCGGTCTGGCCAAATGACCGGCCGGCCCGCCAGCGCGGCAGACCACAACGAGCAAGTCCCGGCACTCCGATGCACGAATGCCGGGCAGCCGGTGTAACCGGGGGAAATGACGGCTCCCGCCTGACGACGGCGCGCCGCCGGCGTCTATCGCAGCATCATGTTCCGGGAAACTCCGTGTTGGCCACATCCACTCCGTGCCTCGTGCTGCTGCAGCCTCCCGGGCGATTCCCCACGGTGAACCGCGATCCCGGCCTGTGGTGGGATGCGCTCGCGCGCGGCGGCCGCTACAAGATGCGGCTCTACAGCGCCAATTCCGAATGGTGGCGTGAGATATGCTCGGAGAACGTCATACGCGAGATACTGGAACCCAAAACCTGGTCCCAGGCGTTGCGCGCGAGGGTGGAATGGCGCAGCCGGGGCCTGCAGCTCATGGGCGCGGCGCGAAATGCCGCCGCGGCGCTCACCGCGTTAGAACGCCCCGCTACCTTCTCGGATTCCGCGAGCTACTGCAAGGCGGGGACCGCGCTGCAGCACCATATCGCGCAGGTCAACGAAAGCCAGCGTGATCTCTTGATCAACCTCGATCAGGGTCCCGTCGTTCCCGGTCTCAATTACGCGGACAGCGAAGCGCTCGCCGCCTACGCCCGCCGCGCTACATTGCTGCACCGCCTGATCCGGCGCTCGCTCGCCGCCGTTCCGCTGCCGGTCCGCTTTCTTGCGGTCACGGCAAGCTCTCCGTTCGACCTGCTGACGGCGATGATCTCGGTGCTGGAGCTCAAGCGCCGCGACGCGAGCCTGCACGCGTGCCTCGTCGACCATGGTTACGAAAACTTCTCGCTGCACGCGCATATGCCGGCGTTGCGCGAACGGGGCACGCTCGACGCGATATTCGACTCGATCATCGAGAGCAAGGACGACCGCGACCGGCTCGTTCCGCGGCTCGCGATGCTCGCGGCGAGCGGCGCGGAACGGCGCGGGTTCGTGAGAGCCGCCGATTTCGACTGCGCATCCGACGAGCGGCCGCAAGGCGTGGAACAGGCCGCGGCGCTGGACTTTCCCCTGCCCCCGCCTCCGGTGCCCGCATTCGTGCCCGAGCCAGTGTTCTGGACGAGGGTGAGCGCGCGCCGCTGCTACTGGAGCAAATGCACGTTCTGTACGCAGAACAGCAAATACGCCCACGCGCAGGCCGCGACCAAGAGCGAGATCGCGAACTCCCTCAACCGCATCGAGGCGGCGGCGCGGCTCGGATACCGCAATTTCATCTTTTCCGACGAAGCGCTGTCGCCCGCGGTGCTGCGCACGTTTTCCCGGCTCATCCTCCAGCGCGGGCTCGCGCTGCGCTGGGCGTGCCGCTCGAAGATGGAGGCCGCGCACGACGCGGCGCTGTTCCGCCTCATGAAGGCGGCGGGGTGCTACGAGGTGCTGTTCGGGATCGAATCGATTTCGCCGCGCGTGCAACGGCTGATGGCGAAGCACGACCCGAAACTCGACCGCCGCCGGACGCGGGAAGTCCTCGCCGCCGCCGCCGCCGCCGGCATCTCGACCCACGTCAATCTCATCGCCGGGTTCCCGGGAGACACGCTGGCCGAGGTCGAGGACTCGGTAGATTTCGTGATCGGGGCGTTTGCCGGACAGCCGGGCGCGACCTTCGTGCTGAACCGCTTTGCGCTCTTCCCTGACACGCCCGTCCTCGCGCGGCCGGCAGCGTTCGGCATCGAGTCCGTGGCGTGCGCCGGTGACATGCCCGCGGCGTACGGCTATACCTTGATCGAGAGCCTGCGCGCGGCGCACGACGAGGTGCTGGAAAACATCCCGCGGCTGCAGCGCAAGCTCTACCGCGCGCTCGGGTGGGAAGCCCTCGCCGCCGCCCCTCACACGCAGGCCGCAATCGATCTTTACTTCAACTCCGGCCACGGCGCCATCATGAAGGCGAACGGCGCGGGGGCGCTGCTCAACGCGGGGCGCACCGTCTATTCGGGTGCCGCCGCAGGCTCATGAGCTCATCCGCAAAGGTGAACGACAGCATGAGCGGCGAAATCTTCCTGACCGGAGCCACGGGACACATCGGCAGGCTGGTGCTCGATGAGCTGATCCGGCAGGGGTATGCCGTGCGCGCGCTCGCGCGGCGCCCGGTCGCGCTTCCCGGCTGCAAGATCGTGTTTGGCGCGCTGGAAAAGCCGGAGACCTTTGTTCGCTACCTCGCGGCCGCCGCGGGCGTCGTGCACCTCGCCAGCCCGCGTACCCATTCGCCGCAGATTGTGCTCGAGCAGGACGTGGCCGGAATGCGGGCCATGGTCGAAGCCTGGGCGCGCGGCAATTTCGTCTACGCGAGCAGCCAGACGGTATACGGCACTCCGCGCGGCGGGGACCTCACCGAAGAGACTCCCATCGACGCGCTCTACTGGTACGACCTCGGGAAGATCACCAACGAGTTCCAGCTCAAGATGGCTGCGCCGCGCAGCGGATCGGGGGTCGGGGTGTCGATGAGAATTGCGCTCCAGTTCTGCGAGAACCACGTCGAGCGCCCGCCGCAGTTCCTGGGCTGGCTGATCGGGGAATGCCTCGCCGGAAAAGCGTTTTATTTTTCGGGCAAAGAAGGCCTGGAGAATTTCGGAAGCTCATATATCGGCGGGCGCGACCTCGCCCGCGCGTTTGTCGCGGCGCTGGCGCTGAAAACGGGCGGGCCATACAACATCGCCGGCGGATATTGCACCTGGCGAGAGCTCATTGAAACCATCTGCCGCCACGCCGGCAGGAAGCCGCTCTTCGTGGTGGCGCCCGGGCGCGCGCCGCGTGCGGGTGAAGCACGCGTCCCGCAATCGCGCTCTTTCCTCGACACGTGGCGCTTCGAGGAACGGAGCGGCTTCCGTCCCGAAGAAAGCCTCGAGGAACTGGTCCATGACGCGCTGCGCGCGCGGTTTCCTCAGCATCTCAGACCGAAAGTGATGGCAACCTGACGCACATGACGAAGGAGAACCCCATGACGCGCTTTTCATCGAAACTCACGCTACTGCTGCTCACGGCCGCGCTCGCCTGTGGCGGCGTTTATGCGGCCGAAGGCACCACGCCCGCCAAGGCGCAGAAGACGAGCGCCAAGGACCGCGCCGGCGCGAGCCTGAAAGTCATCGACGAGATCGGCGAATCGATCCGCCAGCTCGCGCTCGCGCGCCAGTTGATCGCGCGCGGCATCGCGAACAGGAACGCGCTCTCGCTGGTGGTCGCGATGCAGATCATCCGCGAGGCGAAGCTGCCGACGAACGCGAGGATCGCCGGCGCCGGCAAGGATCCCGCGAAGATGGCGCCGGGCCGCATCTCGGAGCTCAGGGGGTCCGACGTCATCGCTCAGACGATACAGATTCTCGCGAAGAAGGCGCGCGAGTTTGCCGGCGGCCGCCGGGACCTGCTCGCGCTGATCGACGAAGTCGAGAAATCGCAGACCCGCGGCGCCGGAGGACTGGTATACGGCGGCGAGGTTCCCGGCGGGCAGACGATGCAGTTCCAGATCGAATACGAAGGCGGCAAGCCTGCGGTGGTGTACGTCGACGGCGACGGCACGACCGATCTCGACGTGTTCGTCTATGACGCGGGCGGCCGGGCCGTGTGCGCGGATACCCGTGCGATCGACGTCGGCCTGTGCGAATGGGTGGTACCGCGGCGCGCGAAGTACACCGTCAGGATCGTGAACCACGGCGGCACGTCGAACACCTTTGCGCTGCTCACCAACTGAGCAGGTAAACCTCGATCAACACGCACAGGAGACGCAACATGCGCATCATCTATACAGCGATACTTTTCCTGATGTCGGGCTTGAGCTTCGGCAGCGAGATCCCTCCGGCGGCGGCGGGCAATGCGAATTCCCCCGCCACGGGAACCGGACCCGCGGCAGGCCTGGAAACGCAAGGCGCCAGCCCCGACCGCACCGCGTCGCAACAGGGCTCCGATATTCAGTTGGCCAATTGCTGCGTGGTGTTGGGCGTGCGCGGGTAAGCGACGAAGGAACCCCGGCGCGCGCCCATCCACCGCGGGCTCTCGCCGCGCGTTAAATGTTGGACTGCTTGCCGGGTGGCGCGGAGCCCGCCCGGCCGGCGAACGCCCAAGCTCAGCCGCACTAGGGAGCGGAAGCGAGGCACGAGCGGACGCTCCTTGGTGTCAGCCGCAGCGCCATGTTCGGCCCTACGACTGCCCCGCCCAGTTCCGGTTCAATCCCATTTCCCGGCTTTGCAGTTTGGACTGCCACCGACCTTCCATCATTAGTATGTCGTCTATTGTCGCAGATGTTCCCGCAACCTCCAAAATCGAAACCTGATAGTCGCTCGGGTCGCGACTCTTGAGACCTAGGTTGCCACCGTGGCCCGTGTGGACGTAGTCTTGCCAACGGCCCCAAAACCCTTCTTCACCAGTCGCCGAGCCAACATACTGCTCCTTTGTCTTGGGACATGTCAGCAAGTAGACTCCACGAGAGGACCGGAGGGCGGCAGTCCAGCTCTTCGGCACATTGTCGAGCTTTGATAGCGGCTGGATGAAGTTTAAGAAGCCAGGAAAACCGGGTTCCTGAAACGCCACGCGCAACTCGGTGACAGGCTTATCGTTCCGGTCAGCGTATTGCACCCACGCGAGGGCTCCCGGGCCCCAATCGATAAATAACTTCCCAATGAGGTCGCGCAGCGGGTCCTGCAACGTGAGGTCATAAACATCTTCGCTTCCGGCCTTGTCAATACCATCCATATGGGGTTTAGGCGTGTCTTGCTCCAACAGCCCTCGATACCTCACGGCATAGACGCCCGCAAACATCGTTTCATCGTTGAGATTGACGATGAACACTGCCCAGTACGGTGCCGTGAGTTTCTTTCGATTCGGGATACTTTGGGTGGATTGGTACAGTTCAAACCGCGGGCGGTTGTCGCGCCAAAGTTCGTACGGCGTACGGCCTCTGGCGGCTCGTTTGTCTTTGTGACGGATAAGGCGAACATCGGTCAGTGGCAAATCAGCTTCACGTAAGATGGTATTGAACATGATCGGCATAATACGACTACCTTGCTATGCGGCCGAACACTAATTCGGACGCACCCCTGCGTCCCTGATGACCTTCGCCCACTTCAGCGTCTCGGCTTTCAGGAAGGCCGCGAACTGCTCCGGGGCGTTGCCGACCGGTTCAGCACCCTCGCCGGACAGACGCTCGTGCACTTCCGGAGCCCGCAGCGCGCGTGTCACGTCGCCGTGCAGCTTCGCCACGACCGGCTGCGCCGTGCCCGCCGGCACCAGCATCCCGTACCAACCTGTCACGTCGAAGCCGGGCAGCCCCGACTCCGCCATC
>JACQGO010000152.1 GCA_016199485.1 Betaproteobacteria bacterium
GACGCGGTGTCCATTTTGATCTCCGCGGGCGCAAGGGGTGAGGGTCGAGCGGCGTAAGGCATTTACGCAAAGCTCGATAGCCGTCAGAGGAGGAACCTGATGCCCGTGTCACCGCTGGGAAATCCCGCCTGGACCCGGCACCTTGGTGCGCTGTCCGCACCGGTGCTTCTCGCATTGCTCTGCCTCGCCTCGCCACTGGCCGGCCGCGCCGCCGCGCAGCCGGATGCAGGTGCCGCTTACCCGGCAAGGCCGCTGCGGATCATCGTGCCGTACGCGGCGGGTGGAGGCGGGGACATTCTTGCACGAATGATCGGCGCGAAGCTCACCGAGGCGTGGGGCCAGCCCGTGGTCGTCGACAATCGCCCGGGCGGGGGCACCATCATCGGCACCGATCTTGCCGCAAAGGCGTCGCCGGACGGCTACACGATCCTGCTGGGCACCAATACGCATGCGGTCAATGAAACCCTCTACCGGAAACTCCCCTACCGCTTGATGCGGGATCTTGCACCGGTGACGCAGCTTGCCACCGCTCCGAACATTCTCATCGTGAATCCTTCGGTTCCGGCCCGGACGCTGCGCGAGCTCATTGCGCTGGCGAAAGCGAAACCGCGCCAGGTCAATTACGGATCGAGCGGCAACGGCGGTACCGGCCACCTCGCGATGGAATTGTTGAAAACGATGGCCGGCATCGATCTCGTGCACGTTCCCTACAAGGGAGGCGGCCCGGCGCTCAACGCCCTGCTCGCGGGAGAAGTATCGGCACTGTTCAACAACATCATTGCGGCAGTACCGCAGGTTCAGGCGGGCCGGGTGCGCCCGCTCGGCGTGACCAGCAGCCGCCGCTCCGCGGCGTTACCGGAGGTGCCCACGATCGCCGAGAGCGGCGTTCCCGGCTTCGAGGCGATTGCGTGGTTCGGACTGTTTGCCCCGGCGGGCACTCCGCGCGCGATCGTTGCCAAGCTTAGCCGGGAGGTAGCGCGAGTCCTGAAGCTTCCGGACATCCACGATCGCCTTTCCAGCCAGGGCGCGGAACCGGTCGGCAGCAGCGCCGATGAGTTCAGCGCGGTGATCCGCTCCGACATCGCCAAGTGGGGCAAGGTGGTCAAAGCAGCCCGCGTCGTCGCCGATTGATGAGAGCCGCTTCTCCGTAACCGCGTCGTTGATCCTGCGGCTGTCTGGAATCTTTCCGCGGCCGGCGTCCGGCGCCGCAGCACGCGGGGCGCGCGGTACGGGCGTTCCGCTCTCCGCTGGGTCCGGAACCCCTCACGAGTGACCGGCCGCGTGTCCCGCGCTGCGCAGCCCTTTGCCGGCGCGGCGCTTCTTGCGCTCGCCGGGATCCTGTAATATCGTGGTATACCAGTGACACATAGACTTGCATCGCGCTATAAGAATTGATCATAGCGCGGCACGAGGCGGTCCGGTGAATCTCCAGCAAATCGAAGCGGTCTGCGGGATCGTGCGGAACGGGTTCAACATGTCGGCGGCGGCCGGCGCATTGCGCAGGTCACAGCCCGGGCTGAGCCGCCAGATCAAGGAGCTCGAGCACGATCTCGGCGTGCGGATATTCTCCCGCACCCGCAACAAGATCGTCGCCCTGACGCCGCAGGGGGAAAAGATCCTGCGCATCGGCCAGCGCATCGTGCGCGACGTGAGAAACCTGCATCAGCTGGGGAGCGACGAGACGGCCGAGGGCGGCGGGGAACTGAGGATCGCGACGACGCACGTGCACGCCCGCTACTCCTTGCCGAAGGTGCTGAAGACGTTCACCAGGCGGTTTCCGGAAGTGCTGCTGACGCTGCGCCAGGGCGATCCCATGCAGTGTTGCGAGCTGGTCGCCGCGGGCGAGGCCGACATCGGGATCACGACGGTCGCGGAGAAGGCGGTCGACGAGATCGTGAGCATCCCGGCGTTCAGGCTTCCCCGGTGCGTCATTGCGCCGCGGGATCATCCGCTGGCGCGCGAGAAGACGCTCTCGCTGAAGAAACTCGCCGAGTATCCGATCATCGCCTATTCCTCCGCGTTCAGCGGGCGCTCGATCGTCGATGAAGCGTTCGCGCGGGCGGGACTGCGGCCGCGGGTGGCGTGCAGCGCGATCGACGCCGATGTGTGCAAGACCTACGTGGAACTCGGGATGGGCATCGCGATCCTCGCCAGGATCGCGTTCGATCCCGCCCGCGACCGGAACCTGGTCGCGATGGACGCCGGCCACCTGTTCCGCGCCGGCGTGCTCAATCTGGTGTTCCGCAAGCACGGTTATCTCACCCGTCACGCCGGGGCGTTCGTGACGATGTTTGCGCCGCACATCGGCGCCGGTCTGATCGAGCGGGGCATGGACGGCGCGGAGATCGACCGCGCGCGGCTGGGCCAGAAAGCGCCGGTCGCCGGGTTTGCGTGAGCCGCCATCGAACGAGACGGTCATTCCGAGAGGGTGTTCCCGCCATGACATCGTCACAGCAAGAGCCTCATCTGCCGCTGAAGAACATGCTCGTCGTCGAGCTCGGCCACAGCGTCGCGGCCCCTTTCGCGGGCCAGATCCTGGGAGACCTCGGCGCCAGGGTGATCAAGATCGAGAAAGCGGACGGAGGTGACGACGCCCGCGCGTGGGGACCGCCGTTCCTCGACGGCACCTCGACGTGCTATCTGAGCCTCAACAGGAACAAGCATTCGGTCGCGGTCAACCTGCGGGACGCCGTGCAGCTCGATCGGGTCCGCGAATTCATCGCCGGCAATGCCGACGTCGTGCTGCAGAATCTTCGTCCCGGCAGCGTCGAGAAGCTGGAGCTGGGCGCAGCGGCGTTGCGCAAGCGCAACGACAGGCTGATTTACTGCAACCTCGGCGCGTTCGGCCGCTCGGGGCCTTTGTCCGACCGCCCGGGCTATGATCCCCTGATGCAGGCCTACGGCGGGATCATGAGCGTCACCGGGGAGGAAGGGCGACCGCCGGTGAGAGTGGGGGTGTCCATCGTCGACATGGCGACCGGGATGTGGGCGGTCATCGGCATACTGGCCGCGCTGCACCAGCGCGCGATCACGGGCCGGGGATGCGAGGTGGATGTCTCCCTTTTCGAGTCGGCGCTCGCCTGGATGACGGTGCACGTCGCGAACTTTACGGCGTCGGGAGAATTGCCCGCCCGTCTGGGTTCCGGCGCAGTGATCACCGCGCCGTACCAGGCGTTTCGCGCAAAGGATGGCTACGTGGTGATCGCCGCCGGCAACGACAGTCTTTTCCGGAAGCTCGCCGCCGCGCTCGGCCGGCCGGGGTGGGCCGACGACGAGAAATTCCGGACCAGCGAGGCCCGCTTGAAGAACAAGCAGGAGCTGGTGGCCCTGATCGAGGCCGAGGTATCGAGATCGCCGATGAGCGAATGCATCGAGCGCCTCGAGCAGGCCGGCGTCCCGTGCGCTCCGATACAGGACGTCGGGCAAGTGCTGTCCGCGCCCCAGACGGAGGCGCTGGGTATTCTACAGTCGCTCGCGGGCGGTAGACTGCGGCTCGTCGGGCTCCCGATCTCGTTCGGCGGCGTGAGGCCCGGCGTGCGCCTGCCTCCGGCGGGACTCGGTGAGCATAACGAAGAGATCTTCAGGACTCGGTAGGGGGTTGCCCCATGGAAAAGCGCTTCGAAACGATGGAGGTCCGCAAGGCCGAGGACGGGCTGATGGTGGTGACGCTGAACCGGCCGGAGGTGCGCAACGCGATCAATACGCAAATGGGCGTGGAGCTTCGCGAGCTGTTCGTGCCGCTTGTGTTCAGCGCGCAGGGTGTCCGGTGCGTCGTCATCACGGGCGCCGGAGACAAGGCGTTCTGCGCGGGAGGCGACCTCAAGGAGCGAAACGGGATGACCGATGCCGAATGGCGCGCCCAGCACGCGGTGTTCGAGCAGGCCTTCTATGCGCTGATGGAGTGCGCCGCCCCGGTGATCGCCGCCGTCAACGGAGCGGCGTACGGCGGGGGCTGCGAGCTGGCGCTCGCGTGCGATTTCATCTACGCGGCAAAGGAAGCGCGGTTTGCGCTGACTGAAACGACGCTCGGCATCATCCCCGGCGTCGGCGGAACCCAGAACCTGCCGCGCGCGGTGGGCGAGCGCCGCGCAAAAGAGCTCATCATGACGGGACGGCCGTTTTCCGCGGAGGAAGCATTGGCGTGGGGAATGGTGAACCGCGTGCTCGATGCAAAGGAACTTGTGCCCGCCACCCTGGAGGTTGCGCGGGCGATCTGCGCGAACGGTCCGGTCGCGGTGCGCCAGGCGAAGAAGGCCATCCATTGCGGGTTGAACGTCGATCTGCGCACCGGGCTCGCGTTCGAGATCGAGGCGTACAATCGCACCGTCGTCACCGAGGACAGGCTCGAAGGCGTGCGGGCGTTTGCGGAGAAGAGGAAACCCAAGTTCGCCGGGAAGTGATTTCCGGCGGACTCGAGATGCGAGGAGTCGCGCATGACGGATGTATCGGTGCATGAGGTCGGTACCCGGGATGGCCTGCAGAGCATCTCGACGTTCGTCCCGACCGAAGTGAAGAAAAGCTGGTGCAGGGCGGAGTTCCACGCCGGCGTCCGGGAGATCGAGGTGTGTTCTCTTGTCCCGCTGAAGCTCATTCCGCAATTTTCCGACGCCGGGGAAGTGGTGCGGCACGCGCTCGCTCTGGAGGGGCTCACGGTGGCGGCGCTGGTGCCCAACCTGAAGGGCGCCGAGAAGGCCGCCGAGCTCGGCGTGCACAAGATCAACTATGTGATTTCGGTCAGCGAAAGCCACAACCGCGCGAACGTTCGCCGCTCGACCGAGGAATCCGCGGCGGATTTCGAGCGCATCGTCGCGCTGTGCCGTTCGCGGCCGAAGGAGGCGAGGCCGGTCGTCGTCGGAGGCCTTGCGACCGCCCTGGGATGCACGATGGAGGGAAAAGTGCCCGAGGACAGGGTCCGGCGCCTCGCCGTCCGGCTGGCGGAGGCGGGCGCCGATGAAATCATCCTCGCGGATACCGTCGGCTACGGCGATCCGGCCATGGTGCGGCGGTTATTCGGGGCGGTCACGCGGGATCTCGGCGCAGTTCCGATTACCGCGCACTTCCATGATACGAGGGGCCTGGGCCTTGCCAACGTGCTCGCCGCGCTCGATGCCGGCATACGTGCTTTTGACGCGTCGTTGGCGGGGTTGGGAGGATGCCCGTATGCGCCGGGCGCGAGCGGAAACATCTCCACCGAGGATCTCGTCTTCATGCTGGAGTCGATGGGCTTGAAGACCGGCGTGAATCTCGAGAAGCTGCTGGCGGTGCGCAGGACGGTATGCGCGGCGCTAGGGGATCAGCCGTTCCACGGCGCCATCGCCAAAGCGGGCCTGCCCAAGGGGTTCACCGTAGCTACCTCCGCGTAGTTAATGTCCCCATCGGGGATGGTTGAAATCCCTCGCCCGCTGATCGAGTCAGGGGCGGGCTTCAGGCGAAGC
>JACQGO010000007.1 GCA_016199485.1 Betaproteobacteria bacterium
GCCTCGTTTTCAATCAGGGCGAAGCGCACGTGGCCGTCGCCGTAGTGCCCGAAACCGGTGCCCGGCGAGACAGCGACCCTGGCGTCGGCCAGCAGCTTCTTCGAGAACTCGAGCGAACCCATCGCCTTGTACGCCTCGGGAATCGGCGCCCATACGTACATCGTCGCCTTGGGCACCTCGACCATCCAGTTGAGCGCATGCAGTCCCTGGCACAGCACGTCGCGCCGCTTCTGGTAAGTGGCGCAGATCTGCGCCACGCAATCCTGCGGTCCCTCCAGCGCGATGATCGAGGCCACCTGAATCGGGGTGAAGGTGCCGTAGTCATGGTAGCTCTTCATCCGCGCGAGCGCGGTCACCAACTCGCGGTTGCCGACCATGAACCCCACGCGCCACCCGGCCATGTTGTAGCTCTTCGAGAGCGTGAAGAACTCGACCGCGATTTCGCGCGCTCCCGGCACCTGCATGATCGACGGCGCCTGGTAGCCGTCGAACACGATGTCGGCATAGGCAAGATCGTGCACCACGTAGACATGGTGCTCGCGCGCAATACCCACCAGCCGCTCGAAGAACGCGAGGTCCACACACTGCGTAGTCGGATTGCTGGGGAAATTGATGATCAACATCTTGGGCTTGGGATACGAATCGCGGATCGCGCGCTCCAACGCCTCGAAGAAATCGGCGCCCGGCAGCATCGGCACGTGGCGAATGTCCGCTCCCGCGATGACGGGCCCGTAAATGTGGATCGGGTAGCTCGGGTTGGGTACGAGCACGATGTCGCCGGTATCGAGCGTCGCGAGCGTCAGATGCGCGATGCCCTCCTTCGAGCCGATGGTAACGATAGCCTCGCCGTCCGGATCGAGATCGACGCCGTAGCGCAACCCGTACCAGTTGCAGATCGCCCGCCGCAGTCGCGGGATGCCCTTCGACATCGAGTAGCGGTGGGTATCGGGGCGCTGCACGGTTTCAATGAGCTTGTCGACGATATGCCGCGGTGTCGGCTGGTCCGGATTGCCCATGCCGAAATCGATGACGTCCTCACCCCGTTTGCGCGCCGCCGCTTTGAGTTCCGCGGTGATGTTGAACACATACGGCGGCAGGCGTTTGATGCGCGGGAATTCTTCCATCGCAAAGAATGTAAGACCGTGAAAAAGCGTATAATTTTATCGGAGCGCCGTTACCACTGCAAATCGTCGATGTCATGAAGCTGCATCTGATGGCCGCCGCCGGGCGAAACCTGTTCACCGGTTACGGTCCGGATTATGTCACGGTCAACCACGTGCGCCACGAAACGCACCTCATCGTGATGCCGGACCGCATCATCGACGACTGGCAGATCGGCGGGTTCGAGGATTTTTCCACCGCGACCTTCGAGTTTCTGCTTTCTCTCGAGCCTGAAATCGTCATCCTCGGCACCGGCCGCACGCTGCGCTTCCCCCCCCCGAGTCTCGTAAAATGCCTGAGCACGGCCAGAGTGGGGCTCGAGGTGATGGATACCGGCGCCGCCTGTCGTACCTACAACATCCTCACCGCCGAAGGCAGGAAAGTCGTGGCGGCGCTGCTTATCGCCTGACGCCCGTCCGCGCGCCTTCTGCGTCTATGCCAGCCGGCGCTTCCGCGTCAGGAAGCCCGCGCACTCCCCGGGTGGAAGCGGCCGCGCGAAATAGTAACCCTGGACCTCGTCGCAACCGGCTCTCGAGGCTCAGCTTCTCCAGCGCGCGGGCGTTCATTTCCGGCATGTAGAACTGGTAGCTGTTGCGTCCGACCTCCTTCGCCCGGTACATCGCGGTGTCGGCGTTCCTGATCAGCGTATCCTGGTCGGTGCTGTCGTTCGGAAAGAGCGTAATGCCGATGCTCGCGGTCACATAGACCTCGGTGCCGTCAAGCTGGAAAGGCGCAGCGCAACTCGCCATGACCTTCTGCGCCACCAGACTCGCGTCCTGCGCGCTGGCCAGATTGGAGAGCACGACGGCAAATTCGTCGCCCCCGAGCCTGCCAACCGTGTCGCCGGCGCGCACGCACTGCGCAACCCGCTCCGAGACCTGTTGCAGCAGCCTGTCCCCCATGCCATGGCCCAGCGTGTCGTTGACGTTCTTGAACCGGTCCAGGTCGATGAACATCACCCCCAGCGTCCACTGGTTGCGCTTTGCCTGCGCGAGCGCCTGCTTCAGCCGGTCGTAGAACAATATGCGGTTGGGCAGGCTGGTGAGCCCGTCGTAGTGCGCGAGATACATCAGGCGCTCTTCGGCCTGCTTGCGCTCGGTGACGTCCTCGGCGATGCCGGCGATGCGATACGCCCTGCCGTCCGCGTCGTGCACCGGAAACGCGCGGTCGTGCACCCAGCGTATCGAACCGTCCGGCTGCACGATGCGGTATTCCTCGTCGTAGTCGCCGTCGAGCGCGCCTTTGCGCGCCGCGAGAACCCGCCTGCGGTCATCTGCGTGGACGGCGTGCAGCCAGGCGCGCGGCTTCACCGTCACGGCGCGTTGTGTCCGGCCGGTGATGTTCTCGTAAGCCGGGCTTACGTAAATCGCCTCACGTTGCGCGGCGTCGCAGATCCAGAACACTTGTGGAATGTTGGTGGCGAGCTGGCGGAACTGCTCCTCGCTCTGGCGCAGCGCGGCTTCCGCCCGCTTCCGGTCGTTGATGTTCTCGATCTGCGCAATGACGTACAGCGGCCTGCCATCATCTCCGCGCACCGTCGTCACCGCAATCTTGATCCAGACGATTCCCCCGTCCTTGTGCAGATAGCGCTTTTCCATCTGGAACGCGTACCGCTCGCACGAGAGCACGCGGCGCAGATTGTCGAGGTTCGCCGGGAGATCTTCCGGGTGCGTGATCTGCTGGAACGTCAGCCGCAGAAGCTCCTCGCCTGAATATCCGGTGATCTCGCACAGCGCGCGGTTGACCTGGAGGAACCGGCCTTCCGGCGTCACCAGCGCCATGCCGATCGGCGCGAAATCGAAAGCGTTGCGAAAACGCGCCTCGCTGTCGTGCAATGCGGCCTCCGCGCGCTTGCGCTCCGAAATGTCCTGGATCACCGACACGAAGCGCCGCGGCTCGCCGTGTGTTCCGCGCACGAGCGAGGTCGCAAGATTCACCCACACCAGCGAGCCGTCCTTCCTGAGGAGGGGCTTCTCGCGGTTGTACGTCGATATCTCGCCCGCGACGAGACGGCGCCGGTAGTGCATCGCTTCCTCGCGGTCCTCGGGACGATTCACGTCCTTCACCGCCAACCGCGGCAGCTCCTCGCGCGAGTAGCCCACCATCTCGCAATATTTGTCGTTTGCCTGCAAGTACCTGAGATCGAGGTCGGTGATCGTGATGCCGATGCTCGCCTGGTTGAACGCGGCGCGGAACCGCTCTTCGCTCAAACGCAGCGTTTCCTCCGCCTGCTTGCGCCGAATGAACTGGCCGATCTGGCTGCCGATGGCGCGCGTGATCTGCAGCAGCATTTCGTCAGGCTGCCGTACTTCGCGCCCGAAAAACTCCATCACCCCGATCACGGTGCTGCCGGCGAGGATCGGGAACGCATAGGCGCTGCGCAGCCCGAGCTTGCGCGAGCTCGGCGCGCGCTTGAACGACCGGTCCGCGAGCACGTCGACGATCCAGCTCGCTTCCTTGGCGTGCAGCGCACGTCGCAGCAATCCGCCGGCGTTGCGCGAGGTGAGCTTGAACCAGGACTCGCGGTCGGCCGGTCCGAACTCGGGCTCGAACTCGCACCAGAACTCGGCGCGAATCAGGTTATCCTCGTCGGAATTCCACACCCAATGCGCCCCGTAAACCCAGTCCATCGCCTCGCACAGTGTGCGGATAAGCTGCGGCATCGCCTCCGCAACAGACTCCGACTCCGCCAGTACGCGGGTCACCGCGTGCTCCATCGCATGCCGCTGCGCGGACACGGTGCGCTCGGTCACGTCCTCGATGATGCGGATGAAATAAAGCGGTTTGCCGGACGCGTCCCTCACCAGTGAAACGGTGCGGTCAACCCACACCGAGGTACCCTCCTTGCGCAGGTAACGGCGTTCCGAGGTGAACGAAGCGAGCTTCCCTGCGAGCATCTGCGGGAGATACTTCGGCTGATCCTTGCCCACGTGGTCGGGATGCGGCAGATCCTTGATCGTCAGGCGCAACAGTTCATCCCGCGGGTAGCCGAGGATCTCGCACAGCTTGGCGTTCACATGCAGGATATTGCCGTCGAGGTCATGGTGCATGATGCCGACCGGAGCGTAATCAAAGGTCGCGCGAAAACGATGCCCTGCCCCTGGCGCCTGCCAACCCATTTGGCCACATCGTGAGTCACGATCCCCTGCCCCTCGCGTTGTTTCCCCTGATCCGCCTACGAACCAAAGGGCTTTCGACGCTCCCAAATAGACATCATAGCATAACCAACGTTAATTCAAAATGTTACGCAATAACGTTCAAACGACACTTGAACACTCCAGTAGATGAACGGGCCTAAGACCGCCGCCACAATAGGGCGAGATCGCGCAGGGATGCGGCACGGGGGGAGCGAGGCCCGCGAGCGCGCTTGGTGGCGCGATCATGCAAGCATTACCAGCCCGGCGCGGTGGGCGCCCCACCCGAGGGAACGCGCGCCAGCCATCCCCGCGCGCGGTTGCCGGACGAGCGTTACAGGCCGCTCAGCGCTTTAATGTGGCAGACTGCGCTGCGCCCGAGCGCATGCAGTTCATAGCCCCCTTCGAGCGCGGAAATGACGCGCCCTCCGGCGAACTTCTCGGCGACTGCCTTGATGCGCTGGGTCACCCACGTGTAGTCCGACTCCACCAGCCCGAGCATCGCCATGTCGTCGTCGCGGTGCGCGTCGAACCCGGCCGAGACGAATAGCATCTGCGGCCTGAACTCCTCCAGCGCGGGCAGCCAGTGCTCCTCGACCGCGGCACGGAATTCGCCGCCGGCGCTATAGGCGGGCAGTGGAATATTGACCATGCGCCCGGAGCGCCCTTCGACGCCGCTGTAGGGGTAGAACGGGTGCTGGAAGGTGGAAACCATCATCACTCGCGGATCGTCACGGAAGATCTCTTCGGTGCCGTTGCCGTGGTGGACATCGAAATCGACGATAGCCACGCGCTCGAGCCCGTGGCGTTCGAGCGCGTGCGCCGCGCCTATCGCGACGTTGTTGAACAGGCAGAATCCCATCGCGCGCGCGCGCTCCGCGTGGTGCCCCGGGGGCCGCGTGTTGCAAAACGCGGTCTCCACCTTGCCATCGATCACCATGTCGGTTGCCAGCACCGCCGCGCCTGCGGCGCGCAGCGCCGCATTCAGCGAGTGGGGATTCATCGCGGTGTCCGGGTCGAGATGCACGAGCCCCGAGCGCGGCGCGTGCTCTTCGAGCGCGGTGATATAGCGCGGCGCATGCACCCGCTCCAGCTGCTCCCGGCGCGCAAGCGGGGCTTCCACGTGCACCAGGTGTTGCATGAGGCCCGAGGCGATGAGCTGATCTTCGATTGCGCGAATGCGCGCCGGACGTTCGGGGTGATACGCCCCCATGTCGTGCAACAGGCACTCACCGTGGGTGATCAGGGCGGTAGCCAACGTTCCTCCTCGCGCGAGCGTGATGAATTTCCCCTTCGAATCTTATAATGTGCGGTAGCCGAAGTCTAACCGCTGCCGGCGGTCGTGATGACGCGCGCACCATCCTATCCGTCCCACCTGGTCAGGGCCGTTCTGCTCGCGATCGGACCGGATGGCGC
>JACQGO010000147.1 GCA_016199485.1 Betaproteobacteria bacterium
CTTCAGCATCGTATCCGAACCGGCCGGTCCGCCTCATCGTGCCGTACGCGCCCGGCGGCGGCGCCGATACGCTGGCGCGCGGCATCGGGCAGAAGCTCTCGACGGCGCTCGGTCAGTCGGTGGTGATCGACAACCGCGGCGGGGGAGGAACCATCATCGGCTCCGACCTTGCAGCCAAGGCGGTACCCGACGGTCACACGATTATCATCGTCGCTTCCACGCACGCGGTCGTATCGAGCCTCTACAAGAAACTGCCGTACGACCCGATCCAGGATTTCGCTCCCGTGATACGAATTGCCTCGGCGCCCAATATCCTCGCGCTGCATCCATCGGTGCCTGCGGGATCGGTCAAGGAGCTGGTGGCCCTTGCGCGGTCGAGGCCGGGACAACTCGTCTACGCTTCCTCCGGCAACGGCGGCGGCAGCCATCTCGCGATGGAGTTGTTCAAGTCGATGGCCCGCATCGATCTCGTGCATGTTCCGTACAAGGGCAGCGGACCGGCGCTCGTCGATCTGCTGAGCGGTCAGGCCAACCTCATGTTTGGAGGCATGATCGCCACGCTCGCCCAGGTGAGGTCGGGCCGGCTCAAGGCGGTGGCGGTGTCGAGCGCAAAGCGTTCACCGACGATCCCGGAGCTGCCGACCATCGCCGAATCGGGCTATCCCGGCTATGAAGCGGCAACGTGGTACGGAGTGCTCGCGCCGGCGGGGACACCGGCGCCGATCGTGCGTAAGTTGAACGCGGAAATCTCGCGCATTCTGAAGCTCCCCGAGGTGCGGGAGCGCATGACGGGGCAAGGCGCGGAGCCGGTCGGCAGCACTCCGGAGGAGTTCGTCGCTTACATCAAATCGGAAGTCGCCAAGTGGGCGAAAGTCATCAAGGAGTCGGGCGTGCGCCCGGGTTGACGGCGTGCGGCGTACCGTGGTTCATCGGAAAAGGAGGGCGGCAGTGAAACGATATGCGGCTTTGGTCGTGGTCCCGTTACTGTGCGCGGCCACGGGTTTTGCTCAGTCTTATCCGAGTCGTCCGGTTCGCTTCGTCTCGCCGTACGCCCCCGGCGGCGGCACCGACATCCTTGCGCGGATGCTGGGCCAGAAGCTGAGCGAAAGCCTGAGACAGTCGGTCGTGATTGAAAACCGGCCGGGCGGCGGCGGCATCATCGGCACGGAGTACGCCGCGAAGTCGGCGCCGGACGGATACACGATACTGTTGGGCTCCACCGGGCCGCTGACGGTCAATCCGAGCCTGCATCGCAAGCTGCCGTACGACACGTTGCGCGATCTTGCCCCGATCACGCTGGTTTCCATCGTCCCGAGCATACTCGCGGTGCATCCGTCGCTCCCGGTGAAGTCGGTGAAGGAGCTGATCGCCTACGCCAAGGCGCGTCCGGGACAGCTCAGCTTCTCTTCCTCGGGCAATGGAGGCTCGGGACACCTGGCGGGGGAAATGTTGAACGTCATGGCGGGCGTCAAAATGGTGCACGTTCCCTATCGTGGAACCGGGCCCGCGACGATCGCCGTGGTGACCGGCGAGGTGCCGTTGAGCTTCGGCAACATGTTGACCATGCTGCCGCACGTGAAGAGCGGGCGGCTGCGCGCGCTTGCGGTGTCGAGCGTCAAACGCTCGCCCGCCACCCCTAGTCTTCCCACCGTTGCCGAAGCGGGCGTCCCCGGATACGAAGCCGGACCGTGGTACGGAGTCCTCGCGCCCGCGGGCACTCCCAGGGACATCATCGCGCGGCTCAATTCGGAGCTGGTGAAAATCCTGCGCCAGCCCGACATGCGTGAGAAACTCTCGTCGGAGGGCGGCGAGGTGGTCGGCAGCTCGCCCGAGCAGTTCGCGCAACACATCAAGGCCGAGCTCGCGCGCTGGGCGAGGATCATCAAGGCGGCCAACGTTCGTGCCGATTGAGAGCCGCGGGACGTTTTCGCGCGAACGTCACCCATAAGGAGTTTGTCGGACCTGGGTCCGACAAACTCCTTTCGCAAAACCGCCTCCATGCAAAACGGTGAGAAACCACTCCGCGGGGTGCTTCGAGTCGTTGCGATCGCCTCGTGGGCGCGGAGGCCCACTCATTTTGCTTAAATCCAGGCTCGATCTTGAGGCGGTTTTGCATATAGCAGCCTGTCGGAACGCCAAGTCCGACAGGCTGCTAGGGCGTCAGTCGCGCGCGCGTTCCACCGCGAAAAGCCCTATCACTTCCCCGATGTCCGCCGCTTGCTCGAGCGCCCACAGCCTGGCGAGCGCGGCGTCGATCTGCCCGGGCGCGAGCCGCCCGGCAGCGAGCCGCCGGAACTTCGCCTCGAGCTCGGCATCCGAGAGCGGATTCTTGATGTGTCCCCGGAAGTACTCGCAGCCCGCCGTCATGTGCTCCCCGCTCCGGGTGATGATCTCGATGCGGCATGGCCACGCCGAAGGATGCGCCTTGGTAAACCCGGGATTCTCACGCAGCGACATCTTCCGCATGAGCGCATGCAGGCGCGGGTCGCGCAGCCGTTCCTCGCTGAAGCTTTCCGCCGTGACGTTGCCGTCGAGCAGCGCCGCCGCGACGATGTAGGGGATGCTGTGGTCGGCCGTCTCCCGCGTCGACGGGTGCCACAGCGGCGAGCCGCGATCGACGTAGCGCTCCGCGACCCAGTAGGTCTCCACCGTGATCGACTCGATGTCCTCCGGGGCCACCTTTCCATGCAGCTCGAGCACCGCGGTGACCGGGCTCTGCGAGTGAATCACCGAGGGGTAGTACTTGATATGGGTCTGCGTGATGCGGAACGGCCCGCCGCGGCCGCCGAAGGGCGCCCATTCGAATCGGCCGACCTTGTGGCACAGCCCCCAGCGGCCCGTGATCGCCTGGTCGGGGCCGGTAAGCCCCTCGCGCGCGAGCAGCGCGGCGAACACCCCGTTGCGCGCCGCATTCGCGCCCGCGCAGCTCTTCCACATCGAGATTTCGCCGAGCCGCGTCTGCTCGAGCGGCAGGTTGGGCGTGACCGCGAGCGCGATCGCCTGCCCGGCCTGCGGCGCGCCGAGTCCGAGCAGCTTGGCGCTCGCCGCCGCGCTCGCCACCACCACGTGCAGCGGGTAGTCCCAGCCCTGCTCGCGCTGCAGCACGTCGGAGAAATTGCAGTACGCCTCGTACGAGAGCGCCGCCGCGGTGATCACCGCCCGCCCGTGTGCTCGTGCCGCCTCACCCACCGCCAGCACCGCCCCGAGGCCGTCGCTCGGGTGACCGCTCGAGCGCGCGAAATAGGCGTCGTTGTAATCGTGGCAGCGGATCATCGCCCCGTTGGCGAACGCGGCGTGCTCGGGGGTCGTCCGGTCAAGAGTGCCGAGAATGCGCGCGGGCGGGTTTCCCACGCAACGCCGTGCCACCGCGCGCGCGATCCGGCACGCCTCTTCATCGAATGCGCCCATTGCGCACGCGAGCGAATCGATGATCCTGCGCTTGCATTCATGTACCGCTGGCTGCGGTAGATCCTCGAAGCGAAGCGTGGCCGCGTACTCGACAAGCTCGTGAATGCGTTGATCCATGTCGGCGTGAATTCGATGCGGGAAGAGTGCTGCGCAGCGGTCCCCCGCGCTCTGCCGGGGCTGCTGGCCGCTCTCTTGTCGTGTTTCGATTCTAGCACCCGTGATTCGCGGGTCGCAAACAACGCGCGGAGACCCGCTCCCTCATGAGCAGGTGTTCCGCGGGCGGAGTCTGATAAACTCTTCGTAATGGCGCGATCCGGCGCGGGCCGCGCCGAGCACAACAAGGCGCATTCCTGTAGCCACATGACGACTGCCACGCAGACACTCGCGGAATTTGCCGCCGGGCTCGCCTACGACGATATTCCCGGCGAGGTCATCGAACGCGCCAAGGAATGCATCATCGACACCGTCGGCGCCGCCGTGTTCGGCGCTGAGTTGCCGTGGAGCAGGATCGTGATCGCCTACGCCGCGCGCACCAGCGCGAGCGGCAAGGCGGCGGTGCTCGGCACCCCGCACCGCGTGCGGGCCCCGCTCGCGGCGCTCGCGAACGGCACGCTCGCGCATGCGTTCGAGCTCGACAGCTTGTGCCAGCCGAGCGTCGGCGTGCATCCCGGCGCAGGGCTCGCGGTGCCGGGGCTCGCGGTCGCACAGGGCCGCGGGGCGAGCGGGCGCGACCTCCTCACCGCATTCGTCGCGGGGTACGAAGTGGTGTACCGCATCGGCGAGGCCGCGCGGCATTCGAGCGAGAAGATCGGGTTTCACGCGCCGGGACTCACCGGCGTGTTCGGCGGCGCGGTGGTCGCGGGGCGCCTGATGGAGCTCGACGCCGGGCGCATGACCAACGCGCTGGGGATCGCGGGCTCGCTGTGCTCGGGGCTGCTCGAGTTCTCCAACTCGGGCGGCGGCATGGTGAAGCGCTTGCATCTCGGGCGCGCCGCCGAAGGCGGGGTGCTCGGCGCGACACTCGCGCGCGACGGCTACGCGGGCCCGCCGGGCGTGCTCGAAGGCAGGTTCGGCTTTCTCAACGTGTATTGCCGCGACGTCGATCCATCGCGGCTCACCGATCGACTGGGCGGGGAGTGGCGGACGCTCACGAGCACGCTCAAGCGCTACGCGTGCCATATCACCGCGCATGTGCCGGTGACGGCGGCGCTGGAGCTGAAAGCGCAGCACGGTTTTGCCGGCGGCGATGTCGCGCAGGTGGTCGTCGCGGGCAGCGAGAAGATGCTCAGCCACCACAACATCACCGAGCCGCGGGATCTCATGATGGCGCAGTACAGCACGCCGTTCTGCGTGGCGCTTTCCTTGTTTTTCGATCCCACCGACCCGCGCTCGTTCTCGCAGGAGCGCCTCGAGGATCCGGCGATACGGGCGCTTGCCCGTGCGACACGCATGGAGTTGCGCGAGGCCGCGCCGGGCGACACCGCGCTCGCGAGCCGCGTAACGCTGCGCCTGAAGGACGGCCGCGAGTTCACGCGCGAGGCGCAGGACTTCGAAGGCATGCCTGGCCGCCCGCTCGACCGCGCACGCCTCGCCGCGAAGTTCCGCAGCCTCACGCAGGGTAACGACTGGGTGAGGCCGGACGCGCTGATCGAGCGGCTCGAAAATCTCGAAGCGGTGCCCGACGCGAGCCGTCTGTTCGAGGGCTGATGCGCCGCGACGCAAAAAACGCCCGCCGATGACGCTTACTTCGATGCTGGTCGAAACCTGTTTGAGCAGGCTGCCGGCGCGCACCGGGGCGGACGCGCTGTCGGTCGCGAGACGCTGCCTGATCGACAGTCTCGCCTGCGGCTACGCCGCTGCCGATGAGCAGCCGATACGCATGTTGCGCGAGACGTTGTGTACCGGCCGGCGCGGTGGGGAAAGTTCCGTCATCGGGCACCCGGACAGGGCGCGCGCGGGCGACGCGGCGCTGGTCAATGGCACGATGATCAGCCTGCAGCTTTTCGACGACAGCCACGTGCAGATGCGCGGGCACCCCTCGGGCCCGCTGCTGCCTGCGGTGCTGGCGGTCGGCGAAGCGGAAGACCGGGATCTCGCGGAAGCGCTGACCGCGTTCGTGGTGGGATGCGAGCTCGAATGCCGCCTCGGGCTCGCGCTCAACCCCTCGCACTACGAGATCGGGTGGCACGCCACCGCGACGCAAGGGATCATGGGCGCCGCGATGGCGTGCGCGCTGCTGCTCGGGCTCGATCGCGTCCGCGCCGCGCACGCGCTGGGAATCGCGGCGTCGATGGCAGGCGGCCTGCGGCGCAATTTCGGAACGATGACGATGTCGCTCCATAGCGGGCTCGCCGCGAGCGGCGGCGTGCGCGCGGCGCGTCTCGCGGCGGCAGGCTACACCGCGGACCCCGGCGTTTTCGACGGGGCGATGAGCTACGGGGATGTGTTCTCGCGCGAGTGGTCGCCCCAGACGCTGGCGCAGGGCCTCGTCCACTGGGGCGCCCCGTTTGCAATCGTCACCCCCGGTCCGGGGATCAAGCTCTTTCCGTTGGGCCGTCCCGCGCTCGCGGCGGTTGACGCTGTCATCGCGCTCCGGGATCAACACGGGATCAGCCCCGCGGACGTCGAGAGCATCACCTGCGAAGTGAGCTACATGTATCCGCGCACGCTGATCCACTCGCATCCGGCGACCGGCTTGCAGGGCAAGACCTCGCTGCAGTACTGCGTGGCGGCGACGCTGGTGGACGGGCGGCCGTGGTTCGCATCGTTCAGCGACGAGGCGACCGTGCGCGGATTGTTTGATCTGATGGAGAACCGAAAGGCGACGTAGCGCACGCAGCCCTCATCGATCTTTGCGGAAATGGTTGACAAACCGTTTCCGCACTGTCCCGTTCCCCCCCTGGGAGAGGGGCAAGGGGTGAGGGCCGAGCGGTGTAAAGCATTTACGCAAAGCTCGATAGATACCCATGCCCACCATCGTGCTGGAAGAAGACCGCTCGCTGCGCCTCGTCGAGGTCGTGCTGGATCCGCCGGTGCCGCCGGAGCAGACCGCCGCGTTCCGCGATTATCTCGCGCACGACCTGCCCGATTTCCCCGCGTGGCGCGACGCATTGCGCGCGAAGGTGCCGGACTTGTGCCCCGCGGACGTGCGGACCGTGACCTCGCAGGAAGCATTGCGCGAGAGCCTGCCGGGCAGCGCGGTGGCGATCGTCGAGAGCCTGGAAGTGAGGGCGCCCGAGCTTGCGGTGGCCGACCGGCTCGCGGTGGTGCAGAAATTCGGCACCCGCACCGGCAACATCGACCTGGATGCCTGCCGGAAACGCGGGATCGCCGTGTGCACCGTGCGGCGCCGGACCAACGTCGCGGTGGCGGAGCACTCGATGCTGCTGCTGCAGGCGCTGGTGAAACAGCTCCCGCTGATCAACGGGCTGGTCACCGTGGAGCGCCTGCAGCAGGAAGGCCGCCCGTATCGCCCCCTCGACACGCGCCACACCGCGAATGCCAACTGGGGACGCATCGGCGGATTGCGCACGCTTTTCGGCTCGACGCTCGGCGTGCTCGGCTTGGGAGAGATCGGCAGCGAGATGGCCCGCCTCGGCCGGGGCTGCGGAATGCACGTGCTCTACCACCAGCGCAGCCGGCTCTCCTCCTGGGACGAGGCGAAGCTCGGCGTCGGTTACTGCGCTTTCGACGAGCTTCTTGCGCGCTCCGACTTCGTGAGCATCCACGTGCCGTCCAATGCGCAGACGCGCGATTTCATCGACCGCGCGGCGTTCTCCCGCATGAAGCGCGGCGCCTTCCTGATCAACACGTCGCGCGCCGAAATCGTGAACCGGGAAGCGCTCGTCGAGGCGATCGACTCGGGCCATCTGGGCGGCGCCGGGCTCGACGTCCACTACCGGGAGCCGATGGCGCCGGATGACCCGCTGCTTCATCGTTACAACGTGATCACGACGCCTCATCTCGCGGGCGGGTCGCGGCTGAACGCACTCGCCGACCTGGAAGAGATGATCCTCGGGATCTCGCGCTGCCTGCGGTGAACGGCCGGCGCGCGATGCAGACGTTTGCGCAAACGCGCATACTGGAAATCGCGGAGGGGGCGGCGGGCCCCGTCTGCGGGCTGTGTTTTGTCGACCTCGGCGCCACGGTCATCAAGGTGGAGCCTCCGCACGGCGACCGCGCGCGGGAGTGGGGGCCGCCGGCAAGCGCGCGCGGCTCGGCGATCTTCTCGCATCTCAACCGCGGCAAGCTCAGCGTCATCCTCGATCTCGCCGTCGCGCGGGACAGGCGGCGCCTCGAGGCGCTCGTACCCGCCGCCGATGCGGTGATCGTCCACATGGATCCCGCGCAGCGCAGCGAGTGCGGTATCGACTGGCGGGAGATGAGCGCGCGGCATCCGCATCTGGTGGTTTGCGAGATCGACGACCTCGGGGACGCCGGGCCGCTCGGCGGCCTGCCGGGCTCCGAGCTGGTGATGCAGGCGATGTCAGGCTTCACCCGCTATCTCGGCGCGCCCGGCGCTCCGCCCTGCCGCATCGGCTTCGAAGTTGCGTGGATGGCCGCCGGCATGCACGCGTTCCAGGCGGTTGCGATCGGCCTGTGGCGGCGTGTGAAAACCGGCGTCGGCCAGTTCGTGCGCGTAGGGGGACTGAAGTCGCTGTTGTCGCTGAAGTCGATCCTGCTTGCCGCGCAGAGCGAGCCCGACGAGTGGAAGGGTTTCCACGTGCTGGGCCCGCACTGGCCTCCCGACTACGGCTGGCCGACGCGCGACGGTCAGGTGACGCTCGACTTTCGCCATCACCAGCGCGACGCCTGGGCGGCGTTCTGCCGCAAAATCGGGCTCGGCCATCTCCCCGGCCATCCGGATTACGAGGATTGGCGCTCGACCATCTACATCGGGGACCGCAGGCACCGTTACGGGGAAGCCTACCGGACGGCGTTCGCCGCGATGTCGTCGCAAGAAGCGTCCGGTCTCGTCAACGAGTGCGGCGGCATCTCGGTCAAGTTCCATGACTACGCGGAGATGCTCGCGCATCCGCAGGTCGCGGCGCTCGATCCGCTCGTCGAAGCGGCCGACCCGGCGGCCCCCCGGCAGGTGGGCTTGCCGTTCCGGTGCTCCGGGCACGCGTTGCCTGCGCGGTTTGACGCGGCACCCGAGCTCGGCGCGGACTCGCCGCGCGTCCTGGTGGACGGCGCGCCGGCAGCCGGCGCGAAGAACAAGCGCCGCGAGCCCGTTTCCGCGCCCGCGGCCGGCAGCGGACCGCTCGGCGGTTTGAAGGTGCTCGACGCGAGCATGGGCGCGGTCGGCCCGTGGGCCGGCGCGCTGCTCGGTCAGCTCGGTGCGGACGTGGTGAAGCTCGAATCGCCCGAAGGCGATTTCATCCGCAACAACATGCCGGCGCTGCGGGGCATGAGTACGACCTACATCTCGATGAACCTCAACAAGCGCGGCATCGTGCTCAACCTGAAGGACGGCGGCGCGCGGCGGCGCGCGCACGAGCTGACCGGGAAAGCCGATGTCTTCATCGAGAACTTCCGCCCGGGGGTCGCCGAACGCCTGGGGCTGGGCTACGACGAGCTCTCCGCGCTCAATCCCCGGCTGATCTACGCCTCGGCGACCGGCTTCGGCCGTGTAGGGCCGATGGCGGCCATCGGCGCAACCGACCCGCATATCCAGGCCTTCTCCGGCTCGACCAGCGTCAACGGCGCGGCGGGCCGCCTGCGCGAGCGCCTGCGCTGTTACGCGCTGTTCGATTGCGTCACTTCGCTGTGCCTGGTGCAAGGCATTGCGACGGCGCTCTACGCGCGCGAAAGCACCGGGCAGGGGCAGAGGGTGGACGTGACGATGCTGGAAGCGGCGCTCGCGTTGCAGCGCATGCGCATCGCCGAACATCTTGCCGGAGGCGAGCCGAAACCGATGGGCAGCGCGACGACTTATCTCGTTCCCGACCAGGCGTTCGGCACCCAGGACCGCCATATCGCGGTGTCGGCGACGAACGACCGCCAGTGGGGGGCGTGTTGCCGCGCCATCGGCTGGCCCGGGCTCGCCGACGATCCGCGCTTTTGCACGAACCCGCTGCGGATTGCGCATCGCGGCGAGCTGATCCCGCAACTCGAAGCGATTTTTGTTACGAGACCGTCGGCGTACTGGTTGCAGGTGCTGCGCGCGGCGCGGGTGCCGTGCAGCACCTTCTCTTCGTTCAGCGAGTTCCGGTACCACGCGCATTACCTGGCGAACGAGCTGATCGTGACGATAGACACCCCGCATTGGGGCAAGGTCACCGTCGGGGGCGTGCCGTGGGAATTCGAGGGCGCGCCGGCGTCGATCCGCGCCGGACCCATGCCCGGCGAACACACCGATGAAATCGTCGACGGGCACTGGCCGGACCTGACGATAAACGCGGTAAGCTAGTGTGGTGTCCCGTAAGTTTCTTGCACAAATCGCAGGTCGGGAAACTTTTCCCGACAAAGCGTCGCCAAAGGGTTGGCGATCTACGAATACGAAAGTTATTTGCGGGACACCACACTAGTGCCGTTCCAACTATTTAGGTTCTTCCGACTTTTCCGTGGGTGTCATTCCCGCGCAGGGCCTGCCCTCGAATGCTGTA
>JACQGO010000156.1 GCA_016199485.1 Betaproteobacteria bacterium
CCGGGACTCGCGCCCCGTTCGGCAGCGACGCGCGCGGGACGATGGGCCCGAGCAGTTTGGTGCACTCCGGGTGCGCCTGTGCGTCGAGCGCGCAAGCGAGGGCATCGAGCAGGCAGTAGCGCGCCATTTCATATGCCGGCTTGCGGGTGATTTCATGCCGGGTCACGTAATCGGCGATCCGCGCCAGCACGCGATCGGGTGATGGTTGCTTCGGCGTCATGGTAAAGGATCCGGACAAATTCAGTATCGGTAACAAAATGAAGCGGCCCTGTTTTACTCCCCTCCTTCCCAAGGAGGGGTGGCCCGCAGGGCCGGGGTGGTTGAGAAAAGAGGCGCGCATGTCCACCACCCCGACGCTTCGCGTCACCCCTCCTCAAGAAGGAGGGGATGTCGTTTCGTTACGCCTTAATCGATGCGCGCGCCGGAGTCTTTGACCACCTTCGCCCACTTGGCGATCTCCTGCCGGATATGCTGGCCGAACTCCTCCGGGCTGCTGCCCAGCGGCTCGATTCCGGCGGTTGCGAGCCGGTCACGCAGTTCCGGCATTTGCACCAGGCGCGCAAGCTCGCGGGAGAGTCGTGTCACGATGGCCTTCGGCGTCGGGGCCGGCGCCAATATGCCCCACCAGCCGCTTACCGAGAAACCGGGCAGCCCCGATTCCGCCACGGTGGGGACTTCGGGCGTCGCGGGCGAGCGGCGCGCCCCGGTTACCGCGAGCGCTCTCACCTTGCCAGCCTTGACGTGCGGCATCAATATCAGTACGCCGCTCGCCGTCAACTGCGTCTCACCGCTCAGGATCGCATTCAGCACCGGCCCGCCCCCGGTGTACGGAACATGGAGCAGATCGACGCCCGCCATGCTCTTGAGCAGTTCCATCGTGAGGTGGCTCGGCGTACCCTTGCCGCCCGAGGCGTAGCTGATGCCCCCCGGCCTCGATCTTGCGAGGGCTATCACTTCGCGTACGGAAGCGACCGGCAGCGATGGATGCGCCACCACCAGAAGCGGCGCCGCGCCCACCTGGGTCACCGGCGCAAAGTCCTTGACCGCGTCGTACGGAAGCTTGCTGTACAGGCTCGAATTGATCGCGTGGTTACCCGCCACCATGAGGATCGTGTAGCCGTCGGCGGGCGCCTTGGCGGCGATACCGGTGGCGATGATGCCCGCGGCGCCCGGGCGGTTGTCGACGACGACCTGCTGGCGCCAACTGTCAGTCAATTTCTGCGCGACCATACGGGCAAGCGTGTCGGCGGTGCTACCGGGTGCGGACGGCGCGATCAGCCTGATCGGCCTGATTGGATATTCCCGCGCTTGCGCGGAGCCCGCGGCAGAGTCCGCGCGCGTTGAAGGGGCCTGCCCAAAAGCGGGCGGCGCGGCAAAATAAACGCCCACGCCGGCAGCGGCCAGGATGAGTTGCAGCCTTGCTACAGTCGTCTTCATTCTTCCTCCTCGCTCCCTGCGCGCCGCGCTGCGCGCCGGCAACCTGCTCGCCCCGGCACCGCTACTCGCCCTGTCAGAGATCAGATTACACATTATGCACCTCCCCGTACCCGCGGTCTTCCGTTGACTGAACGACATCACAATGCTCGGGCCGGACATCGAGATGCGGGCGCTCGGGTCAGCGCAAGCACGCGGTCACTTCCCGAACGTCGTCCACGGCATCCAGCCCGATCAACATTTCGAACGCGCGTGCCGCCCTCGCCGCATCGCGATACCCGGCCGTGCATTCGAGGAATTTTTCCCTCAGTTGCTCGAGCGTGACAGGCCGGCCCGGCATGCCGCGCACATTCCCGCGCGGGACGCGACATTCGACGCTGTCCCCGCCCGCAAGCTCAATGCGCACGTCGGTAAATTCCCTCGGCGCCAGGAACGTCCGGTGGCCACGGAGTTCAGGGTGCACCACCATTTCCACCCGCTGCATCAGCCCTTGCACGACCGGGTCACGCACGCGCTCTTCAGTGAAATGCGCCAGCTTCACCGCGCCCTCGCGCAGCGCGGTGGCGATGCAAAACGGCGCGGAGAACTTGGCTTGATAGGCGGTCTGCGGACGGTCAAAGCGCATCGTGGGCGGCACCAGCTCGTGCACTGCGATGCGAACGCGATCGATTTGCGTCGCATCGAGCCTGTGTTCCCGCATCAAGTCGAGCACCCCGTCGAGCGCCGAGTGGATCAGGCCGCAGCACGGATAGACCTTGATCCACAGCCCCGGATCGACGAGGTCGTAGGGTCTGCCGGGCCTGTTGAGCATGGCGCCCAAGTCGTAATTACCGGGGCCGTTGAACGCGTTGCAGAACCCCCACTCGGTCTCGAGCGCGCTGGGGTGCGCGGTGAACCCGCGCCGCGCGAGCCGCGCAGCGACAACGCCGTTGCGCGCCGCCTTGCCGACGTGAAACGCGTTGATCATGTTGCCCATCATGTTGCGCAGCCCCGAGGCTTCCGACGCAGCGATCCCGATCGCAGAACGCATGCGCGCTGCATCGAGCTTCAGCAGGCGGCTCACCGCAACGGCGGCGCCGAAATGCGCGAGCGTTGAAGTCGAATGCCAGCCCTTCGCGTAATGGTGGACCCCGCGCTCGCCCAGGCCGCGCGCGATGGCGACTTCGACTTCCCAGCCGATGATGAACGACTCGAGCAGATCCCGGCCCGACGCGCCGCCCTGCTCTTCTGCGACCGCGAGCAATGCAAACAATACGGGAGATGCGACGAAGCCGATGAACACGCTGATGTTGTCGTAATCGAGCGCGTGAGCGGCGGCCGCGTTGGCGAGCGCCGCCCCCGGCGCGGCAAGCGCGAGATCGCAGCCGAGCACCGTGGATTGCCCCGCCCGGAAATCGGCTGCCGCAAGCTCGCGCAGCAGGACCACCGACTGCTCGTTTAGTCCCGCGAGCGCCGCTCCCACGGCGTCGGCGATTGCGAGTTTCGCCTGCGCGCAGACAGCTGGCGGAATATCCTCGTAGCCGGTGTTGACCGCAAACTCGGCCAGTTGCCGGGTGACTTCCGGTGGCATGGTCTTGTTCTCCAATGCTCGTGAGCAGCGCGTGCTCGCCCGCCGCGCAGCGAGCTGCGCGGCGCAGGACACGGGAGCGCTCACTAGGCGGGAAGCGGATCGTTCGGACGGCGCGCCGTTACCTGCGCGCCTGAGCCGAGTAATGCTGCTGCAGCCAGTTCTTCTCCCCGCCCGCGTCGATGAATTCCCACAGGAATTCTGCCATCGGCTGCGCGCGGATCGTCTCGCCCGTGGTGAGGTTCTCAATGCGCCCGCTTCTGAAGTCCACGTCGAGCTGGTCCCCTTCGTTGATCCTGCCTTTTATTTCCGGGGCGAACGGGATCATGATGAGCCCGGAGGAGATCGCGAGCCGGAAAAACGCCCGGGTGACGGACTCGGCGATGAGCCCCACCCCGCGCGCCTTGATCGAGAGCGGCCCCTGGTCATGAAGTTGCCCGCGGCCGAAGTCGCATCCCGCCACGACGATGTCGCCGGGTAGCGCGTTCTTCGCGAAATCCGGACTGACGGCCGCAAGGCAGTATCGTCCCAAAACGTCCGGATCGAAGACGCCCTTTCTGACCATTTCGAAGTCCATGATGCCGCCGTCGTTGAGGACCCCGTCGCCGAATTTCCAGGCACGACCACGCATTTTGTCGGACATCGGCTTACCCCCTGCCCAGGAATTCCCGCGGATCGCTGATGACGCCGCGAACCGCCGATGCAGCGACGGTGGCTGCGTTCGCAAGAAAGATCGTGGCGCTGTCGGCTCCCATGCGGCCGGGCTCGTTGCGGGTCGCGGTGGCGATCGACGTCTCGCCTTTGCCCAGCGGCGCGAGCACCCCGAAGCACGGGCCGCACGCGCCCACGGCGACTTGAGCGCCGGCCTCGGCAAACACCTGCATGAGGCCCTCACGGAGCGCCTGCTCGTAAATCGCATGCGTTGCCGGGATCACCAGGAGCCGGACCGACGGATGAATCTTGCGCCCGCGGAGCACGCCGGCCGCTGCGCGCAGGTCTTCGAGCTTGCCGCCGATACAGGTGCCGACAAACGCCTGATCGATCTTCTGGCCGCGCACGCTGCCCACCGGGCAGACGTTCTCGGGGCTGGGAGGGCGTGATACCTGGGGCTCCAAGCGCGAGACATCAAGCTCAAGCTGCGCCTCGAACTGCGCGTCGTGGTCGCTGTGAACGCGCTGAATCCCGCCTTCGCCCGCGAACCGGTTGCAATACCGCTCCGTGTTTTCATCGGCCGGCACGATGGCGCTTTTCACCCCGATGTCGACCATCGCGTTGCACAACGTGTGTCTCTCGTCCATTCCGAAGCGCTCGACCGTATCGCCCGCGAACTCGATCACGCGGTAATCGGCCCGGCTCGCGCCGATTTGCTGCGCAACCCACTCGCCGATGTCCCGGCTCAGAACGCCCGCCCCCGGTGTACCGGTGATCGTCACCCGTATCGTCGCCGGCACCCGCAGCCATGCCTTGCCGGTGACCAGCACGGTCAGGAAACCGGCGCCGAGCGCAATGCTGAGCGCTCCCGCGCAACCGAGCGCGGGAGACCGCGTATCGCTCGTGATCACCAGCATCCCGGGCTTCACCAGGCCGTGATCGACGGGGATGTTGTGGCTGATCCCGTGCCGGCCGAGATCGAAGAACCGGCCGACCCTCTGGGCCGCGATATCCTTCCTCATCCAGGCGCGGGTCTCGATCGTTTTCACGTCGTCGGAATAAGGCGTGTGGTCGATGGTGACCATGAACTTCTGCGGCTGCGCGATGGCCTCCACCCCGATCGCTTTCATCCGCTCCCGGTACCTGGGATAGTTCCGATCGTGCCCGACCGTGAGATCGGGAACGGCCCAGACGAGCTCGCCCGGGCGCACTTGCGCTTTGCCCGAGGCCCGGGCGAGTATCTTTTCGGCTATGGTGGCGCCCATCCGGTCTCCTTGCCCGGTCCTAATTCGCCGCGTATTTTCTTTCCCACGCCGTGACCTGCTCCAGCCCCACGAGCTCGTCTCTCAGCGAGAGCGGCGCCATCATGGGAATGAGCGCATTGACGTCGCCGCTGGGTTTCAGCTGATCGAGGCAGGCGAGAATCGCTTTGATGCTGACGCGCATGGTGGCGTTGGGAATCAGAACGATTTGGTATCCGAGATCTCCCACCCCCTTGGCGTCAACCGGCACATCCCAGCTGCCGAGCGTAACGACGAGGGGGCCCTCGACTTCGGCCCGAAACCTCTTGAGATCATCGATCGACCGCGGCCCCATGAACATCACCGCATCGGCGCCGGCCTTATGGTAGGCGTTGCCGCGCGCGATTGCCTCATCAAGCCCGACGACGCTCAGCGCATCGGTCCTCGCAATCACCAGGAACTCCTCGCGCGACCTGGCGCCCGTGGCGGCGCGAATCTTGGCGCGCATCTCATCGCTCCTCACCAGTTCCTTGCCGCCGTAACGGGCGCACTTCTTCGGAAAGATCTGGTCCTCCAGGTGCAGCGCGGAGACGCCCGTCCGTTCGTACTCCTGGACGGTCCTGATGACGTTTACCACGCCGCCGTAACCCGTATCGGCATCGGAGATGACGGGGATCTTTACCGACGCGCAAATCCGGGTCAGCTGATTCACCATCTCCGTCATGGTGATGAGGCCGACGTCCGGGTAGCCGAGCGTCGCCGAGACCTGGTATCCCGAAACGTAAACGCTGGGAAACCCGCACTTTTCCACCATGATGGCCCCTAGCGCGTCCCCGACCCCGGGGGCGGTGATCGAAGCGTTATTCGCAATCAGCGATTTCAACGATGGATTCATGTTTTCTCCCTGATAAGCGAGTTCAGTGTGTTTGGGTAAAGCCAATCTCAGGCGAACTTGTCTCTGAGGCAAGTTCCCAAGAAATTTCCTGCTAACGGAAAAACATACAGGGCGTACAGAAAATTTCGTATTTTACCCGCGAAAATTACGGCCCGATTACACAGAAACGCCCGTTTGTGCGGGTTTCAGAGCTTTTTATTATCGTGCCAACCCAAAAAGAGAACAGGGGATTAATAGCAGCATAACAGGGAATTCTCAGCGAAGGAACAGGGGACGATCGGGGACAGCGCATCTCTGTGGTGGCACAGCGCTTGAATCCAATTCTTGCGTAGTACAACCCTTCAAGTCGCCCGCCCTTCAGCGGCGCGCTGAGCCAGTGGCTCCTACTGCGAGGCATCGCGGTGCGTCACGCGCGGCTTACCGGCTAATCGAGATCCTGGCAGTGACAGGCATCGCGCAGCGTTGTACGATGTATTTTTTCCTTCTACGATGCAGGGAGGAACTTGCATGAAAAATTCGAAGAACGAACAATACTTCGAAGCGCTCTGGCCGCGCAGTCCTCGCCAGATGCAGGTAAAGCCGCTCGCCAGGCGGCTCGACACGCTCAACGGCAAGACCGTCGCGCAGCTCTGGGATTTCCAGTATCGCGGCGACGAGGTGTTCCTCCTGCTGGAGGAAAGTCTCAAGGCGCGGTTCCCGGATATCCGTTTCGTGAACTGGCGCGAGTTCGGTAACACGAGAAGTGCCCAGGAACGAGAGATAGTGGCCTCGCTGCCGCGGCGCTTCAAGGACTTGGGGGTGGACGCCGTCATCTCCGGCATGGGTTGCTGAGGAAGCTGCACGCCCGCCGTGTTGCGGGCCAGCGCAGCAGGAGAAACCGCGGGCGTGCCCTCCTCGTCGCTCGTTTGCGAAGGA
>JACQGO010000145.1 GCA_016199485.1 Betaproteobacteria bacterium
AGCCTCGCCGGCAAGACTTCGTGGACGCGCCGCGAATTCGTCGTGTCTTCGCTCGCCACCGGATTTGCGCTCGCCGTGCAGCCGGTATGCGCGCAGACCGTGATCACGACCGACGCCAGGGGACTCAACGCGGGCGAAGTGAAGATACCGCAAGTAGCAGGCCGAAGACGGCTGGAAGCGGCTGCAGCAGTGGTTCAAGAAGCACGGCGTTGCGTAGAGTGAGATGACAGCCTGCGCCCGCCACGCCGCGCGCAACAATGACGATATCATAGATATTCGAGTTTTGACCGGAGATTGCTGAGGCACGACGCAACCATGACTACCAGGGCCAGGAAAACAAGATCTTCCGCGCGGCGCAAGCCGGCACCGCTTGCCGTCCGCAGGGAACGTGGCGTGAAGTATGTTTATTTGTTCGATGAGGCCCGGCTTGCCGGGCGCGCGGCGGGTTCCCGGGACGGCGTGCGGGGACTGCTCGGCGGCAAGGGCGCCAATCTCGCCGAAATGGCGAAGTTGAAGCTGCCCGTCCCGCCCGGATTCATCGTGACGACCGAGGCGTGCAAGGCGTTTCTCGCCGCGGGGGACCGCTTTCCGAAGGGCATGTGGCAGCAGGTGCTGGCCGCGGTGGACGGCCTGCAGCGTGCCACGGGCAGGAAGTTCGGCGATCCCGATAACCCGCTGCTCGTATCGTGCCGCTCAGGGGCGAAGTTTTCGATGCCGGGCATGATGGATACCGTGCTCAACATCGGCTTGAACGACGATGTGGCGGCGGGGCTCACGCGCGCGACGGGCGACGAGCGTTTCGTCTTCGACGCCTACCGGCGCCTGCTGCAGATGTACGGCACCGTCGTGCTCGGCGTACCGGATGAGCCCTTCGAGCGGCTGCTCGCCGAGTACCGCACGCGCCGCGGCATATGGAACGACGCAGAGCTTCCCGCCGAAGACTTAAGGGCCATCACCGGGGAATTCAAGCGCGTGGTGGAAACGCAGGCGCGTTGCCCGTTCCCGATGGATCCGCTCGAGCAACTGCAGCTCGCGACGATGGCGGTATTCCGCTCCTGGCACGGCAAACGCGCGCACGACTATCGCAGGGCCGCGGGCATTCCGCATGACCTGGGTACGGCGGTGAACATCGTCACCATGGTGTTCGGTAACCTGGGGGCCGACTCGGGCACCGGCGTTGCGACCACGCGCAACGTGACGACCGGCGAGAACCGGCTCGAGGGTGACTTCCTGATGAACGCGCAGGGCGAGGACGTGGTGGCGGGAACGCGGCTGACGCTGCCCATCGCGGAGCTCGCGCGCGCCATGCCGCACGTTGACCGGGAGCTGCGGCGCATCGCCCGCGTGCTGGAGAAGCACTACCGCGAGGTGCAGGACGTCGAGTTCACCATCGAGCGCGGCAAGCTGTGGATGCTGCAGACGCGCGACGCCAAGCGCACGGCGCAGGCGGCGATCCGCATCGCGGTCGAGCTCGCCGGGGAGAAGCTTATCAGCAAGGAGGAGGCGGTGCGGCGCGTGGCGCCCGAGCACGTAGATTACTTCCTCCATCCCCAGCTCGATGCGGCGGCGCGCACCACGGCGAGGGATCACGGAGCGCTGATTGCGACGGGGCTCAACGTGTCGCCGGGCGCGGCGATCGGCCAGATCGTCTTCGATGCCGACACCGCCGAGCACTGGGCTCAGCAGCTCAAGAAAACAGTCATCCTGGTGCGGCCCGAAACCAAGCCTGACGATGTGCACGGCATGCTCGCCGCGCAGGGCGTGGTGACGAGCCGCGGCGGAAGGACCAGTCATGCGGCGTTGGTGGCGCGACAGTTCGGCAAACCCGCGGTGGTGGGCGTGCTCTTGCTCGAAGTCGACGTGGAGCGCCGCCAGATGCGTACGGCGACCGGCCGGGTGTTGAAGGAGGGCGACTGGCTGTCGATCGACGGTACGAGCGGCGAAGTGTTTGCGGGCGAGCTGAAGACCGTCGTGCCCGATGTGACCGATCCGTACTTTACGGAGCTTCTGTCGTGGGCCGACCGCTTCCGCCGCCTGGGCGTGTGGGCGAACGCCGACTACCCGCGCGACGCCGAGCGCGCCCGCAGGTTCGGCGCGGAAGGGATCGGCCTGTGCCGCACCGAGCACATGTTCTTCGAGGCCGAGCGGCTCCCCATCGTGCAGAGCATGATCCTCGCTTCCACCGCGGAGGAGCGCGCGGAACACCTGGCGAAGCTCCTGCCGATGCAGCGCGCGGATTTCATCGGGCTGTTCAAGGCGATGGACGGGCTGCCCGTGACGATCCGCTTGATCGATCCGCCGCTGCACGAGTTCCTGCCGGGCCGCGACGGGCTGCAGAAGGCGGTGACCGAGCTCGAGACGCGCGTCCGGCTCAAGGACGGCGATCCCGCTGCGCTCCAGGTGGAGCTCCAGTCCAAGCGCAAGATGCTTGACGCCGTGGAGGCGATGCACGAGCAGAACCCGATGCTGGGGCTGCGGGGCGTGCGGCTCGGCATTCACATGCCGGAGATCGTGCGCATGCAGGTGCGGGCCATATTCGAGGCCGCCTGCGCGTGCGCGCGGCAGGGCGTGAAGCTCAAACCGAAGATCATGATCCCGCTCGCCGCCACCAGCAGCGAGCTCGAGGTGGGGCGCGCGCTGCTCGAGGACGAAGCCCGCACGGTGCTCAAGGAGCAGGGCGTGAAGGTGCCGTACCAGTTCGGTACCATGATCGAGGTGCCGCGCGCGGCGCTGGTCGCCGACCACATCGCCGAATTCGCCGAGTTCTTCTCGTTCGGGACCAACGACCTCACGCAGACCACCTTCGGCATCTCGCGCGACGACGCGGAAACGGGCTTCTTGAGCGAGTACTTGCAGAAGGGAATCCTGGTACAGAACCCCTTTGCCATCATCGATCGGAGCGGGGTGGGGTACCTCATGGAGCTGGGAGTGAAGCTCGGGCGCAAGCGCCGCAAGAATCTGGAGATCGGCATCTGCGGCGAGCACGGCGGCGATCCCGCCAGCATCGCTTTCTGCCACCAGATCGGCCTCGACTATGTCTCGTGCTCGCCGTTCCGGGTGCCCGTCGCGCGGCTCGCGGCGGCGCACGCGGCTCTCGGGGAGATGACGGATCAGCGGTGACGAGCGGAGGACTTAGAGCCCCTCTTAAGCCGCTCGCGCGGCGCACGGCGGAAATCGCGCCGTTCCACGTGATGGAGTTGCTCGCCCGCGCGCGAGAGCTGGAGGCCCAGGGGCGCTCGATCGTGCACATGGAGATCGGCGAGCCGGATTTCCCGACGCCCGCGCCGATCTGCGAGGCGGGCATCGCCGCGCTCAGGCGAGGCGAGCTGTTCTACACGCCCGCGCTGGGGCTGCCCGCGCTGCGGCAGGCGATCGCCGATTTCTACCGGACGCGCTACCGCGTCGAGGTGCCGCCCTCGCGCATCATCGTCACCACGGGTTCATCGGCGGCGCTCATGCTCGCGATCTGCGTGCTGGTCGATCCCGGCGACGAGGTGCTGATGGCTGATCCGGGCTACCCCTGCAACCGCAATTTCGTGCGCGTGATGGGGGGCGAGCCGGTCGCCCTTGCGGTGGACGCCGCGACCGACTACCAGCTCACGCCCGAGCTTCTCGCCCGGCGCTGGGCGGATCGCACCGTTGCGGCGATCGTCGCCTCGCCCTCGAACCCGACCGGGACGCTCGTGGCGGACGCGGCGCTCGCCGCGATGGCCGATGTCGCGCGTTCCCGCGGCGGGATGCTCATCGTCGACGAGATCTATCATGGGCTGGTGCATGAAGGCGGCTGCACGACGGCAGCGCGGCTCGGCGACAGGGTGTTCGTGATCAACAGCTTCTCCAAGTATTTCGGCATGACCGGCTGGCGCCTGGGATGGATGGTGGCGCCAGAAGCCTACGTGCGCGAGATCGACAAGCTCGCGCAGAACATCTATCTTGCCGCGCCCACGCCCGCGCAGTATGCGGCGCTCGCGGCGTTCGAGCCCGCGACGCTCGCGATCCTGGAACAGCGCCGCGCGGAGTTCACGAGGCGCCGCGACTTTCTCGCGCCGGCGCTGCGCGAGCTGGGCTTCGACATTCCCAAGACCCCACAGGGCGCGTTTTATCTCTACGCCGGCTGCAGCAGATTCACGCACGACAGTTTCGCGTTTGCGCGCGAGCTGCTGGAGAAAGCGGGCGTTGCCATCACGCCGGGAATCGACTTCGGCGACAACCGGCCCGAGCGCCACGTGCGCTTCGCCTATACCAATTCGCTCGAGCGGCTCGCCGCAGGCGTTGAGCGCATCCGCGCTTTTGTCCGGAAGTGACCTCTACACCGAGGCCGTGCAGTCAACGGCGGGCATCCCTGAGCGTTATCCGAACGAAGGGGGCGCGTGCCCCCGCAGACATTGCGGAGGAACAACCGATGAAGACGATACACGCCGTCGTGGGCTGCGCTTGTGCGCTGTTTTTTTCCGTTCCGGTGTTTGCCCAGACTGCGGGCGGGACGGCGCCCGCAAGCGCGGCAAAGGACGCGCTCAAGGCCGACCGGGACAAGCTCAAGACGGATCGTGACGAATTGAAAAAGGACCGCGCGCAGCTCAAGCAGGACCGCCGGGCGCTGAAGGATGCCCGGAAGTCCGGCGACAAGCAGAAAACGGAAGCCGCGCGTGGAAAAGTGAAGGCCGACAGGCAAGAGATCAGGCGCGACCACAAGCAGCTCCGGGATGACCGCGGGAAGCTGCGCGAAGACCGGCGCGAGGCCCGCGAGGGGCGTCGCGAAGGGCGGGAAGAAGGGCGCGAGCGCCGTGAGGAACGGCGGCGCGAGGCTCGCGAGGAGCGTCGTGAAGACCGGCGCGAGGACCGCAGGGAACAGCGCCGGGAGGGAAGGCAGTAAGCGTTTCCGTTCGGAACGATCGGCTGCCCGGCTGCCCAGGCGGCCGATTTTTTTGTACGCCGTGCGGTTAGAATAACCATTGTTGTCACCCGTTTGCACGAAGCCTGATAGGAGCGGTTCATGGGCAGCACCACGGTGATCATCGTCCGCCACGGCGAGACGCTGTGGAACCGGGAGCGCCGCATGCAGGGACATACCGACAGCGTGCTGTCCGACCTCGGCCGCGCGCAGGCGCGTGCGCTCGGCGCCCGCATGGCGCGGATCGCGTTCGCGGCGCTCTACACCAGCGACCTCACCCGCGCCTACGACACCGCGCGCCACATCGCCGGGCACAGCGGTCATGCGATCGTTGCCGATGCGCGGCTGCGCGAGCGTGCGTTCGGCGTGTTCGAAGGCCTCACCCGCGATGAGATCGCGCGGCGCTACCCGCAGGAGTACGCGTTGTTCGAGAGCCGGGATCCCGATCATGTCATTCCGGGAGGCGAGAGCGCGCGGCAGTTCATGGCGCGCAGCCTCGGTTGTCTCGACGAGATCGCCGCGCGTCATCGCGGCGAGACGGCGGTCGTGGTGACGCACGGTCTCGTGCTGGACCTCGTGTGGCGGCGCGCGACGGGCGCGGCGCTCGCGACCCCGCGGCCGCTGCCGCTGCTCAACGCGAGCCTGAACTTCTTCCGGCTGAACGGCAGCCGGTGGGAACTCGAAGCGTGGGGTGACGTGAGCCACCTCGATGACGGGGCGGTCACGTGTTACCGCTCGTCGCAGCGCGCGTGAGGCGGGAACGGCGGTCGCGCCAGACCGGGCATGACGGCTGCGTGAGCCACGATACGCGAGCCGCACAGGATACGGTGGTGCTGGTCCACGGCCTGTGGGTGCACGGCGTATTCATGGAATGGCAGCGGCGCCGCGTCGCGCGCTGCGGTTACCGCGCCGTGAGTTTCTCCTATCCTTCGATGCGGCTCTCTCTCGGTGAGAACGCCGAGCGGCTCGCGCGATTCGCCGGGGCGCTCGAAGCGGACCTCGTGCATTTCGTGGGCCACAGCCTGGGCGGGCTCGTCGTGCTCAGGATGCTGGAGGGTTCCCGCGCGGCGAGCGTCGGTCGCGTCGTGCTCGAGGGCAGCCCTTATCAGGGAAACCATGCTGCGCGCCGCCTCACGGGCAATGTCGTGGGCCGCTGCGTGCTCGGCAGAAGCATGACGGAGTGGCTCGCCGCGGAGAAGCCACGGCTTGCCGGGCGCTACGAGATCGGGGTCATCGCCGGCCGCATGAGCCTCGGTCTCGGGCGGCTCATCGCGCCCGGCATACCGCGCCCCAACGACGGGGTCGTGAGCGTCGAGGAGACGCGCGTCCCCGGCGCACGCGACCACATCACGCTCAATGTCAGTCATTCGGGGATGCTATTATCGGCGGCGGTAGCGCGGCAGATTTGCGCTTTTCTGGGGCACGGCAGATTCGATCGTGCGGGGTAAGAGGGCGAGCGCAATGCGGCTGAGGGGCCTGCGTGGTCTGATGGTGCTCACGGCATGGGCGATCGGCGCGAGCGGCTGCGCCAATTTCGGCTACTACGTGCAGTCGGTGAGCGGGCAGCTCGAACTGTGGGGGCGAGAGCGCGCGATCGACGACGTGCTCGCCGACCCGCTGACCCCCGCCCCTCTCAAGCGAAAGCTGGGCACGGTCCAGCGCATACGGGAATTCGCAAGTCGTGAACTCGGGCTGCCGGATAACGCGAGTTACCGCCGCTACGCCGACCTGGAGCGCCCGTATGCGGTCTGGAACGTGTTTGCCGCTCCCGAACTCTCCGTGAAACCGTTGCAGTGGTGCTTCCCGTTTTCCGGCTGCGTGAAGTACCGCGGTTATTTCTCGAAGGCCGAGGCCGAGCGCTTCGCGGCGAGCCTCGCCGCGCGGGGTTACGACGTGTTCGTCGGCGGCGTGCCCGCATACTCGACGATCGGGTGGTTCAGCGATCCCGTGCTCAATACCTTCATTCGCTATCCGGAGGCCGAGGTCGCGCGGATCATATTCCACGAGCTTGCGCATCAGGTCGTCTACGTCAGGGACGACACGGCGTTCAACGAGTCCTTTGCGGTTACGGTCGAGCAGGAAGGGGTGCGGCGCTGGCTCGAGCGCGAGGGCATGCACGAGCAGCGCTCGGCATTCGAGCTCAAGCAAGGCCGCCGGGAGGCGTTCACCGCGCTGGTCGGCAGGTATCGCGACAGGCTCGACGCTCTCTACCGCTCGGGGGAGGCGGAGGAGCACAAGCGCGCGGGCAAAGCGGAGCTGTTCCGCGCGATGCAGGAGGAGTATCGGCAGCTCAAGGCGGGCTGGAGCGGATACAACGGCTTCGACCGCTTCTTCGCGCAGCCGCCCAACAACGCGCTGCTCGCCTCGGTTGCGATCTACACGCAGATGGTGCCCGAGTTCCAGGCGCTGCTCGCGCGGGAGGGAGGCGACCTGCCGCGCTTCTACGACGCGGTGAAGCGTCTTGCCGGCCTGCCGCGGGAGGAGCGCGCGCGCGAGCTCGCACGGCTCCACCCTTCGCGCGCCGTGTCTGACCGCAAGCCATCTCGTCAAGACGGTGTTTGACATCGGCGATGTCTTTCGGGCGGCTGTGGCGCAACCCGGCGATTTGCTACAATCGGACCCGAAAACAACGAGAGGAGCGCGACCCATGGAGCTTGCCAGTGCGAATTTCGCCCACAACCAGAAGATCCCCGGAGAATACGCGTTTGCCGTCCCCGATCCGGCGAGCCACATCAAGCTCTCGCAAAACCGGAATCCTGCGCTTGCGTGGAGCGATCTGCCGCCGGGCGTGAAGTCACTGGTGTTGATCTGCCACGACTACGACGTGCCGAGCAGGGCGGACGACGTCAACAAGGAAGGGCGCACCATTCCGGCGTTGCTGCCGCGCGTGGATTTTCACCACTGGGTGCTGGTCGATCTCGATCCGAACTCGGGGCCGGTCAAGGCGGGGGAGTTCTCCGATGGTGTCACTCCGCGCGGCAAGAAAGGCCCCGAGGGCCCGCGCGGCACGCGCCAGGGCATCAACGACTATACCGCGTGGTTTGCCGGCGACAAGGACATGGCGGGAAATTACTTCGGCTACGACGGCCCGTGCCCCCCGTGGAACGACGAGATCGTCCACCACTACGTGTTCACGCTCTACGCGGTGGACATCGCGAAGTGCCCGGTCAGCGGCATCTTCAAGGGGCCCGACGTGCTCGCCGCGATCCGCGGGCACGTGCTCGAGCAGGCGAGCCTGACCGGCGTCTACAGCCTCAATCCCCGCGTAAGATTCTAGCTAGCCGAAGCAGGCCTGCACTTGAGCCCGGGCGAATACGTCGTCGCCGATCTGGTGGCCCAGCGCGCGATACGCCTCGAACTGCGCTTCGTCGAAGAACTGGTCGAGCGTCGGCTGGTCCGGAAACTCCGGGTGCTGCC
>JACQGO010000146.1 GCA_016199485.1 Betaproteobacteria bacterium
GTGCATGAATCCGGAGCATCTTGGACAAGGATGGCACTCGGCGGGGACAGTCGGGGTGTTCTCCGCGGTTGCGGGCGCGGCGCGCGGGTAGCGGCTCGATGCCGACAGGACCGTACACTCGATCGGAATCGCCGGCACCCAGGCGAGCGGGCTGATGGCGGCACAGAACGGCGCGATGGTCAAGCGCATGCACGCGGGGCGTTCATCGCAGAGCGGTCTCTACGGGGCGCTGCTCGCCGATGCGGGATTTACCGGGATCGTCAACGTCTTCGAAAGCGAGTACGGGGGCTTCTGCACGACCTTCTCGCGTTCGCGGGACGGGTTCAGGATGAACGAGCTGACGGCCGGGCTGGGCGAGGCGTGGGAAACGATGCACGTCTCGCTCAAGTTCTACTCCTGCGTCTACAGCAATCACACCAGCCTCGATGCAATACGCGAAATGCAGCGGGAGCGCGCCTTCGGCCCGGACGATGTGGAGAAAATCGTGGTGCACGGCTCGCAGGTCACCGTGGACCACGTCGGCTGGAAATACCGCCCGGAAGGCATGACCTCGGCCCAGCTCAACCTCCCGTTCTGCATCGCCACGCTGCTGCTGGAGGGCGACGTGTTCGTCGATCAGTTCACTCCCGACGTAATCGCGGACCCCAAACGCATGGCGCTCGCTGAGAAAGTCGAGGTGATGCACGATCCCGCGATCACCGCGCTCGGCGGCAAACACCGCCATACCGTGCGCGTCGAAGTGCGTCTCAGGGACGGCACGCGCATGGAACGCAGGAACGAGGCGGCGCGCGGAACCGGGGACAAGTTCGGAACGGAAGCCGAGATCGTCGACAAGTTCGAAAAACTCGCGGCGCACGTGTTGCCCGAAGCGCAGGTTGGCGAGTTGCGCGATTTCGTGCTTGACCTCGACAAGGTCGACGATGCTTCAAAGATCGCTCGGTTGATGACGAAGCGCTGATGGGAAAGGAGGAAGACATGCGAAGAGCAGTGCTGCTCGCGGTTGTCGCGCTCGCGACCTTGCCCGTCGGGTACAGCGTCGTCCTCGCACAGGCTTACCCGGCGAGGCCGATCCGGCTGGTAGTTCCGCTGCCTCCCGGGGGCGGAAACGACACGATTGCGCGCATGATCGGCCAGAGAATCTCGGCACCGCTGGGGCAGCAGGTCGTGGTCGACAACCGCCCCGGCGCCGGCGGTCTGATAGGCGCCGAAATCGTGGCCAAGGCCCCGCCCGACGGCTACACGCTGCTGCTGGGCGGGGTCGCCGTCATGGCGATCATCCCCAACGTGCAGAAGAAGGTGCCGTATGATCCGGCCAGGGATTTCCAGCCCGTGAGCCTGATCGCCAAGGCTCCGCTGCTGGTGGTCGTTCATCCCTCGGTGCCGGTGCATTCCGTCAAGCAGCTGGTGGCGTTGGCGAAAGCGAAACCAGGTGAGCTGAACTACGCTTCGAACGGCGTAGGCAGCTCGACACATCTCGCCACGGAAATGTTCAAGCTGATGACCGGAACGAGCATGACCCACGTGCCGTACAAGGGGTTGTCCCCCGCGATGGCCGATCTGCTGAGCGGGCAGGTGCAGCTCATGTTCAGCAGCGCGGTCGCGATGTTGCCTCACGTAAAGGCGGGGAAGCTGCGCGCTGTGGCGATGACCGGGGCGAAGCGCTCCTCCGCGATTCCGGACATTCCTACGGTAGCGGAAGCCGGCGTGCGGGACTACGAAGCGGGCTCCTGGTATGGCATCGTTGCGCCGGCGGGTACCCCGCGGCCGATCATCGACCGCCTCAACAAGGAGATCGTCGTTGCCATCAGGTCGCGGGAAATCCACGACCGGCTGGCAAACGAAGCGGTAATCCCCGTTGGCAGTTCTCCGGACGAGTTCTCCGCGCACATCAAGAAGGAACTCGCGCGTGCGGCGAGGGTAGTCAAGGAATCCGGTGCGAGATTCGACTGAACGCGAAGCCCCGTCTCGCGGTGGTAGTGGGTCAATCTGGCTTTGCTTCCGGTGCGGCCAAACTGACCCACTACCCTCGCGGTTCGCGGCTGTCTCCGCCGCTCGTCGTCGGGTATAATCATCAACTTTGTTTGAGGGTCACGAAATCGGGTGTGAGATGAAAGTCCTCGTAGCAGTCAAACGCGTGGTCGACCCCAACGTCAAGGTGCGCGTCAAGGCCGACGGCAGCGGCGTCGACACCGCGAATCTCAAGATGGCGATGAATCCGTTCTGCGAGATCGCGGTCGAGCAGGCGGTGCGCATGAAGGAGGCGGGAGTCGTCTCCGAAATCGTCGCGGTGTCGGTCGGGATCGCGCAGTGCCAGGAAACGCTGCGCACCGCGATGGCGATGGGCGTCGACCGCGGCATCCTGGTCGAGACCAACGCCGAGATCCAGCCGCTCGCGGTGGCGAAGATCTTCAAGGCGATCGTCGCGAAGGAAGCTCCCAGACTCGTCATCATGGGCAAGCAAGCGATCGACGACGACTGCAACCAGTCGGGGCAGATGCTCGCGGCGCTGCTCAACTGGCCGCAGGCGACCTTTATTTCCAAGGTCACGATCAACGGCGAGGCCGCAGAGGTGACGCGTGAGATCGACGGCGGGCTGGAGAATCTCCGCCTCAAGCTTCCCGCGATCGTCACCACCGATCTCCGGCTCAACGAGCCGCGCTACGTGACGCTGCCCAACATCATGAAGGCGAAGAAGAAGCCGCTCGAGGTGGTGAAGCCGGAGGATCTCGGCGTGGATGTGACGCCCCGGCTGGCGACGCTCAGGATGCAGGAGCCGCCGAAACGCAGCGCGGGCGTGAAAGTCGCCGACGTCAAGGAACTGGTCGCAAAACTGAAGAACGAGGCGAGGGTCATCGGATGAGCATCCTGGTCATTGCGGAACACGATAACGCCCATCTCAAGCCGGGCGTCGCCAACACGATCGCCGCGGCGGCGAAGATCGGCGGCGATGTCACGGTGCTGGTTGCAGGCCATGAGTGCCGAGCGGCCGCCGAGGCGGCGGCCAGGATCGCGGGCGTGAGCAAGGTGCTGCACGCCGATGCTCCCCATTACCGCGGCTTCCTTGCGGAGAAGCTCGCGGATCTGGTGGTCTCGATCGCCGGCGGCTACTCGCATATCCTCGCGCCCGCCAGCGGGTTCGGGAAGAATTTCATGCCGCGGGTGGCGGCGCTGCTCGACGTGGCGCAGGTTTCCGACATCTGCGCGGTCGAATCCGCAGACACTTTCGTGCGGCCGATCTACGCCGGCAGCGCGCTCGCCACGGTGCAGTCAAAGGACCGCATCAAGGTCGTCACCGTGCGCATCACCGCTTTCGACGCCGCGCCCGCGGGAGTAAGCGCGGCCCCAGTCGAGAGCATCGCGGCGGCGCCTGACAGCAGTCTTACCGAGTTTCTCGGCCAGGAGCTCACCAAGAGCGAGCGGCCGGAGCTCACCGCCGCGCGCATCATCGTCTCCGGCGGGCGCGGGATGGGGAGCGCGGAGAACTTCAAGCTGCTGGAGGCGCTCGCCGACAAGCTCGGCGCCGCGGTCGGCGCTTCGCGCGCGGCGGTCGACTCGGGCTTCGTGCCGAACGACTACCAGGTCGGCCAGACCGGCAAGATCGTCGCCCCCGACCTCTACATCGCGGTGGGGATATCGGGCGCGATCCAGCACCTCGCGGGCATGAAGGACAGCAAGGTGATCGTCGCGATCAACAAGGACGCGGAAGCGCCGATCTTCCAGGTCGCCAGCTACTGGCTGGTGGAAGACCTGTTCAAGGCGGTACCCGAATTGACGGCCGAGTTGAGCGGGCAGTAAGCGACGAGAGACAGCGCAATCTGAAGTGGCCTGGTGACATGTAGTCCGCCGCTTGCAGTTCACCGCTCGCCGCCCGCGTACCGGAGGGGAGATGTCCACCTACACCGCGCCGCTCGCAGACATGCGGTTCGTGATCAAGGAACTGGTCGGCCTCGACCGGATTGCGGCGCTGCCGGGGTGCGAGGAGGCGAGCGCCGAGGTGGTGGACGCGGTGCTCGAGGAGGCGGGGAAGTTCGCCTCGGAAGTGCTCGCACCCCTCAACCCGATCGGGGATCGGGAGGGTGCGCGCCTCGAGAACGGGCGGGTGTTCGCGCCGCCGGGCTTCAAGGAGGCCTACCGCAAGTTCATCGAGGGCGGCTGGAACGGGCTTTCCGGACGACCCGAGCACGGAGGCCAGGGGCTGCCGCATCTTGTCGCGACGCCGGTGGCGGAGATGTGGAACAGCGCCAACCTGGCGTTCTGCCTGTGCCCGATGCTCACCAGCGGCGTGCTGGAAGCGCTCAGGCTGCACGGCAGCGCCGAGCAGCAGAGCCGCTATCTGCCCAAACTCACCTCGGGCGAGTGGTGCGGCACGATGAATCTCACCGAGCCGCAGGCGGGGTCCGATCTTTCCGCCGTGCGCACACGCGCCATTCCCGAGGGCGACCATTACCGCATCCACGGCACGAAAATCTTCATCACCTGGGGCGAACACGATCTCGCGGAGAACATCGCCCACCTCGTGCTCGCGCGCACGCCCGGTGCGCCGGAGGGCGTGAAGGGGATTTCGCTGTTCATCGCGCCCAAGTTTCTGGTGAACCCGGACGGCAGCCCGGGAGAGAGAAACGACATCCGCTGCGTGTCGATCGAGCGCAAGCTCGGCATCCACGCGAGCCCCACCTGCGTGCTTGCCTACGGCGACGGGAAGGGTGCGATCGGCCACCTGGTGGGCGAAGAGAACCACGGCCTCGAGTACATGTTCACGATGATGAACCACGCGCGGCTCGCGGTCGGCGTGGAAGGCGTAGCGATCGCCGAGCGCGCCCACCAGCAGGCGCTCGCCTACGCGAAGACGCGCGTGCAGGGATGGGAGGTCGGGCAGAGAAGCGGCGACCGCGTGACCATCATTCACCACCCGGACGTGAGGCGCATGCTGCTCTCGATGAAGGCGCAGACCGAGGCGATGCGCGCGCTTGCCTACGCCGCTGCTGCGGCGCTCGACCAGGCGAAGCATCAACCCGATCCCGCGGAACGCCGCCGCCAGCAGGCGCTCGTCGATCTGCTCACCCCCCTCGTCAAGGGCTGGTGCACCGAGCAGGCGGTGGAGATCGCCTCCACCGGCATCCAGGTCCATGGCGGCGTGGGATTCGTCGAGGAGACCGGCGCGGCGCAACTGCTGCGCGATGCGCGCATCACCACGATCTACGAGGGCACCACGGGCATCCAGGCGGGCGA
>JACQGO010000162.1 GCA_016199485.1 Betaproteobacteria bacterium
CACCGCGCTGTTCGCTGTGCCGCGCCCCTCGAAAATCTCCATCGCCACGGCGTGATTGATCACGGAGCGCGTCGAGCGTTCCATTCGCTCCGGATCGTACCGTTGCATGAACCGCTCGCCATCCTTGTTGAGCAGATGGCCGCCCACGTTAAAGAAGCCGATCGCATGCGGCGGATAACCGGCGAATTTCGGCGGCGCCGCGGTAATGAGCGCATAGTCTATGAACTCCATGTCGATGAGCTCGGCGCCCGCGCGCCATCCCATGGCGTATCCGTCCCCGGTGATCGTGGGCGGCGAGTCGTTGAGAGCGTGAAGTTCCGCCGCGCCACCCGTGGTGAGCACCGTCGAGCGGGCATGTACGACGACCGGTGTGCCCTCACGGTATCGGAAACCCCATGCGCCGACGACGCGCCCGCCGTCGCGCAGGAGATCAACGAGCATGACGTGTTGCATCGGATCCACGCCCGATGCCCTGGTCTTCTTCGCGAGCGCGCTCATCAGGGGCTTGCCCATGAGCCGGCCGCAATGCACCAGCCGCGCATAACGATGGGGAAACGCCCCCATCTTCTGATCGTAGCGGCCATCCGGAAGCTTTACGAGTCCCAGTCCCCACGCGTCGAGATCAAGCGTGCGGTCGATCGACTCGCGGCACATCACGGCGGCCAGACGCGGATTGCTGAGGCCGTAACTGCCGCAGATCGTATCCTCGAAAAAAAGCTCGGGGTTGTCGCGCGGATCGGAATGCCCGATGGCGATCGCATAGCCACCGCGGGCCATCGAGGAACTGCCGGATGCGTAGGTTCCCTTGGTCGCCAGCACGGGCGTGACGCCCGCGCGGAGCGAGCCGACCGCGGCCATCATGCCAGCCGCACCGCCGCCGATGATGAGCACGTCGGCCGTTATGTGCTGCACTTCGTTCAGAATCGGCATGTCAAGCAATGTTAACGCAAAATAGCCGCGGCGAGACGAGCTGTTTCTTTCCAGCGAACGCGCGCTCCGGAATCAATCCGGGGGGAGGACTTCCAGCGCTTGCTGATGCTCCTGTTGTATCGGAATGTTGCCGCGGCCCCTAGGTGAAATCAGGCCCGGAGTTATTGCGACTCTTTCTCAAGCAGCGTATAAAGTATCCTGAATTCTCCGAGGAGGGGGAATGCCGCGTCCCTTGCTGGGCCACCTGAGGGGACTCGCAACGGCGAGTCTCCTGAATTGCGTCGTAGCCACGGCGATTATTCTCTTTTCTGTTTCGGCTTCAGCAGCGGAGTGGAAGCCGGACAAGTCCATCGAAATGATTATCCCCACTGGTACAGGCGGCGGGCAGGACTCGATGGGAAGAGCGATCCACGCCATCATTCAAACGAGGAAGCTGGTTGAAGTGCCGGTTGCAGTAGTCAATAAGCCGGGCGGGGGCCAGGCAGTTGGGTATAACTACCTTAACCAGAAAGCGGGGGACGCCCATTACGTCGCCTTCAGTACGGTAAATCTTCTGACAAACCAGATCACCGGTGCCAATCCGCTGAGCCACACGGACGTCACGCCGATCGCGATGCTGGTGCACGAGTATCTGTTGTTTGTCGTGAGGTCCGACTCACCCGTCAAGGATGCGCAAGGACTCCTTGATGACCTCAGGCGCGATCCGCAATCCCGCAGCATCGGTTTTGCGCCGGGCCCGGGCGGGTCGGCCCACATCTCGCTTGGCCTGGTCACCAAGGCGGCAGGCATCGACGCACGCAGGCTGAAGGTCGTGGTTTTCAAGTCAGGCGGGGAAGCAACCACCGCCGTTCTAGGGGGACACGTCGATGTCGCAGTGGCCGGAATTGCACCCGTGACCGGGCATCTGCGGGCCGGAAAAATGAGAGCTATCGCGGTGCCGGCGCCGAAGAGGCTGAGCGGCGAGCTCGGGAATGTTCCTACCTGGCGCGAGTTGGGAGTAAACGCCATCTTCGCCAATTGGCGTGGTGTAATCGGACCGAGAGCTATCACCAGCGAACAAGTCGCTTATTGGGAGCGGGTGTTTCGCGAAGTGGCAAAAACGGACGAATGGAAGAGCAGACTCCGGAAATTTTCTCAGGAAGATGGATATACGGATGCGGCCGGCGCCAGGGAATTCTTGAGAGCCGAATACGAAGTTCTCAGATCCGTTCTGACCGAACTCGGTTTCGCCAAGTGAGCCGGTTTTTCGCGGAGGATTTTTCGGAAGCAGAAGGAGTCGCGCGGAGTGTTCATCCGCCGGCTCAGAGAAGGAGGCTTGGTCTCCAGTTTCAAGTGACCTGATGAAATAATCTCCCCTCCTCCTCGAGGAAGGGTGGCGCGACGCGACGGGGTGGTCGGGGTGCTGTGTTCTTCCCTGAACCACCCCGGCCCTGCGGGCCACCCCTCCTTGCAAAGGAGGGGAGAAAAGCAGCCTTTCTTCAGTCGCCGGGCAAGTTGCGGGGGGCACCCCTCCTTGCAAAGGAGGGGAGAAAAGCGGGGCCGCTTCATTTCGTTAGGGGCTCCTAGGTGTTGCACTTGTTGTTCGAGAGCAGGAGGGTTCAACATGGCACAAGTGAGGGTCTATACCCACCCCGGGTGAACCGCCTGCGGACAGACGAAAGAGTATCTTTCGTCCAATGGCGTCGAGTTCGAGGATCGGGACGTAGAGAATGATCCCGAGGCTGCAAGAGAGCTGAAAATATTTGGCTTCCGGGTTCTTCCCGTAACGGTTGTCGGCGGGACCCGGACCGTGGTTGGGTTCGACATCCCGGCTCTCAGAGAGGCTCTCGGCATCGGCGGCGATGCATATCGTGATCTCTCCGCGCGCGAGCTGCTTGAGAAATACCGGCTGTTCTTCGCGGGTGCCAAGCGCGCCGTGCTGCAGATACCGGACGACAAACTCGACTGGGTGACGCCGGAAAAGGAGCGCCGGGGCCAGACGCTGCGACTGCTTGCCTTTCATCTCTTCGACCGCCCGGATGTCTGCATGGATGCCGCGAGGAGCGGGAAATACACTTATGAGATGTGCCATGAGTACGAGCGCCTCGCCGACAACTACCGGACAACGCGGGACATCGTCGACTACGCTGACGTCATCATGAAGCGGCTGGAGGATTTCCTGTCCAACGAAGCCGACTTGACCGGGAAAGTGGTGGAGACGTACTTCGGTCCGAAGACCGTTCGCCAGCTGCTCAACATGGCGCTGGCGGGAACCGGGCTACGCATAAAACAGACGTACTACTTCCTGAAAGTCATCGGAATCGAGCCACCGGATCCCATGGACGAGAAGGAATTTGCCGGGGTTCTCATCCCGAAAAAAATCTTCGGTTGAAGACGCGGGACAAGGTCTGGCGCGGCATGCATCGGTGTGGGGTCATGCATCGGTATGTGCATCGGTATGGGGTCAGTGCATCGGTATGGGGTCAGGTCTTGACATGATGGTTATTACCATGCCCCGCCCTAATCAGCCTGCTCACCATTTGATCGAAGCGAGCACCGCACGACTTCACACTATATCCGGGACACCGTGATGTCAAGACCTGACCCCTTTGCGTGACCCCTTTGCGTGGTCCCTTTGCGTGGATGGTGGACTCCACGGCCAGAGCATTTCAAAGTATCCGTCGCTACCAAGCTTCGCCATGCCGACCTCCTGTGGAGCATGAATGCGATGGTTCGCAACTCAGTCAACTTTAAGGCCAAGGCTTCTTACCAGTTTCGCGCTCTTCGCGACGTCGGTCTGGATGAATTCGGCGAGCTCTTCGGGCGAACTCGCGATCACGTCTGCGCCTTGCGAAACAAGCCTCTCCCTCACATCGGGCAGGCTGAGCACGCGAATTGTTTCGGCGTGCAGTCTGGCTACGATGTCGCGCGGGGTCGCAGCAGGTGCCATCAAGCCTTGCCAGGAAGACTGCCCGTAGCCGGGCAACCCAGACTCGGCGATCGTCGGCAGCTCGGGCATCCCCGCGGAACGTTTGTCACTGGTCACCGCCAGCGCGCGCAGCTTGCCGGTCCTCACGTGGGGAAGGGAACTCGGCATGGTTCCGAAATACATCGACACGCGCCCCCCGAGAAGGTCTGTCACCACCGCGCCCCCGCCCTTGTACGGGACGTGGAGGATGTCGACCCCGGCCATCATCTTGAAGAGTTCGGCGGCGAGGTGGGTCGAGCTCGCGATCCCGGCGGAGGCATAGGTAAGCTCGCCCGGTCTCGCCTTGGCGAGCGCGATTAACTCCTTCACTGACTTCGCGGGGATGGATGGATGGAGCACGAGGATATTGGTCACGATGGTAAGCAGGCTGACCGGCGCAAAGTCCTTCACGACATCGTAGGAGAGGCGTCTGTAAAGCGTCATGTTGACCGTGTTGGCGGTGCCGCCGATTAGCAGCGTGTAGCCGTCCGGCGCGGCGCGCGCCACGATTTCCGCGCCTATATTGGAGGCGCCGCCTGGTCGGTTGTCCACGACTACCGACTGGCCGAAGGTCTCGGAGAGCTTTTGCGCGACCGTTCTCCCGATGAAGTCCACGTTGCCGCCCGCTGTATACGGCACGATGAAGCGGATCGGCCTGTCCGGGTAGGCTTGCGCAGCGCTCCCGGCGCGTTGCGCAGGCGTTGCGGCGATGGCGGCTCCCGCCACGCACAACACCACAGGTAACAAACGGAACACCGAATGCAGGTGCATGATGAACCTCCCAACGAGTGGCGTGAGAGCGGGCTTCTTCCGGCTTGCGGCGGCACGCTCAGCCGATGCTAGCCCCGCGATCCGGCAGGGTCAAGCCGCTGCACGAGGCGTTTTTTCCCAGTGATTGCGTGCTTCGGAATCAATCCGGTGGGAGCGGTCTCCAGCGCTTGCTGATGCTCCTGTCGGACCGGAACGTTGCTCTGACCCTCAGGTCACTCCTATACACACAACGCGCAGGAATAGCGAGCCTTTCCTCCGGCTCGCCGCTTGAGGCACTAAGACGCGGCGCCACAGCCGGCGGCAGCCCGCCCCGACTCGCGCCGTTTCCGGCCCAAGGCCGAAAATTCAAGGAAATACCGCTTTACCGTGCTACAATCGCAACCCTTTTGAATGCGGAACGTTTGCATGCCGCGCGCCATCAGGAATATCGCGATCATCGCGCACGTCGACCACGGCAAGACCACGCTGGTCGACCAGCTCCTGCGCCAGTCCGGCGCCTTCGCCGCGCACGAGCAGCTCATTGAGCGCGTGATGGATTCGAACGACCTCGAGCGCGAGCGCGGCATCACCATCCTTGCCAAGAATTGCGCGGTCAGCTATCGGGGAACGCACATCAACATCGTGGATACGCCGGGTCACGCCGATTTCGGCGGCGAGGTCGAGCGCGCGCTCTCAATGGCCGACGGCGTGCTGCTGCTGGTCGACGCGGTCGAAGGCCCGATGCCGCAGACGCGCTTCGTGACGCGCAAGGCGCTGGCACAGGGCCTCAAGCCCATCGTCGTCGTCAACAAGATCGACCGTCCCGGCGCGCGGTCCGAGTGGGTCGTCAACCAGACCTTCGATCTTTTCGACAAGCTCGGCGCCACCGAAGAGCAGCTCGATTTCCCGATCCTCTACGCTTCGGCGTTGAACGGTTACGCGGCCACCGACCCGGCAAAGCCCGGCGGCGACATGCGTCCCTTGTTCGAGGCGATCCTGGAGCACGTGCCGGTGCGCGCCGACGATCCCGACGCTCCGCTGCAACTGCAGATCTGCTCGCTCGATTATTCGAGCTATGTCGGGCGCATCGGCATCGGGCGTATCAACCGCGGTTGCATCCGTGCCGGGCAGCAGGTCATCGTCCTGAACGGCGACCAGCCGCCCGTGAGCGCCAAGGTCAACCAGGTGCTGGTGTTCAAGGGGCTAGAGCGCGTGCCCACCGGGGAGGCACACGCCGGGGACATCGTGCTCATCAACGGCGTCGAGGAGATCAGCATCGGCGTGACGCTCGCAGATCCGGCTTGCCCGCAGGCCCTCCCGCTGCTCAAGGTCGACGAGCCGACGCTCACCATGAGTTTTCAGGTCAACACCTCGCCGTTCGCCGGGCGCGAAGGCCGGTTCATCACCAGCCGCCAACTGCGCGAGCGCCTACTGCGCGAAACCATGAGCAACGTCGCGTTGCGCGTGGAGGAGACCGGCGACCCGGACGTTTTCCGCGTCTCCGGACGCGGCGAGCTGCACCTCACGATCCTCCTCGAAAACATGCGCCGCGAGGGCTACGAGCTCGCGGTGTCGCGTCCCCGCGTCGTGGTGAAGGAAATCGACGGAATCAAATGCGAGCCGTTCGAGATGCTGACGGTGGACGTCGAGGCAGCGCACCAGGGCGGGGTGATGGAGGCGCTGGGCGGCCGCCGCGGCGATCTTACCGACATGCAGCCCGACGGCAAGGGCCGCGTGCGGCTGGACTACCTGATTCCTGCGCGCGGGCTGATCGGCTTCCAGTCGGATTTCCTCGCGCTCACGCGCGGCACCGGCGTCATGAGCCACGTCTTCGACGACTATGCCCAGATGAGGCCGGAAATCGCCGAGCGGCGCAACGGAGCGCTGGTGTCGGCGGAAAACGGCGAGGCCGTCGCCTATGCGCTATGGAAGCTGCAGGAGCGGGGCCGCATGTTCGTCCATCCCGGTGATCCGCTCTATGAAGGCATGGTGATCGGCATCCACAGCCGCGACAACGACCTCGTGGTGAACCCGGTCAAGACCAAGCAGCTGACCAACATCCGCGCCGCCGGCAAGGACGAGGCAATCCTGCTCACTCCCCCGATCGAGCATACGCTGGAATCCGCGATCGAATTCATCGCCGACGACGAGCTGGTCGAGATCACGCCGAAGTCGATCCGCATCCGCAAGCGCCTGCGCACCGAGCACGAGCGCAAGCGCACGCGCAGAACGGGGCAGGATCGGGCGGCGTGGGTCGCGGAAAGCGGTCCCGGGGCGCGTGAAGCGGCCCGGATTACCTGCCCGGTGGCCTGAGGTTCCAGGGGCACGCCGCGATTGGCTCGCGGGAGAATTCGGGCATGCCGGTTCGCTTCGACGCGTGCCCGGCCGTGATCGCGCAGATGTCGCCCGGTGGATCCGCGTCAAGCAAAGTATACTCTGACGGTCAGAAACTCCGAGGAGGACTGATCATGCGGGCATTCTTCATGGCGTTGTTATCGACGGCATCTTTGGCGATAGGCGCGGGTGTCGCGCTCGGACAGTCATACCCGAGCAAGCCCATACGGGCGATCATCCCCGCCGCCCCGGGCGGCATGGTCGACACCATCGGGCGAGCGATAGGCCAGCACCTCGCCGACGCGCTTGGGCAATCCGTGGTGGCGGATAACCGGCCGGGCGCGGGCACCATGATCGGGTCGGCGCTGACCGCGAAAGCGCCCGCCGACGGGTACACGATCTTATGGGTGACCAACAGTCACGCGATCAACGCGGGCCTGCACAAACAGCTCCAGTACGATCCGGTGACGGACTTTTCGGAAATCACCCTGATTGCGACGGTTCCCTACATGGTGATCGTTCACCCGAGCGTGCCGGCAAAGTCGGTGAAGGAGCTGATCGCGCTCGCGCGCCAGCGCCCCGGACAGTTGCACTACGCTTCGGCGGGCAGCGGATCCTCCACCCATCTCGCGGGCGAGCTGTTCCGCTCCATGGCGGGCGTTGACATCGTCCATGTACCCTACAAGGGAGGAACGCCGGGACTGATGGACGTGGTCGGGGGACACGCCGAGATGATGTTCAACAGCATCGTTTCCTCGTTGCCCCTGATGAAGAGCCGGCGGATCCGTGCGATCGCGATGACCGGCGCGAAGAGATTAGCGAACCTGCCGGACATCCCGACGGTGGCGGAATCCGGCGTCCCCGGGTACGAGGCAAGCGCATGGTATGGCGCGCTGGCGCCGGCGAAGACACCCCGTGAAGTCATCGTCACCCTGAACCGGGAAATCGTCAGGATCGTCAGGACGACCGACGTGAAAGACAAGCTCCTCGCGGTCGGCGCAGCCCCGATCGGCAGCACGCCGGAAGAATTCGCAGCGGTGATGCGCAACGAAATTCAGAAGTGGAGCAAGGTGATCACCAAGCTCGGATTGAAAATGTAGAAGCGGCTTCAGACTTTTCCGTGGATGTCATTCCCGCGGAGGCGGGAATCCATTCGGCGGTGGACAAGGCATACTACGTTTACATTCTTGCCAGCGAGCGCTACGGGACGCTCTACATTGGTGTAACCTCAGACATCGTAAAACGGGTGTGGCAGCACCGAGAAGGACTTGCCGATGGTTTCACGAAGAAATACAACGTGAAGCGGCTGGTCTGGTTTGAGACTCATGCGGACGCGACGGCGGCCATCGCGAGGGAAAAGCAGATCAAGAAGTGGGATCGCTCTTGGAAGATCGAGTTGATACAGGCCAGCAATCCGTATTGGCGGGATTTGTACTACGAGCTTATCGAATAGGCGCCCTATGGATTCCCGCCCCCGATTACAGCATTCGAGGGCAGGCTTTGCGCGGGAATGACGCCTCCTTCGCCGGCGGCACGACACGCGCGCTCTATGGATTCCCACTCCCGATTACAGCATTCGATGGCAGGCCGTGCGCGGGAACCACGCCTATCACCAGGGTCAACGTTTTCGAGCAGTGATTAGGCGCGTCAGAGACAACATCTACGGAAGACCCGAAATAACCAAGATATAGAAACGGCAGCGGGGAGTGGGTGCAGCCCATCCCGCTGCGACCCCTCGGCTTCGCCGAACCGCGAGCTTGAACTACCGTTGAATTCAGTTCTTGGCCGGCGCGGCGCCTCCCGCGGAGATCGGGCCCGGAGCCCACGGTTCATAGAAGTTCGTCGGATAGGGGTACCAGATCGAACGGTAGCCCTTCACATCGAGCGACACCTCGACGTCGATCACAAACGGCGCGCGGGCATCGAGGGCACGGCGAAGCGCGGGGGCGTATTCTTCAGCCCGGCTGACATGCAGCGCGGCGGCTCCCATCGCATCCGCCCACTTGCAGAAATCGGGGTTCCACAGTTCCCCGGTAGCCGTTTTCCGGTAATCGCAGAAGGTTTCGCGACCGTAGAGGCGCAACATCAGCTCCCGCTCGATCTGGAGCGAGCGGTTGTTGTGCACCACCCACACGACGGGTAGGTTCTGCTCGACCGCCGTCGCAACCGCGGCGCCGCCCATGATGAATGAGCCGTCGCCGAGCAACGCTAGCGCCGGGCGGTTGCCCTGCGCGATGCTCGCGCCGATGACAGCCGAGGCGCTCCAGCCCATGCGATGGAAGAAGCCGTTGTGGGCGATATTGCGCGAGGAAGCCTTCAGAAACGGCGGCGCAAAGCTCAGCAGATGCCCGGTGTCGAAAAAGACCGGCATCTGCGGATCCTTCTCGGCGACGATCTCCGCGGTGTCGTGGCAGATACGGGCGTAATGCAACGGCGCGATGCCGGAGCGCCGCTGATCGGCCACCGATTGTTCCCACGACTCGCGTTCCCGCGCGATCTCGTTCAACCAGCCGGCACGTTCGAGCACACCCGCCTTGCGCGCCGCTTCCGTCAGAGCCGCGAGGCCGAGCCGCGCGTCGCAGGTGAGCGCGACGGATGCGGAATACGCGCGGCCGAGCTCGGCGGTATCGATGTCGAGATGAATGAGCCGTGTGCTGCGGGGAATGTCGAACAGGGTCCAGCCCCCGGTGTCGATGTCGGTGAAATGGGTTCCCACACCGACGACGACGTCACAGCGGCGCGCAGCCGCGTTGGCGTGACCGGTGCCGGCGCGGCCGATGCAGCCGACGGAAAGCCGATGTCCTTCCGGAAATGCGCCTTTACCGGTAGCGGTGGTAGCGACGGGAATGCCGGTGGTCTCCGCGAACTGCAGCAGCTCGTCCCAGGCCCTGGCATTATGAATACCGCTGCCGATGACGGCGAGAGGACGCTCTGCGGCACTCAGAATCGCCGCGGCCTCGTTGATGCCTTCCGGATCGGGCGCAGGCGGATGCCATTGCGTCCACGGCGTGGGATCAGGCACTGCGTCCGAGATCGGCGTGTTCTGGATGTCGAACGGGATCTGGATGACGACGGGGCCGGGACGCCCGGAAATGGCCGTGTGGTAGCCGCGCAGGACCATGTCGATGGCGTTGTCCGGACGCGTCACCAGCAGCGATTTCTTGGTGATCGGCTTGAGCGCGGCCACCCAGTCCTCGGGGCCGTACCGGTACGATTCCTCCATTCCGCCGCGGTCGAACCAGTGGGTCGCTCCCGCGCCCGCGATCACGAGCAAGCCGATCGATTCATAGAAAGCGGTGGCCACGGCAGGAACGATGTTCATGTTGCCCGGGCCGACGCTTGTCGTCACGACAGGCAGCGGCGGGGAACGCCGCATGCGCCAGTATCCGTCCGCCATCTGCACGGCCTGGTCTTCGACCCGGGCCGGCACCCCGCGAATGCGGGTCTCGTGCACCAACGCGTCAAGCAGCGCCCAGTTGCCGTGGCCGTTGACGCCGAAAACGACCTCGGTTCCGATTCTCTCCAGCACCCTGGCCAAAACCCGCGACACAGTGAGCTGCCCCATGGTCTCCTCCTATCGCGATGCCGCCCGACCACCGCGGTGCACACCGTTTTCCCCGGCGGTCATGAGGTGAAGATCGTCTCGCAGGTCGGCAGATCGCGAACCGACGGCAGCGCATCGACGGCCTGCAACATGTCGAAAAGCCGCCTCGCCTGCGGCTCGGTGTGCGTTCGTGACGTGCACTCGGCGAATTTCGTCCATAGTTCTTCCGGGCTCATGGGGTCGTAGGCATGGCCCCGGATGCGCGCAATCTCCCCGCTGTCCAGGATCTCTCCGTTTGCGAGCCGTATCACGACTCTTTCCGTCGGCGAGTGCGACGGGTCGCGGGTGTCGTGCTCGTCCACGGCGATGAGCTTCACTTTCGGGAAGAACGCCTGGATATCCTTGCGCTGCACGGTGGCATCGGTGAAAACGTCCACGCTCATGCGGCCGAGTATCACGGCCGCGGCCATCGCGAATTGCTCGCTGAACTTCGCTTCGAGCCCGGTCACCGGCCGCTCGTTGACCAGGACTGTGGTCTGCCCTCTTCCCATCGTGACCTCGATTGCGGCAACGTCGTCGGGCTCGAGCCGGCGCCCTGCCAGCATCTTCACCACGGTATCGAAGGAGCGGTGGGTGAAGTAGCAGGACGCGTACTTCTTGACGCAGAGCGATTGCCAGGGAAGGTACCACTCCTTGCCGACTTTCACGGGCGAGTCGCGGTCGGCGCTGGACGGTGAAAACGCATTGAGGAATCCCTGCGCGTTCTCAAGGGTATCGTGCCCCGCCGTCATCCCGGCCGCGGCGAGGCGGGTCGCCGATAATCCGTTGCGCGCGGCCAGCCCGGCATGGTACGGCTTCGTCATGGTGCCGAAGTTCGGCGCCAGGCCGCCCGCATGGCTCGCGGCAATCGCCAGCGCCGCGGTGGCGCGCGCGGCGGGAAGGCGATGCAATGCCGCCGCCGCCGCTGCAGCCGCAACCACGCCGAAAACCGCGGTCGGGTGCCAGCCTTTCTTATGGTGGCTCGCGTCGCGCCGGATCAGCTCGGCCCAGACCTCGTATCCCGCGACATAGGCGGTGACCAGGTCGCGGCCGCCCGACCCCAGTTTTTCACCTTCGGCCAGTATCGCCGGAACCAGCACCGTGCTGGGATGCCCGGTGAGGGAATGGTCGTCGTAATCGAGCGCGTGCCCAGCGGTTCCGCCCAGCAGCGCCGCATCAGGCGCCGAAACGTAGATCGAAGAAAGGCAGGCGCGCGCTTCCCGCCTGCCCCCCGTTTCGACCAGCGTCCGGCGGACGATGTCGACCACGGGTTCCGTGATGCCGACCATGATCACGCCGGCGGTGTCGGTAAATGCGTTCCTGACGAGCGGCAACACGCTTGCCGGCAGTTGCTCGTACCGGATGTTCTCGAGGAACCGGCCCAGGTCGGCCGTCAACTTTGCGGTCATGGCAGTCGACGCACACGCGCGCTCATCAATTGGTCTGGATGTTGAGCTCTTGTGCGACCTTCTTCCATTTCGCGATTTCGCTCCTCACGAACGCGTTGAATGCCTCCGGTGAGGTCACCACGGGCTCGGCGCCTTCATCGGCGAGGCGGGACTTCACGTCATCGGCCGCGAGTATGCCGCGAATCTCGCCATTGAGCCTGGCGATGACGGACCTGGGCGTTTTCCCCGGCGCGAACATGCCCCACCACTGCCGCGCCTCGAACCCCGGGATACCCGCCTCGGCCACCGTCGGCAGCTCGGGCACGAACGGCGAGCGCTTCGCGGTCGTGACAGCGAGCGCGCGCAGGCGACCCGCCTTGACCTGGGGGAAAACGGACGGCAGGCTCCCGATCAATATCGGCACCTGACCGCCGACCGTCTCGGTGACCGCGGGCGCTATGCTCTTGTAGGGCACGTGCCCGAGCTTGATCCTGGCGCTCGCCGCCATGACCTCGGTCACCAGATGGAGAATGCTGCCGGTGCCGGAGGACGCATAATCCAGATTTCCCGCCTTTTCCCTCGCCAGAGCGATCAGATCCTTGATCGTCTTCACCGGCAGCGACGGATGCACCGTGACCAGAAACGGGCCTTCGCCGATCATGGTGACGCCGGTGAGATCGTTCACTGGATCGAACGGCAATTTGGACCGTGTTGCAGCGCTCGTGGTGTACGTGACGGTCGGCAGCAGCAGGGTGTGGCCGTCGGGGGCCGACTTGGCAACGAGTTCCGCGCCGATCATCTGGCCGGCACCGGCGCGGTTATCCACCACCACCGCCTGCCCCCATCGCTCGTGCAACTTGCCCCCGATCAGGCGGGCCAGGATGTCCGGCGAGCCGCCCGCGACCACCGGAACAACGATGCGTATCGGCCGGCTCGGATATTCCTGGGCGGAGGCAACAAGAGCCGGCGTTGCAAGAACCAAGGCTTTACAGAGCATCGCTGGAATGCGCATGATTTCCTCCGAGGCGACAGACCCCATACGCAGATTGAAAGATTTTCTCAGATTGTAGGATAATGTTTCAGCCGCGACAACATCGCAATTTCGGGCGGGGAAACTGGGAGGCGCACGTTCCACGCACAACTAAACCGGCAGCAAGCCGGGCGTGACCGCCGCCTCAGCGCTCATTACGCTTCCATGTTTTTCCGGGAACGCACGACATGACAGCAGCTCTCAAGGTCGGCCTGATGGTCCCGATCAACAATACGACCATGGAGCGCGAGCTGCTCGTGTGGCTGCCTGCGGGATCGACCTGCGTGACGCTGCGCATCCCGCGCGGCAAGGGTCTGCTCACCGCGGAAACGCTGCCCGCCTACAAGGCACAAGCGCTGGCGCTTGCCGCACGGTTCGCCG
>JACQGO010000150.1 GCA_016199485.1 Betaproteobacteria bacterium
TACCCTACAAGGGCAACGCACCTTCGATCGTCGACCTGATTTCCGGCCAGGTGGATCTCACCATCGCGCCCATTCCGGTGCTGTTACAGCACGTGAACTCGGGCAAGCTGAAGGCGCTTGCCACGACCGGGGCAAAGCGCTCGCCGATCGTTCCGAATTTGCCCACGGTTGCAGAGTCGGGGGTGACGGGGTATGACGTCGGCTCGTGGTACGGCTACGTGGCGCCGGCGAAGACACCCGCGGGCATTGTCGCGAGGCTCGGCACAGAGATGCTTGCGATCGTGGGCTCGGCCGAGTTCACCGAGCAACTGAAGAACGCCGTCGGCGCGGAGCCCTCGGGCCTGCCCTCCGGGGGTTTCGCACGGTTTATCGCCGACGAGACCGAGAAGTGGGGCAAAGTCATCAAAGCGGCCCGCATCAAGGCGGACTAGACGAATTGCCAGGGAGGATCGCGTGGAAACACCGAAAACCATGTTCGAAAAGATATGGAGCCGTCACGTCGTCGCGCAGCGTGATGACGGGGAGACGCTCCTCTATGTCGACCGCAATTTCGTGCACGAAGGCCCGTTCTATGCGTTCGACGGTTTGCGGCGCGACGGCCGCAGGATTCGCCGTCCGCTGAAGCAGATCGCGGTTTCGGACCATTATCTGCCCACGGTCGGTCGCAAGTCGGGGATCGCGGGCATCGCCGATCCCGATATCCGCACCATGATCGAGCGGCTTGCGGTCAACGCGCGGGAGTTCGGCGTCCCCTTCATCGGGATCGACGATCCGCGGCAAGGCATCATGCACGTCGTGGGTCCGGAGCTGGCGCTGGCGCAGCCGGGGATGATCATCACCGGCGCCGATTCCCATACCACCACGAACGGTGCTTTCGGTGCGCTCGCGTTCGGCATCGGGGCCTCCGAGGTGAAGCACGTTCTTGCGACACAGGCGCTCTGGCAACGCAACCCCAGGACCCTCCGCGTAACGGTTGACGGGGCATTGCCCAAAGGCGTGACGGCGAAGGACGTCATTCTCGCGATCATCGCAAAGATCGGCGTCAGAGGCGGATCGGGCCACATCATCGAGTACGCCGGCTCGACGATCCGCGCGATGACGATGGAGCAGCGCATGACGATATGCAACATGTCCATCGAGGCCGGGGCCAAGGCAGGCATGATTGCGCCGGATGAAACGACTTACGCCTATCTGGAGGGCCGCGACCATGCGCCGAGAGGCGATCTGTGGAACAAGGCGCTCGCTGTGTGGCGGACGCTGCCTTCGGAAGCGGGCGCGCGATTCGACAAGGAAGTCGCGCTGAGTGCCCGCGATATCGTGCCGATGGTCACATGGGGAACCACCCCCGAGGACGCACTACCGGTCACGGAGAAGGTGCCCGATCCATCTTCGGCCGCAACCGCCGACGAACGCGCCCATATTGAACGCGCGTTGCGCTACATGGACCTGACGCCCGGCCTGCCGCTCGTCGAGGTGCGCGTCGACCGCGTATTCATCGGATCGTGCACCAACGCGCGCATCGAGGATCTGCGCGCCGCGGCGGCGGTGGTCAAGGGAAAGCGCATCACCGTTCCCGCGTTCATCTCTCCGGGCTCGACCGCGGTGAAGCGCCGGGCCGAGGCGGAAGGGCTCGATCGCGTATTTCTCGCCGCCGGGTTCGAATGGCGCGACTCCGCGTGCTCGATGTGCGTCGGCGCCAACGGCGACTTCGCCGCGCCGGGCGAGCGCTGCGCCTCCACCTCCCCGCGCAACTTCGAGAATCGCCAGGGCCGCGGCGTGCGCACGCACGTCATGAGCCCGCCCATGGCGGCAGCCGCCGCGTTGACGGGAAAACTGACTGACGTTCGCACACTTTCCTGAGGGGCCCTGCCATGGAACCATTTGTCCGCATCACCGCGATTGCCGCGCCGCTCGATCGGCCCGATGTCGATTCAGACATGCTGATTCCCCAGCGGTTTCTCCGCAGGCCGTTGGCCGACGGCTATCGAAATTTCCTTTTCTACAACGATCGTTTCGATGCAAACGGAAAAGAGAAGCCCGATTTCGTGTTGAACCGCGAACCCTACCGCCGGGCAAGGATCCTGGTGACCGGGGCCAACTTCGGGTGTGGCTCGGCGCGGGAGGGCGCTGTATATGCCGTGGTCGATTTCGGGATCCGGGCGGTCATCGCGCCGGGTTTCGGGCCCTTCTATGCCGGCAACTCCTACCAGAACGGCCTGCTTCCCGTGGTGCTTCCGGACGAATGCGTGCGCGAACTGCGCGAGCAGCTCCACGCGGCGCCCGGCGCCGAGGTCACCATCGATCTGCCGTCGCAGACGGTCACCGGGCCGGACGGAAGGCAATATCGTTTCGACATCGAGCCGTCGCGCAAGGAACGGCTGCTGGCCGGCCTCGACGACATCGCGGTCACCGAACGCTACGCTGCCGAGCTCGATGCATTCGAGCGGCGCCACGACGCAGAAATGCCCTGGCTCGCGCACCTGGACTTCGGGAAATGAGCGCGGCGTTGACCCGCGAGCTGGGAGCGTTTCTCTCCCGGCTCGACTTCGCGATGCTGCCGGCAACGGCAGTTCACATCGCCAAGGCGGGTTTCACCGACTGTATCGGGGTCATGCTCGCGGGATCGCGGGAACCGGTCACCAGGCTGCTCGAAGAGGTGCTGGCCGCGGGCGGTTCGCGTGAACGGGCCTCGCTCTATTTCAGCGGGGAACATGCTCCGGCGATGGTCGCGGCCCGCGTGAACGGCACCGCTGCTCATGCCCTCGATTACGATGACGTGAGCCTGAAAGGAAGCCATCCCAGCGCGGTGCTGGTGCCCGCGATCCTGGCCGAAGCCGAGGCGGTGGACGCGCCGGGCACCGCGATGCTCGCGGCGTATGTTGCAGGCTTCGAGGTATGGGCCGAGCTCATCCGGCGCGAATCCGGCAACTACCAGCGCAAGGGCTGGCATCCCACGGGCGTCTTTGGCGCCATCGCCGCCGCGGCCGCCTGCGCAGTGCTGCGGCGCCTGGACGCGGACGGCGCGGCTCATGCGCTCGGGATCGCCGCGTCGCACGCGAGCGGGGTCATGGCCAACCTCGGCTCGATGGTAAAGCCGATGCACCCGGGCAACGCGGCGGCCGCAGGCATATTGTCCGCGCGGCTCGCCGCCGCCGGAGTCGACTCCGCGCCGGATGCGCTTGAAAACGCGCAAGGCTTCCTCAAGGCGCTCTCTCCCGAGGGCGACGTGGACGTGGATGCTCCGGCTGAGCGGCTCGGCCGCGAATGGAGCATCGTCGGCGAGGGGCTGAGCATCAAACGCTATCCGGTGTGCTACCGCGCGCACCGCGCGATCGACGCCACACTCGATCTTTCCACCTTGCGCGGGATCGTGCCGTCCGCGGTGAACGAGGTGCGGGTGTCGTTCAGCAGGACGCACGCCCTGATCCTGAAGAATCATCGGCCGCAAACGGGTCTTGCGGCCAAGTTCAGCATTGAATTTGCATTGTCATGCGCGCTCATCGCCGGGCGCGTCGGACTCCGGGAACTCGCCGATCCGTTCGTGCAGCGGCGCGACGTGCAGGACCTGATCGAGCGCGTCGCCATCGACGTGAACGACGAGGAGGAACCCGGCACCTCCGGATACGCCCCGTACGACTGGGTGGTGATTGCGCTCTCCGGCGGGGAAAGAATCGAAAGCCCGCGGGTGCAATATGCGCGTGGTGACCCGCGCGTGCCGCTCACGGCGCACGACATGTGGGTCAAGTTCGAGGATTGCGCCAAGTGGTCCGGGATCGATCTGGACGCCGAAGCGCTTTTCGGAACGTTGCAGGCGCTCGAGCGCGCGGCCTCGGTGCGCGAGATCTTCGCGTCTGCGCGACCGCGAAAAACGACACGGTGACGGGCACGAAGCCGGAGTAGACGGGCGCCCTATCCCTTACTAAAGACCGAGACCTCTCCAGATCAACGTTACTCCCACCGCCGCCATCAGCGCCAAGACGGCAATCCGAAAGGTATCCGCGGAAAGGCGGTTGCGGAGGGCAATGCCGGCAAATGTGCCGACCAGCATGGGAGGCACGGCCAAGGCCGCCAGCATAAGCCGTGTCGCGTCATAGAGACCGAAGTAGAGAATGGCGACGAATTGACCGATGTTGATCATGCTGTAGAGAACACTGGTCACAAACACGAACTGCCGGGGCGTCAAATTCAAGCTGTAGGCGTAAATCGTCAAGATGGGGCCGGACATTCCCGATATTCCCTGTCCCGCGCCGCTTACGACTCCTGCCAACAGCGCGAACGGCCGCTGGTGGTGCGGCCGTAGCTCAACGTTGCGTCCGAGCAAATGCATGGCAACGAACCCCACGATCAGGACTCCAATGACGAAGAACAAGGCGCGTTTGGGCAGAGTGGCAAGGAAGACGGTTCCAACCACGACGCCGAGCAGGCCGGCGCTCAGAAAATATCCGATACGGCCCCAAAGCGCCAGGATACGATCATGGCGCGTTTCCACCGCCATCAGCGCGTCGCTAACCGCCTTGGCGAGGAACAGCGTCAGGACCGCGGTCACCGGATCAAGCACCGTGGTCAACACGGGCACCACGACAAGGCCCAAGCCCAGGGTCGTCAACCCCTTCAGGAAAGAGCCCACCA
>JACQGO010000151.1 GCA_016199485.1 Betaproteobacteria bacterium
AGCGTGGACTAGAGTACTCTAGTCCACGCTGTCAAGCTCCCCCCACGTCCTCCGTCATCCTCACCCCCACCATCCACCACGGGAGCAGCAGGGGTCCACTGAACATGTAGCCCCGCTCTGTACGGCTGCGTAGTGCCTCTGCGGGGGCTTCAATGGGGCGAGGGGCAGTGTACCGCTCCCACACGATCCGCTGCGCCCCTGCGGCCCTACAGGCTGCCTCGAACGTGCCCTGAGCGATGATGTTGTAGTGCGCATCCCGCTTCTCTGCATCGCTCGCGTGAATGTGCGCGCTCACCCCCGGCCAGAATAGTGACGTGAAGAAGGCCCACTCGCGCGTCGCGTGTAGCTGCTGCTCGAGGGGCGCGCGCCAGTCCTCGATGAACGAGAGCACCTGCACACTGATCGAGTAGTCGCACTCAGGTAGGGGCTGAGCGATATCGCCGTGCAGCCATGACCAAGAATCGTGACGCTCGTCGGCGATGCGCAATAGGTCCATGTCATTGTCCACACCCACCGTGCCGCACATCTCCGTGAGCCCGCAGGCGTTGAAGTAGTGGAGCACCGCGCCGGCGCCACACCCGACGTCCATCAGGATCCCGCTTGGCGGGCCAGCGATGCGGCGGATGAAACCCTCTAGCGCGATCGTCGAGTCGTAGGGCTGCTCGTACTGCGTGTGGTGGTAGCGCTCGTACTCAGACAAGGGCGCGCGCGCGCTCGAGGTCCGTGGGCTCATCGACGTCTACGGCCCGGTCATCCCCACCATGCGCCAGTAGCGTGCCTGGTGGGAACAGGCACTCACGGAATGAGCCCACGCGGATTGCGGACGCGAGTCCTACATCCATATACGCCCAACTGTGACACGCGCGATGCCCAGTCCAGCGTGCGACTGTGCGCGCAGCGGGAGCGCGAGTCGCGATCATAAGCTCCACGATGGCGTCGATGTCCGATGGCAGGCGCAGCGGAGCGGTGGGTTCGAGTAGCACTAGGATGTCATCGTCATCCCACGCGTCGCTGAACCGCAGGAAGTCCTTTACGACCTCCTCCATGGTGCAGACGTCGGTGTGGATCGGCGGACCACTCTTCACCACTTGCGCACCGGCTGCGAGCGCTACCTCAATGATCTGATCATCATCGCTGGACACATATGTACTTGTCACCCATCGCGACTCACGCGCCGCTTTGATGGCGCGCTCTACGAGGGTGAGCCCGCCGACCTTCTCGAGGTTCTTGCGCGGGATGCGCTTTGATCCCCCACGCGCAGGGACCAGTGCGACCACCCTCACTCGATCATCTCCGTCCGCACGCCTTGGGCGTTGTGGACTATCGACACCGCCTGCCCAGCCGGCACGGCATCCGTGAGGTTCACCTGCATGAATGCCACCTCGGAGCGCATCCCATTGAGGTTAGCGACCTGCTCTTGCGCAAGCGCGAGCCCGCGGTTGGCACCCTCGAGCATGACGCGCAGGTCGCGATCGCGCGCGTCGAGGATTCGCTTTCGCGCCTCAACGCGCTCCTGGTCATAGCCATAGCGGTACCCCGCCTTGAGGATCGGTGAGTCGTCGGGAATTACGACCTCGATACCGTGACCCTCAGCTCGGCCACACCAGTATTCGACACAGGCGCGCTCTTTCGCGTACTCGCTCGTGAGCTGCATATCGCAGCCCCAGAGACCGATCTTCGGCAGGAACGTATTGGGATACGTCTTGATCTGGTGAATGGCCATACCGATCATGTACGGGAGCGTCGAGCAGAAGTAGTCGCGCCCGTAGGGGATGATCTTTTCGAGAGGGTAGATCTTCGCATTCGGTATTTTCGGGTTTGGGAAAGCCAGCCACACGTCGCAGGTGAGCTCGGACATCCGCTTTTCGTGGTCCTCGACGTATTGGGCGTGGTCAGTGTAGTGCTTGATCGGGTGCATCTCGAATAGTGCCGAAAGCCGGGTGGCGAAGTGAGCGTAGGCATCGTTCAGTGACCAAATGGTCCAGGACTTGTCGTCCCACGGGGCGATGATCTTCGTGGCACCATATGCGACGAGTGCGATGGCGCGCGGTCCCTGTCGTGGGGCTGAGGCTTCGATTGTCACGAGTATTCGACGACCGTGAAGGCGATGGTCACCGCAATCGCGTTGCTGAGCCGTGTAGCGGTCACAGTCGTTGCATTCGTGAGATTCAGTCGAACATTCGTGTCACTTATATCGTCGAGAGCGCTAACGACGCCCTGCCACAGCACGAACGCCTTTGCGGTGTCAACTGCGGTTATCGTGGCGGTGTTTGACGAAACGAGCGCTGCAAGCGCAATCGTACCCTGCTGCACGCTCTTTATTGCAATTGCAGGGGAGAAGAAGCTCATTTGCGCTCACGGTGTCTCAATAGGATAATCGTCGCTGCTGCGCCGTTGACTAGGGCTAGCGCGGCTAGCGCTGCGAACGGCAGCGTAAAGCCGGTGCCGATCATCATCCACCACTCAGACCATGTCATGCATCAAACTCCGTCAGTTTGACCACAGCGAAATGCTGTGCGACACCGGCGCCAGCAGCGCGACTATCGACAGCATTGGCGAAGATATTCTCGCCAGCCTGTAACTCAATCGACGCGCCTATACTTTCCTCAGAGAATGTCCCTGCCGCAACCACGACGTCTGGAATCCGAGCCACCAGCAGCAACCCACCAAGACTAAAGTTGGCGATGACTGCGGTATATAGATTTGTTCCTCCGGCGCCATAGGCCACTGTGATTTCGGTGTAGACCTGCATCGCCTCGACATAACTTCGGCGCCCCGCGGGAACGGTGTAGGTCCATAATTGAGTCGTGCCACTGTTCTGATTTAGGTCCTGAGCATTGCTCCGTGTGAATGATGTTGGATTGCGATCGTAGTAAGGTGCTCGTCCTCCGAGCATCCCGACGCCAGAAGTCCCTGGTAGAGCGATGTCATAGAAGGTGATCGTCGTGGTCTGCCCCGTGATGCTCGGGGGCTCCACCTGGCCAGCAGGAGCGGTCCATGACGCTCGTGCTCGCGTCGTCCCCGGCAGCGGATACGTCGCGCCGAGCGTGTACTGCGGGACGAAGATGCCAAGGCTCGGCAGGCTCACCCACTGATTCGTCGGGTTGTCCACGACGACGGTATTGGCCCGGAACTCTAGCTGTTGGTCGAACGTCGCCGCGCTGGGACTCAGTTGCAGCACCTTGTCCAACTACATCCTCGGTGCGGTCCCGCTCGGGATCGCGTCGGTCCACGTCTGCGCAGCCCACTCCGTCTCGCGGTACATGCCCTCAAACACCGCGAGCTGCCTTTTGGTGGCCTCCACGGTCTTCTGCGCCTCCTCGAGCGCGAGCTTCTGCTGCCGCAGGTTCGCCTCAGTCTGGCGCACCCACTCCTCGATCGTCTTCTGGCGGCCCTGGATCTGCTGCTTGCGCCGCTCGAGTTCGGGGTCGCTGTAGCCGTACAGGTACTCGCTGCGCAGCAGCGGGGATCCCGCCGGCAGCACGAGCTGGAAGCCGCGGTCCTCGGCCTTGCACAGCCACCACTCGACACAGGCCCGCTCGCGCGCGTACTCGGCGTGGTGGACGAGATCCACACCCCACACACCGATGACCTTCTGGTAGAGGTCGGGATGCTTCTCAGCCTCGTAGATCGCCAGCGCCAGCATGTACGCGCACGATGAGGTGAAGTAAGCGCGTCCGAAGTGGGCCACCACCAGCTCGATGGGGTAGCGGCGGGCGCTCGGGATCTCGCCGTCGAGCATGTAGAGCGGCATCTTCTGCGCAAGCTCCGGCAGCTTCGACAGGTACACCTGCTCCCCGGGGGTCGTGTAGGCGTTCGCGCGCACCGAGGCGTGGTGCATCTCGAAGTGAGCGTCAGAGCGCTTGGCGAAGTCGTTGGGAGCGGAGTTCATCGTCCAAATGGCCCAGGTCAGATCATCCCAGGGTACCTCACGCTTGGTGGAGCCGAAGCCGACGACGGCGATCTTACGGGGTGCTGGCTGCTCGGTCACTCGCGGGGGACTATAGCATCCCTATTCTTCTGTCCCGAAAACCATCCCGCAGATCGTGATGCCGGTCGAGGACCAGGCCCGGATGACATTGCTAGACGTCGCCACGATCGGCCCGTTATCGAGCCTGATGCTGTGTGGATTGGACCCGACGAGCGAGTTCGGAGTGACCAACCAGCCCGTGGAGCCGAGCACCGCGCCGGTCGTGGTGTTGTCGTAGAACGTCACCTGCCCGTTGGCACCCGAGACGCTCGCGAGGTTGATGAGGAAGCCCATGAGCCGAGGCTTGAGGCCAGCGGCGGGCGTCCAGACCACGGCGGTCGAGGATGCGGCGATGGCGAGCGAGGTGATGGACTTAAATACTGCGGCGGTGCGGACGCGACTCCATGATGCGCCGGCCAATCCGAAAGGCGCCACCGGATGATAAATGACGTCTCCTGCTGGCCCAAGGATTGCCCTCATCGCCGCTTGGCCATCGGCGAACGCCGTTTGACTAGCGGCGATCGGCGTGATTTGAACAGCGCCTACAGTGCCGGCGACTGAGCCGCCCCTCACGCGATCTACAACGCTCGTCCCGGAATTCCAGACTTGCATCCGAGCATTCGTAATTAGCCCGAGCAGAGTCTGCGAAAGCGCGTCTGCGCTATATGCTTGCGTCTGCGCCGGGCCAGCATCTCCGCTGATCGCCACCGCCCCGAGGACGCCGGAAATCGTGGCCGATGAGAGTTGCTCCCCATCGACCTCTTCGAGCATCTCCTCATAATAGGTGAGGACCGCCACCTCCGAGGTCGAGAGCGAGTAGGCGGTCATGCCGGCGGGCGTCTCGAAGTACGCCTTGCGACGGTGGCTGCCGTTGTAGCGGAACACCCGGCCTACCCAGAGCGGTGGCACCCACACCTGCACGTCAGGGAAGTACATCCACTGGCGGCTGAGGTTGTCCACGCGGATCGTCTGGATGGCGAAGTCCGCGTCCTGGTCGGCGGTCCCTCCGATGCCGACGACGGTACCGTAGCCGGGCAGCGTAGCGGGCGGGTTCACCACCCACGGCGGCTCAGTGATGCCCCGCGCGCCGACGGCGCGCTGTACCTGTCGAGTCAGTGGGACCGGGAGCGGGGGGACGATCGGGTTCTGCTCCTCGTCCGCCTCCACCACCGCGTCCGCGGCTTCGCGCAGCTGCTCGTCGGAGCCGCCGCCGCCCTCGCCGGGGTCGGGCAGATTCCCCTCGCGCTTGCGACGGTCGAAGATGCTCACGCGCTCACCTGCTCACTCGCCGCATCAGCCGTGAAGTATAGGCGCGCACCGAAGAAGATCAGCGCCGATCCGAGGACGACGAAGCCCGCGCGCCAGAGGTTCTCGGTCGCGAAAAGCCCCTTCACGAAGTCGAGCCCGGTGGCGGCATTCTTGAGCGAGTCCACCGCCGCCGCCGTCCCCTTCACCCCTGGGATGTCGTTCCCCTCCGTACCGGCCCGCCCGCCGCGTTCGTAGGTGATCGCCTGCAGCGTCGCGGCGGGGACTTCGGGGAACGCGCTGCGAAGAGCCTGCGCCGCCTCGGCCGCCGTCCGCCGTCCGAGCACGACGTCGATGCTCAGGAAGTCCAGCCGGTCGGCGATCTTCCGATAGACGTCGCGGTCCAGACCGAAGTAGGGCGGCTGCGGGGGTGGTCCGCCGCCGCGCGACTCGGGCGAGGGGGAAGAGGAAGGACTGGGGGAGGGGCTGGGCGACGCGGACGCGACGGCATCCGCTAGTGGCTTGGTGAACTCAGTGACGAAACGTAGGTATGAGCCGCTCGTGAACGCGGACCACGGCCCGAAGTCCGTACCACCTTTGCTGATCGCGAACGCCTTTTCCGTTGAGCAGGTGAGGTCGAGGGCGCACGAGCGCGTCACGTCGGGGTGCGCCGGCAGGTGGATCTGCCATGGGCCGAAGGATTGCTCGCGCTCACCGCTGGCGTAGCGGGCGTCGCTCTGGCCCTGCGTATCGACATCGCGGTTCTCGCCGAACTCCGCGAGCGATACCGCCAGAGCCGTGAGCGGGTTGGGAAAGCCAGCCTTCTGAATCGCCTCGAGCCGCTCGGTGCGGCCGTACGTGGTCACCGGAAGATCGGGATGCCACCGGGCGCTGTCCCGACGAGGACATTGCTGGGCGCGACTCCACCTACCGCACCGTTCGGCTGCTTTACCGCTACGTTCTTCGCCGTCGTCTGGGTGTAGCCGGGCGTGCTCGCCGCCGCCAGCGCGCCTGCGGTCTTCCCGATCGTAGTGGTTGCAGGTGCTGGCCCAGCCGTGACCGCGCTCTGGAGCCCGTAGTTGCCCCCACCACCAGGCGTGTTTGCGGTGTCGACGACACGCGTCGGACCCATGGACCACCAGCTCGGCGGGTCCGCCCACCAGGGACGAGCTCCGCCCGGCTGCGTATCTGTTCCACCCTCGACGTTCTGCGACGGCGAGCCGGCCGCACCCGCGCCGACCTCGTTCGGCGGACCCGGCGCGAAGGTCGGCACGCGGATCACGTTCGCATCACCCGCACCCGCCGATCCACCCCGGCGACTGAGCAGGAACACGAGGCCCGCGCCGACGACGACGTAGACCCATACCGGAGCGGGCCCGATCTTCTTGGTCACGATGCCCTTGATATCAGGCATCGGCCTACCTCAGCGGCGCAGTCGGAACGAATACCGAGGGCTGGCGGCCCGTGTCGTCCCACCGGCTCTTGCGGTTCATGGCGCCCGAGATGGACCGCGGCCCACGCGTGGGGAAGCGCTGGAGCGGCTTCTTCATCACGGTGACGTTGTCTCCGCTGGCCGCGAGGTTGCCGGGGATGGCGCGGCCCACGCTGTTGACGCCCTCGTAGCCGGTGTTGGCAGCGCGGAAGAAGCGCGCGATCTTGATGACCTCGGGCCCGGTCTGGAATGCATCGACCTCGGCCTGGAAGGCGGAGCGCGTGCCGAGCGTGCCGGACCGCTGGCTCTCGCTCTGGCCGGCGCTCGGTGACGCCTGAGCCTGCACTGGACGCGTGCCGATCTGCGCGCGGATCCAGCGCCAGCTGTCGATGAGCGGCTGCGCATGGTGGACGCCGGGAGCCTGCGCGCCCTGCGCGTTCTCCACCATGCCCCACTCGTATGGTGGCCACACCGCGCGGCGGTCGTTCGCCGTCGAGGTGCGGTTCTGGTGGGCGTAGGCGGTGCGAACGCTGTCAGTCACGGCTTCTCCATCTTCCAGGTCCGCGCGGAGAGGCTGCGCAGCATCGCGTCGATGGACTTGCCACGCTCGATGTCCGCCATCGCCGCGGCGAGCCCGAACGTGACGAAGAACATCCCGCCGACGAAGCCGAGCGCGACCATGCCGACGTCTCGAGCGGTCACGTTAGCCCTTCTGCATCGTCGCGGCTCGGATGACGTTCCCGAAGCCGGACGCGGCTGAGTCGAGCACGCGCGCGGTCTGGTCCCCGCGGGTGATGGCGACGGCCACACCTGCGAGGATGACCACCGCCGTGAGGAGCGAGAACACTTCCCGTACTGCCATCACTTCACCTCCCGGAAATTGCCGATCACGTTCTCCGCTGCGATGACTGTCATCCCTGAGGCAACGAGGATGGAGAGAGCAGCAGCGAGGTCGCCTCCACCGGCTTCGACCATGAGGATGAGCAGTCCCCAAAGCGCAGCATAGCCCAGCGCCCAGAGGCCGAATGAGCCTGAGGCGATCTCGAAGGGCGCGTTACCCGACCCTGGTCCCACCCATGCGCCCCCTTCCGCTTTCCTCCTGCCCGAATGCACCTGCGGCCACACCGCTCGAATCGGCCACGCTCCCCTTGTGGCCGGTCGAGCGAGAGACGAAGTCACGTGCGGCGCGTATCCAGTCCGGCGTCGAGGCCAGGCCCATCGCGCCGATCCAGAGCATCGACAGCGTCACGATCATCTTGCTCCGGTACTTCATGCGGTCCTCGGACGGAGCGCGAAATACCAGAGCGCGATCCCTCCGGCCACGAAGAGGAAGCCGATCAGGCTCACGGAGTCGCCCCGGTGATTTTCGCGGTCGGCTTCCACTGGTCGAGCAGCTCGCGCGCGGTGACGAGGCAGAGATTGACGATGGCCAGCCACGTCGCGTCCAGTTCGATCGTTCCGTCCGTGACGCCTGCGAGCACCTGGGTGATGACCCCGGAGGCGGCGAGCCACAGGGCGACCTTAACTGGGGTCGGCAGACGATCGAGCAGCGAACGGAGAAGTTTCACCGTTTGCGCTGACCTCCCACGAGTTCGTTCATCACGCTCTGCGCTTCGTTCCTAGCGGCCGGAGAGATATTCGGACGGGTCAATACCTCAATCAGCATCGCGCGAGTAACCCGATCCAGCGACGATGCAAGCGTGTCCATTTTAGTCGCCAGTGCCTCTTTCACGTCGCGTAACGCTGGCTCGATGCGAAGTAATAGATAACCGGCCACCGCCGCTGCGAAGCCGAACTGTGCCCAGGTGTTGAGCTCCGGCACAGTCCCATACCCCTCCTCGCAGCATTTCCCTTGCCTCCCTTACGGGATGAGGCGCGCGCTCGCGATACCGAAGGCCCACGTCGCCGAGGTCGTCGGCTGAGCCGCGGTCCCCGTGGTGACGTAGGGAATGGCGACAACAGAGATTGCGGACACCCGGCATTTCCCCTGCGCGAGGATGGAGGTATTTCCCACGCTCGCTGTCGTTGGCTGTCCATAGGCGATGCGGTCGTTGGCGAGCAGGCCCGGAAGCGTGAAGGTCTGTTCTGCCACGACGAGCGTGGTGGTCACGGCCGGCGAGATGACCAGATCCACCTCGCGGATGGACGGCCCGCCACCAGGCAGGGCGACGGAGGTCGCGTAGCCGCCAAGTTCTCTATCCATTAGGGGATCACCCTCTGCGATGCGATACCAATGGCCCACGTTGCCGAGGTCGTCGGCAGGTGGCCACTCGTGCCCGTCTCGACGAACGGGATCGCGATGACGGAGATAGCCGAAACCCGCGCGATGCCGGCGAGCAGGATCGTCGATGTGGCGGCGAAACCCTGCGAGGTTGTGGGGATGCAGTAGGCGATGCGGTCGCTCGCGAGCAGACCTGGGACGGTGAACGTCTGCTCAACGATCGCGCTCGCTGTGGCCGCCGCAGGACTGACGATGATGTCGACCTCGCGAATGGACGGCCCGCCGCCGCCCAGCGCCACGGAAGTCGCGTAACCGCCGAGCTCACGATCTGGCATTACGGGATCACCCGAGCCGAAGCGACGCCAAAGACGTAGGTCATGCTCCCCGTTGGACCAGCAGCCGATGTACAGGTGTTGATGAACGGGATCGCCGCAACGGAGATAGCTGAGACCCGCGCCACGCCGATGGTGATGCCTGCGCTGGTGCCACCGGCAGAAACAGCGCCCGTCGTCGGCTGGCAATACGCGATCCGGTCGTTCGCCAGCAGACCCGGCACGGTGAAGGTCTGCTCGATGTTTTGCTCGGCCGTGCCCGCCGCAGGTGACAGGATGATGGCGATCTCGCGAATAGACGGACCGCCGCCGCCCATCGCCACGGACGTCACGTAGCCGCCGAGTTCACGATCCGGCACTAGAAGCCCTTCGTCGCCACGCCCGCGTCATCGACACCGTAGTAGTCGTCGGGGTGCAACCCGCCAATCGTGAGCGGTCCCTCTGGCGGCGGATACGAGAGCGCTTGCCCATCCGGTGCTTTCACCACCCGGTAGGGACGCTTCGCGATCTCGTCGACGTCCGTGGATGTCCTGCTGGCGGCCGCGGCCTTGAGGGCTGCATACTCCGCGTCGCTGATGTTCGGCATGTTTCTATCCCCTCTTCTGCCAGTAGTCGAACGCTAGGTAGCCGAGCGCGAAGCCGATCACGAACCCGAGAGTGATCTCGATCCCATCAACTTTGAGCATTGCGGGACCTCCACCAGGCGAAGGCGGCTCCGACCAGGAGGCCGCCGAGAAACCCGAGCGTCATCCTCTCACCTCTATCCCTGGTGCGCCCGCGTCCAGACATAGAACAGCACCAGCCCGATCACGATCATCCCGCCGACGCCGGCACTCAGGCGACCGAGCCCGACCTCTCCGCCAGCGCCAGCAGAAAGCCACGGCCCCGCCGTACCATTCGCCGATTCTCGGTCAGCCGAGGTCAGGGCCGAGGTCCGATTGAGATTCGGACGGCCCAAACGACCGGCGATGCCCGCAGAGAGGGTCATCCAGCCACCGGGGCGACGAAGGCGAGGTCATCAGTGAGAATGCGCAGCGTGCCGCCCGAAGTGAAGCCGGCCGGGTAGGTCACCTGGAGCTGCGAGTTCACCAGACCCTGCGTCTGGTAGTAGTCGTCTCCGACCTCCGAGCCTGCGCCGGGGACGAGGTCGTGCATCGCGTCATACAGGAGCACGCCGTCCGGCCAGTCGAAACCGTAGCGCTCGAACATGAGCGCGCGGCGGTAGTTGTACGGCTCATTGAAGAGCGTGTCGTCGCCGATCTTGAAGCGGAGCGAGGTCGGCTGGTTCGCCGTGGTCTGCGCGACCGAGCGCGGGAAGTTCCCGGTCCCGGCGCGGAAGATGAAGGCGATGAAGCGGATGGAGAGGCCGATGCGCCGCAGGAAGTGGTTGATGCTCGAGGACGCGGTCGGCGACTCGGCCGAGGTGATGCTCGTGAGGTAGTGGAGCAGGCCGAAGTCGCGCGGCGCGCGCTCCTGACGCAGCCCGTCCGGGTTCACCGCGAGTGGGACGGCATAGTTCTCGTACTGCTTGTTGATCGCGACGGTCGGCAGGGTCGTGGGCACGGTCAGGTAGACCGCGCCGGAGCCCGCTTGGTCGGTGCGGATGCTGTACTTCTGGGAGCGATCTTGGTTGCCGACGAGGCCGGACAGGCTCCGACGGTTCAGGGCGATGGGCACGCGGATCCAGAAGTTGAACGTCCCCGAGGTGGCGATGCCGCCGGCGATCGTGTTGAACAGCGCCGAGGCGTCCCAGAAGCGGAATGCGTACTGCTTCTGCGCAAGATTGGCGACGAAGAGGTCGTAACCCGTGAGGTTCAGGAGCTCGCCGTTCACGTCGCGGTAGACGACGGTGTCGAGCGCCGACCAGGGTGCGTCCTCCGTGAACGTCACAGTGGCAACCGCGTTGCCCGCGGCTGGTGCAGCGACGTTTAGGACGATGCCGTAGACGTAGCCGGTGCCCTCGACGGTGCGCTCGATTCGGATGGTGGAGGCGGTCATGACGTTCGATTCGGCGGGGAGGATCTCGGTCCGCTCGACGGTCGCTCGGCGGAAGTCGATCATCCCGCCCTGCGCCTTCGTGGCGGCATTGACGTCCGGGGTCTGCATCACTGTGTTACGCACGTTTTCCTCCTACCGAACCTTCCTGAAGCCCCACCAGGCGATCCAGACACCAGCCGCGAGAGCCGCCAGTCCTACGAGCATGGGTACACCTCTTTTATGTGCCTGACGGGAACGAGAACAACCCGCCCACGGCCTTTCCGAAGTTACTGACGGGCTGTGAGTCTGAGCCAGCGAGCCTGCCGGCTATCAGACGGATGACCTGAAATGCCACGGCGATACCGAGCGCGGTGATGCCCAGGTTGACAGCATCCGTGTGAAAGTGACCCTTCACTTCTCTGCGCGACGGTAGGCGGCGCGGGCCGCCGATGAGTAGGGGTATGCTGTCACCCGATGGACCGACGCGATGTCTACCTTGACGATGCCGCGATCAAGGCAGCCGAGACGATCCAGCGCGTCGGGTTAGCCGAGAACGTCAGTCAGGCGATCCGCGTCGCCCTCCGGCAATTCGCCGCGTCCGTGGAGCCGAGGGTGACGCCGACCACACCGTGACCCATGCGCGCGACCTCCTCCTCCGCGGCCACCCCCACCGCGAGAGCCACAACATCGGTGGCGACGACGAGCTCGACTTCCCCTCCGCCTCGGCTGGCGACCACGCGACGCTGACGAATGTCCTTCCGACTCAGCACCACTCAAACGCCGACGACCACCCCGAGGCGCACGCGCACGGGTCGCACAGCGGCATCGGCGCGGCCGACCACCACGCGGCCTTTGTCCAGGCAGATCACGACGCGCTGCCGAATCCGCACCACTCCAACGCGAGCGACCACTCCAATGCTCTAGACCATGCCAATACGCTCGACCACTCGAACGTCCTCGACCACGCCGAAGCGCATGCGCATGCATCGCACAGCGGCATAGGAGCGAGCGATCATCACACGTCGTTTGTTCAGGCGGACCATGACGCGCTCGCTAACCCGCACCACTCGAACGCAAATGACCACGTCGCATCTCACACCCTCGCGAGCCACTCCGCACGCGCGCACTCCGACCTCACCGGCATCGGAGCGAGCGACCACCACTCCAACGCGAATGATCACGCGAACACCCTCGACCACGCGCAGGACCACGCCAGTCGGCACCAGCCAGGAGGGGCTGACGCGATGGCCGTTGATGCGGCAGTCGGGACGGGATCGCTACGCACGCTCGGTTCGGGGGCGCAGCAGGCGGCAGCGGGCACCCATACCCATCCGGGCGGCTCGGAGGCGTTCCCGATCGACGCCGTCTTTCTTGCGGTGGTGTCGACAAATCCAGCGACGCTGCTCGGCTACGGCACCTGGTCGCAGATCGCAGGCGGGCGCGTCCTCGTCGGACAGACCGGAGGAGACACGGACTTCGACACCGCCGAGGAGACGGGTGGCGAAAAGACGCACACCCTCGTCACCGCCGAGCTGCCGGTCCACAACCATCAGATCCGCCGCGAGCGCAGCGCGACTACTGGCAGCGCGACGACGCAGATCGCCCGCACCGCCGACACGACGTCGACGGTGGATGAGGCGGTGTTCAGCGAGAACACCGGCAGCGGCACCGCTCATCAGAACATGCCGCCCTATTTCGTCGTCTACATTTGGAAGCGGACGGCCTAGCCCCAGAGGTCCTGTAGCGTCCCGGTCCAGATCTGCCGCGTCGCGCGCTCGAACCAGGCGAAGTAGTGACGCGGGAGCTGCTCGAGCACCTCGACCATCCGCGGCGTCGTCGCCTCCGCGATCGTCTTCGCATCGCGGCCCTCCTGGGCGAAGCTGATGACGTGCTTGGACTGCGAGATCGCGAAGCGCGAGACGCCGACCGGACGCTGTAGCCCGGTAACGACGGTGATGCCGAGCGAACGGCCCCGCGTGAGCAGGTCGTCGATGATCGGACGGAGCTTGAGCAGCTTGTCGGCGTGGTAGGTCTCGTCCAGGTAGACGGCGGTGTTCTTCTGCCGGTAGGCCGTCTCGAGAGCGATCTTGAACTCGCGAGCCTCGTGGCCACGCCGGGGAAAGAGCTCGATGTGGAACAGCTCGGGGTCCTTCATCGCCGGAAGTGCGACCTTCACGCGCTTCGCGGTGAGCCACTTGGCATCGTCGCCCTTGGAGCGCAGCGCGATCGCGTACTTGCGCCAGGAGAGCAGACCGGGCTCGCCATCGAGTCCGTACATGAGCGTCGTCTTGCCGCTGCCGGTGTCGCCGATGACGCAGCAGTGTTCGCCCTGTTCCCACGGGTAGGGGAGCACGAGCTTGGTCACGCTGCCTCGCGGTTGGGTCCGGGCTCCTCCTGTTGCGGTGGCTGGGGCGCGGGCGCAGCGGGCGGGACGTTGAACTCCGCGGCCGTCGCAGCGCCGAGGAGATCGCGCAGCACCGGCACGAACGCGCGCGGCAGCATCCCGCGGCGCGCCAGGCGCGGCAGGGCCACGAGCATGAGCGCCCCGGCGATGCCCATGCGGTCGGTGATCGAGGTGAGCTGAGCGAGGAAGCGGAGCACGCGGGGGTGCTTCATCGCCTCATCGCTGAACGCCTCGGTGAGCATCGCGATCTCGCGCTCGGTCAGGCGGTCGCTGTTCTCGGGGATGGGGTCCGTGACCCACAGATCGGGTGCGAGATAGGCGAGTCCGGCGTCGATGCCGATGATGACCGCCGAGACCCCGTGCTGGACCTGCACCTTGGAGATGGGCAGGCGCCGGCCGGAGGGAGCGCGATCGGGACGCGCCTTCCGCTGCCGGCGCTCCTCGGCCTTGAGCTTGCGGGCCTCAGCGGCGCGGGCGCGGACTTCGGGGTCTGCGAATCCGCCCGGGCTCACGGGGAGGAGGATGCCGGGTCATCCCCTCCATCTACGCTGCGAGCAGCACTCTTTTTTTCAGTGGGCTGTGCGCGGTCCCGGTCCTCGACCCTAAAAAGAATCGTGGTCGTACGAAAGAACCTGTAGTCGATAATACGAGCAAGGAACATTAGCGACGCGCCAGCGGCTGCGCCATAACAAAACCATTGTTCGCGCTCGCTCAGGTCCCTCACTCCTACTTATCGCCCCACAGCTTCTTGTGCAGGACGTGCTCGCGGTCGGGCTCCTCGTCGGCGCTCGCTCCGCTCTTCTTCTTCGCGTCGGGGTCGGACCTGCGTCCACCATAGACGGCGGGATCGCTGCGACGCTCATGCTGCATCGCGCCGGTGCTGTCCTTGAATCCGGGCTTGCCGCACTTCTTGCAGGCGGGGCCGCCGCCGCTAGGCTTCGAACGGGTGGTCGTCGGCGGCATCGTCGTCCTTCCTCTTCTCCGAGCCCTTGGCCTCGAGCTTGTCGAGCCGGGCGCGCAGCTCGTCGCGTTCGGCCTTGTCGGCCGCTCGGCGCTCGGCATCCTCGCGGTCCTCGCGGATGATGCGGCGGATGTCCTCTGGTGTCATGCTCATGGGCGGTACTCTACCCCTTTCCTCATCGTAGCCGCTCTCCGCGCTGCCCGGTCCCCGTGAACGGGACCTCTTGCCACAACCGCCGCTCGATCCATGGGTTGCGTTCCTTCAGCGCGCGCACGCCGTCGTTTCCCCCGAAGTGGCGGGCAAGGCGGATGGCCCCGCGGATCGAGATGTACCGGCACTCCGATTCAGGCTTGTGGTACGGGCTGGCCAGCGCGTGGTCCACGTTCCCGTACAGGCCGAAGTGGAGCGCGATCATCGCCGAGAGCTGCCACATCCAGACGGCCTTCGCGCCCGCGATACCGAGACGCGGCACCCCGGCGTACTCATGCTTGATGCGGACCCCCGCTCCCTTTAGGGGATGCTGCGTCGAGAGCGGGGCCAGGGCGAGGACGTCGGTCGGTGCGGGCTCGATGCCGACGTCGTCCAGCGTCACCTCGAACGCGCGCGCGACCTCCTGCGCGTGCTCGGGGCTCACCATGAACACGCCCTCCTGCGCGAGACAGTCCAGGGCGCGGTCACGGTTCAATTCACCCGCTCCTCAACGTTCGCTAGTTCTTCAAGTAGGAAGGTTGAGAGTTCGCGAAGTTCTGCGCGAGTAAGGGCCTTGCTCGCCGAAGCATTTACGCCGGCGCAACGATTCAGGATGAAGAATCGCCACTTGCCGCGCTGGTCCTTCCAGATGGAGAGCGTGTGCCGCTCGGTCGAGGGTCCATCCTCTCGCGTTATCTTGGCGTAGGCATCAACTGAAAAGTCATCATGGGGGAAATCAGGCGCGTCGATGTCGCTCCAAAAAGTCTCCTCAGGATGGTCCCCGCCGATATAGACGACCTTCACAGTTCCCGTGCCTCGCAGATGATGCGGTCGGTGTCCAGCTCGCCGGGGCAGGCTGTCGCGACGATCTGGCGGTGGTCGTAGATGCCGGGCCCGCCGAACCCGCGCCGGATCGGGATGCCGTACTCGCGCGCGAACTGCGCCACCAGCGCGGCGCTGCGCGCGTAGAGCGCATCGGGTCTGACCGCCGCAGGGTCGCCGCCGTCCTCGTGCTCGATACCGATGGAGCGCGAGTTCACCGAGAGATCGCCGGCGTGGTAGGCGGTGTCGGCGAGATCCACCCACTGCCAGAGCGAGCCGTCGATGCGCACACCGAAGTGCGCACTCACGCGAGCGGCAGGGTTGTGGAAGTGGCGATCCGCTGAGCCGATCCAGGCGACCATCGTGTGCAGGACGATCCGGTCTATTGCGACACTCTGACGGCCGACCATGAAGTTCGTTGGGGGCAGGGGTCCGTGCTGTTCGACGGTCATCGCTTCACCTCGGGGGAGGGAGGCGGGGCCGGAGCGCGATCATCCTCCGGCCCCACCGAACGCCGGCCGTCCGAGATCATACCCTCATACGCCGCCTTGCCAATGGCGTAACAAATCGCCTCGTCTGGGAATGGCTCCTCGTCTCCCCATAGTGACTTCATCCTGCGAATCAGGTCGTGTGTCGCCTCCGTGTTCGTTGCTCGGCATCGCGGGTCCGCGCAGCGCTGCCGCTCGTCCATCTGATGGTTCCCACAGCGCCAGCAGAACGGCTCGGCGCAGTCGTAGACCGCGTGGGCCATGCACCAGATGCCCGAGGCGGTGTCCAGGAACGGCGGGGCGTCCTCGGCGAGATGGGCCAGACGCGCGGCGCGCGCATCCACTTTGTCCATTTCATCGTCGTTCACTTGGCGAACATCCTCCACGCGACCTCGAATGCGAGCGTTCGGTCCACCCGCAACGCGCACAGCGCCGCGAACAGGATATGCGCGGCGGTGAGGCGTGCCTCTTTGCTCACGGGAGCGGGAACAGCCCCGTCGTGCTGAGCAGGTGGTAGATGAGCGCCCCGGCGATCGCGGCGATGACCAGAGCGAGGACGACACCCGCCAGCGGAGAAGATGCCGCGGCCCCGCTCCACGTCATCGCCGACCACCTCCCCGTGACCAGACGGACCACGCAGCCGAACAGTTCCACCGTGGCCATCGCGATCATCGCCGCGAGAGCGAAGGTGAATACCCAGAGCCAGATCACGCCAGCCCTCGCAGCGCGGCATCATAGTCGATCGGATCGCTGGAGAGCGCCTGGCGCTTCAAACTTTCAAGGACATTCGCGCCGTACCAGTCCGCGATCATCGCATCCCACTCAAGGGGATGCCGATCCGCCCACAGATTCATGTCACGGCATCCAGCCCGTACGTTATCGAGCGACCAGCGGACATGCCGGTACTCGCGGCGCACCAGGTGGTTGACCTGGATCGGACCGCCGCAGGGGAACAAATGCCGGTGCCACGCGGCCAGCTCGCACTCAGTGTCGGAGGCCACGATCCGCGCGCGCAGCATCCGGTCCAGGTGCTCGACCGCGTGCGTGCCGCAGCGGCCGATGTGGACCGGCGCGCGGTAGCAGCGGTTCGCGACGCAGTACCGCTCGGGGGCGAGACGCTTCTTTGCGGAGAGACGCGCCCGCTTCTTGCGGCGGTCCGGCGAAACGCGGGCGAGCGGGCTCACTTCTTCTCGCTCCCTTCGGAGAGGGCGGCGCGCAGTCGGGCCAACCACGTGTTCGAGACATCTGTGACTCCGATGATTTCGCCGCCTGCGAGGCGTAGGTTGTGTGTCCCCGTAAACCCCGCCACAGCGCGCGCTGCCTCCACCACCTTCTCCGCTGCTTGGAGACGGCGGCAGAGGGAGACAATGCGGTCCGGGGAGCAGGCAGCCAGGAAGGCGGCATCGTCCATCGAGAAGCTCTCATGCCACCACTCGGGGTCGGCGGGCCACGTCATGACGCGCTCGCGATCAGCCTTCTCCGCCAGCGCGAGCAGTTCCTCGATGGTCTTGTCTGGGGTGGTCATCGGTTTCCACTTTCCTTCTGGAGGACGATGCGCGTGTAGTACGTGCCGCGACCCTTGCCGCTTCGCTCGAGATAGCCCTTCGCGGTCAGTTTGCTGAGCCACGAATGGGCGCTCTGACGACTGATCCCGAGCTGAGTCGCGACGTCGGCTGCAGTGATCGCCCCGTAGTTGCGCCTCTCAACTAGGCTGATCGCCCTCAGGACCTCCGTGATTCGCATAGGCGAACGTTAGCCTATTGACAAGCGCCCGTCAAGTGACTAAATTGGCCCTCATGAACACCGGCCCCGCATACGACCCTTTCCGCCCCCGCACCCTAAGCCGGTCGCAGGCCACCGAGGCCCGCTTCTACGAGGCGCTGGGGGCGCTCGTGGTAGGAGGGATCGAGGCTCTCTTCAACGAGGCAACCGAAGCGAAGCGAGCGGGCTACGACTTCGAGCCGAACCGCGTGGGCTCAGACCGAGGCCGTGCTTCCGCGCAAGCCGAAGATCGCGGCAGAGATAGGCTGACTCTCGGGGACGGTGGACTGGAAGGCCGCAAGGCGTCAATCCAGCCGCCTGATCGTAGCCCTGAGCCCACGCGGTTCGGCTCGACCGGCTGGCGCTGTGTCTGCGGAACGGTGACGTACGGCGATCCGGTGGCCTGCGGGCGATGCGGGGCACAGAGGGGGACGGCATGAAAGTCTTCGTAAGCAACGTGAACATCGAAATCAGAAATGGGCAGGTGGAGAGCACATTCAGCGTTCGTGTCACCGGAAAGATAAAGGACTTGGAGGACAGCGAGCTGAACCGCATCAGCAACACGGCTCAGGATCTCCATGGCAAGGCAGAATTCGACGCTCGCGCGTATCCGGTCGCCAAGGACTGGTTCGACCGATGATCGAGGCGCCGACCCCCCCCGTAGTCCTCTGCCGCTGCGGCCACACCCAGAGTCGACATGACGCCAAAGGGACGTGCTGGGCCACGGTCTGGGTGCGACTGATGCTCGCCAACGGTAACGAATCGCCAGCCGTCGCGCGCTACTGCCACTGCTACGAGTTCGAGCCGTGAGGCTCGAGACGCAAAAGTCCCGCGTGCGAGAGATCCTGCGCTCGGCACCGCGCGAAGGGGTCTGTTCTCTTCTTTTCTACTCGCTCGGCCTGCCGAACGGACGGAACCGCGTGTGCGAGCTGCGCGACAACGATGGACTGGATATCGAGACGCGGCCCTGCCCGCTGCGTCAGTACCACTCCGGAGAGGGGGTGCCGCCGCACGTGCGCTATCTCTGGCATTGGGCCGGCAACCCCCGGCAGATGCGGATGGCGATGCGGTGATCGACCTCTGGGCGGCAATCGGATTCGCGTGGGTCACGCTCGTCGTCGGGTTCGTGTTCGGTGCCTGGTGGAATGCCGACGCCTACGAGCGCGGGCGGCGAGACGGGGAGAGAGGGAGGACCGACTGGTGAAGACGAGAATGAAGGTCGTGGATGTGGCGCGGGCTAGGTGCGAGAAGGTCGTGGCTGCGGCGTACGTCAAGTACAAGAAGGTCGAGGCTGCGGCGTGGGCCGAGTACGACCAGGTCGTGAGGGCCAAATGAAGAAGCCGCGGCGTAAGCCGCATCATGTCACGCTCTCGCAGGTGGTCAAAGGACAACAGTCCGCGCTGCTCGCCGCGCTCAACCGGGGTCGGAGCGAGTCGTCGTCGGTGGAGCTGACCCGCAACGCCAAGGGGGACACGCAGATAAAGGTGAGCGTGTCGTCCAGGGAGGGGGAGAGCATCGAAGCGACGTCGATGCGAGCGCAGGACACCTACGACGCGTTGGCGCAGAAGTACGCGGCGCCGAAGTCTTGAGCGTCGCACTCGGCGAGTACATGACCGCCGTGAATACGACCGACCAATGGGGTTCGCGCAAGACGGCCGTGTTTACGATCATCGACAGGCATGGCGGCGCACTCGGCGTAGTTCGCTGGTACGGCGCGTGGCGTCAATACTGCTTCTTCCCCGAGGGGGCTCCCGTATTCAACAACGACTGTCTGAATCGCATCTCCGCATTCATGGCCCTGTGTACGAAGCGGCAGCGCGATGGGCGTCAGGAGAGATGAAGATCGGTAGGCGCGAAGTCGGACCCGGCGCTCCGGTGTTCATCATCGCGGAGTGCGGGAGCAATCACGGCTGCTCGTACGAGGCTGCGCTCGCGCTCATCGACGCGGCGGCCGACGCGGGAGCCGATGCCGCGAAGTTCCAATACTTCCGCGTCGACCGCTTCCTTGTGCCGCGCGAGAACCCCAAGGCGCTGCGCCGCTACGAGCTTCCGGACGAATGGCTGCCGAAGCTGCGCGCGCGCTGCGACGAGCGGGGGATCGAGTTCCTGTGTACGGCGTTCGACTTGGAGTCGCTCGACGTGGTGGACCCGTATGTCAACGCACACAAGGTCGGGAGCTACGAGGCAGCGAACGACGGATATCTAGCGGCGGTCGGCGGTCGGGGTGGTCCATCCTCGTCAGATTACGTACCGGGAAAGGGCAAGCCGTTTCTTATCAGCAACGGCGTGACGGGCATGCAGCATCACGGCTACTGCGTCTCCAGCGTCACACTCCAATGCGTGAGTAAGTACCCCGCCCCAGTCGCTGGCTATCTATCGCCACATCCCTATTCCCAGTGCGCGTGGGGCATCTCCGACCACACCCTCGACCCGACGACGGTCCCGGCCGCGGCGGTCGCGCTGGGAGCGTGCGTGGTCGAAAAGCACATGCGGCTGACGTTTGACAAGTTCTGCGAAATCGAACACCCCGGCGGCGCGGGCATCCACAAGCACGACCAGTCGCCAGATAACGTCGTGTCCATATTCCCGGACGACTTCACTTCGATGGTCCGCGCTATCCGTGCCACCGAGAGCGCGGTCCGGGGATGAATGCACTGGTCATCGGCCGCGGCTCGATGGGCCGCCGGCGCATCCGTGACCTGACGGCGCTCGGGGTTGAGGTGGAGTCGTGGGACCCGATCCAGGATCACATGATTCCGCTTCTCGCGGGCTACGACTTTCGCGTTATCTCAACACCGCCGATGACCCACTTCAAGTACGCCGATACGCGGATCGCCTGCTTCACCGAGGCGGATACCGTTTTTGTCGAATCTGGTCCGCAGCGATTCCCCTCCGCGACTCCGCTGTTCTGCGCGGACATCGTGCGGATCACCGCGAGCGACAACCCGCGACCGATCGCCTATGCGCTCCACGTCGGCCAGCACATCGATGACTGGCATCCCGGTGCCGACCCGGCGACGTACTACGCCTACCGCGACGAGACGGGACCGACGCGCGAGATGGTCCCGTTCGAGCTGATCTGGTTGACGCGGTGGCTCGGGCCCGTCGTCGATGTCTGCGGACAACGCGACCAATACTTCGCGCAGCTCATCGTCAAACACGCGTCGGGTGCGCGTGGGAGTATCCTCATCGACACGCTGAGTCGCCCCGCGATCCGAAGATTCACCGCTAAAGGTTCGGACTGGCGGCGTTCATACGACATCAGCTACACCGAGGAGGCGTACCTGCGCGAGATGCGTGCGCTCGTCGCCGCTGTGAAGGGGGAAGCACCGTGGCCGTACAGCCAAGCCGAGGAAGCCGCGAATCTGGAAGTCCTGCGCACGATCGAGTGACCGGCGTTACCGATGGATATCCTGAACTAGACGTGGCTAGGTCGGTGTGGGGTTTCTACATTGCCCACACTCCTCTAGTAGTGATTGCATTTATCTTCGCGCTGCTCATAGGAGACTGGCACGCGTACTCAGCGTTCGACGTGATCGCTGGCTTTATCGTCGGGTGGGTGCTAACCGGATTGCCAGCGATACCGGCCATCATCTTGGGTGGTGGCCGATGGCAATGATAAAGATTGACGCGCACGATCGAGCGCGGCGGCTGATCGTCGGAGGCGCGCACACCTACTCCAAGGATGACGAGCACTTTCCGCCGAACGCACCAAGGTTCCTCGCGTGGGGCCACGGATCTACCGTATACGGTTTGGACGACCGCGAGTGGCTTGACTGGGGCATGGGTCTGCGTTCGGTCATCCTCGGATACGGGAACGTCGAGGTCCAGGAGGCGGCCGAACGGTGGATCGGAAACGGCTCCAACTTCACCAGACCGACCGTAGTCGAAGGCCACCTAGCCGAGCGCCTCGTCGCTGCCTACACGATCCCCGACGCGATGGTGAAGTTTGGCAAGAATGGCAGCGATGCCACGACGGCGGCGGTCCGCCTCGCGCGCGCCTACACCGGTCGGCAGAAGATCCTCGTCTGTGACGGCTCATTCCACGCGAGCGATGACTGGTGGCTCTCGACTCAGCCGCTCTCCGCGGGGACCGTGGAGCAGGGGACGCGAGTGTTCCCGTACAACGACGCGGACATTTTGGCAGCGGCTCTGTTCTCCAGCGACGTCGCGGCGGTCATCATGGAGCCGATGGCGTTCGAGTGGCCGCTCCCCGGCTACCTCGAGGATGTACGGCGCTGCTGCGACAACACCGGCACGCTGCTGATCTTCGACGAGATGATCTCTTGGCCGCGCTTCGGGATGGCTGGCGGGTCGGGCTACTTCGGCGTGACGCCTGATCTCGCGACGTTCGGCAAGGGGCTCGGAAACGGCTTCTCGGTGTCGGCGCTCGTGGGACGGGGCGAGATCATGACCACCCCCGGCGTCCACCTGCTCTCCTCCACGCACGGCGGGGAGACGCATGCGCTCGCCGCGGCGATCGCTACAATCGACGAACTCACCGAGAAGAAGGTCCCCGATCATCTCGCGCGTATCGGGGAACGCGTGCGGCTCGGCTTTCTCGAGGCGGGCTACGACGTGCGTGGCCACCCGGCGAGTCCGAACGTGGTCTGGCCGAGCGACAAGCGCTGGCCGGCGCGGGACTTCTCACGAGGCCCGACGGCCGAGTTCTTCGCAACGCCCGCGAAACAAGATGGCTCGGAGCGGATGGCGTTCATCGCGGCGATGTGCGACCGCGGCATCCTCGCTCCATATTGGGCTCCGAGCTACTCGCACACCAAGGCAGACGTGGACCGCACGATCGCGGCGGCGAGGGACTATGCGCGTTCTGGTCGTTAGCACCCACCGCAGCGATAAGGGCCACTACGACAGGCTCCTGCGCGTGCTGCGCGCGACCCCGGGGCTCGACGTGATCCTCTATGCGGTGAACGACTTCTACACGCGACCGAACTACATCGAGGCGGTCCGGCCGCTGGCGGTGCTGCGCGGCAAGAACACACCTCAGCGGATCGACGTCGGGGTCGTGCTCGGGGACCGCTACGAGATGCTGCTGGCGGCGATGCAGCTCATGGAGGCGCGCATCCCGCTCGTCCACATCCACGGAGGGGAGCATACCTATGGTTCGCTGGACGAGCGGTGGCGCTGGGCGATCAGCGAAATCGCAGACGTTATTTGTGTCGCAACAACTAAGGGGATGCACCTAGGGACTGGATCAGTGTTGTCTCACGGACGAGGTTGGCATCTAACTGGCGCACCGGGACTCGATGACATCCGCGAGCGCCAATCCGTGAATGACGCGGATACGGTGCTCGTGCTCATAAATCCTGTGACCACGGAGCAGGACACGATCGCCGAGCGCGTGGCCATCGACCAGGCGATCCTTAGGATGACCCCGTATCCCCGCTGGATTGTGAACAACGGGGATCGCCACGCCATCCTGCGAGGGGCTGCATACGAGTCATGGGCATTCCGCGATCGTCTCGCCGCGGCGCACGTCATCGTCGGCAACTCGTCGGCCGGCATCATCGAAGCGCCCTCGCTGGGGACGTGGTGCGTGAACGTCGGCGATCGGCAGGCGGGCCGGGTGCGCGCGGGCAACGTCATCGACGTGTCGGCCGACCCGGTGAAGATCTGTGCGGCGATCGAGGACGCGCTCTCGCGCCCGCGCTACTCTGGCCCGAACCCGTACGAGCATCCGCAGGGAAAGGCATGTGAGGCGATCCGTGACGTCCTTCTGGGAATCCAAAACGGTGCTGATAACCGGAGGGACCGGGAGTCTGGGGACTGCGCTAGCGGAGCAACTTCTCCGTCAGCCAATCGCTGCGATCCGGATCTTCTCTCGTGACGAATACAAGCAAGAGGACGTAAGACGTGTACTTGAACACATCGACTCAGGGCGTTTGCGGTTGCTGGTGGGAGACGTCCGCGAGGTGGTCCGTCTGCAACAAGCATTTAGGGGTGTTGACGTCGTTGTCCACGCGGCGGCTCTCAAACGCGCTGACACTCTTGAATACAACGCAGCTGAGGCAGTCAGAACGAACGTCGGCGGGAGCGAGAACGTCGTCAACGCCTGCGTCGGCGAGGGCATTAGCTATGCTGTTCTCATCTCGAGCGACAAAGCCGTCCGGCCGTCGAACATCTACGGCGCGACGAAAATGATCGCCGAGCAGCTATTCCTGCGGCCGTACAGCGGCGTGGCTGGCCCGACGTTCAGCGTGTGCCGCTTCGGAAACTTCCTCGGATCGCGCGGCTCGGTGCTGCCGATGTGGGCGCGTGAGCGCAAGGATCGCGGCATGGTGTCACTGACGGACGCGCGGATGACTCGCTACGTCATCACGCTGCGCGAGGCTGCATCGTTCGTGCTCCATGTCGTCGAGCACGAAAAAGGCGGTCTGCACATCCCACCGATGCGCGTGGTGCGCATGGCCGACCTTGCAGCAGTCGCAGCAGGAGACGCGCGCGTGATTGAGGTCGGGCCGCGGGTGGGGGAGAAACTCCACGAGGAGCTCGGCGACGGGCGCGACTCCTCACAGGGGCCATTCATGACGCAGGACGAGATCCGCGCGATGCTGGCCGATTTGACACCTGCCGTATAAAGGCAGCAGCCCGGCCCCCCTATCTGTGAGAGCCGGGCTGCGACTCCAAGCCGTCGCCCATACTTTATCGCGCGGTAGGCTCCCGCGTCAACAAAGGCCGTTAGGGGCTCACAGAGGCCCCGAATCCCCCGAGAACATGCGTGGACGTCAATCCGAAGCCATTCGCTCCACCCGCGCCGAGGCTCTGTACGGGCCGCAGAGGCCGCGGAGGTGGTCAAACGTCACCGGGGCACCTAGAGAGCGATTGGGGGCCTGAGCGGCCCTCCTACGGCGAAGGATAGGCTCTGCTTGCCCAGGACGAGGTACGGGTCTAACGACCTGTCGAACGCGAGGCCGCGATAGCGAGCGACCGACCGGAGGGAGGGAGCTTGACACCGGGTGCTATCGTGA
>JACQGO010000148.1 GCA_016199485.1 Betaproteobacteria bacterium
GTCTTCCTGAAGAACGTCATCCTGTTCTTCGCGGCGCCTTTCATCGGGCTCGCGTACGCGCTCGCCTTCCCGTTCATCGGACTCGGCATGCTGGTCTGGTGGGGCGCGCGGGCACTGGTGAAGCGGTCCGCACCGGAATAACCGCGCAGTAACGCGCCGCAGTGGTGGCCGAGGTCGCGTTTAGTGAGAGTCGTGCAAACGGGTGAGAACACCCGTTTGCACCTCGCGATCCTGGCACCGCAAGGAATCGTCGCGCGCGCCGCGCCGCTCACTGGGAACCCTTGATCCAAATCAATCCCTCGTGCGTGGAGAGGCATACGATATCGAGCGGTTGCTTCGCGCTCACGTGAATCACGTACAGCGCAAGGCCGGCGCCGTGCGGCGGCGGGCCTGGGAGCCAATGCAACGGGAAAGTACGGCAACATTGATGGCAAGGTTTCGAAAAGAGCCTCTTCCGGGTTTTCCGTGGATGTCATTTCCGTCGCGCTCGCCTATCAGCGCCAAACGAGTAACCTCAGGGGGAGATGTCATTCCCGTGCAAACCTTGCCCTCGAATGATGTAATCGGGGGGGGAATCCATACGGCGTCAAACAACGCGTATCGCGTTTGCATCCCCCGTAGTGGAAATGTCGCAGGAATTCGCTTCGGCAGAGCCCTTGCGATGGACTCGTCAAATAAGCACCCTATGGATTCCCGCCTGCGCGGGAATGACACCGACGAAAAAGTCAGAAGCACCCGGAAAGAATGCGCATCGACCAGAGCGGCGTTCCGCGGGGACCTCGTCATCGCCGCCGTCGCGGCGTTTCTCGTCCTGTTCTTGTTTCCCGCCGCGTTGATGACCGCGCGGGCGGCGGACGGTTCTCTTTCCGAAGAGGACAGGAAATGTCTCAACTGCCACTCGTCGGAGGGGCTGAAGAAAAACCTGGCGAACGGAGAAACGCTTTCGCTGCACGTTCCGGGCGAGGCCTTTGCGAAGTCGGTCCACGGCCCCCTCGGCTGCGCCGGCTGCCATGCAAACGTCAACCTCAAGAATCACCTCCCGGCAAAGACGAAAATCGTCACTGCGCGCGAATATTCCATCACCGGGGCCGAGCTCTGCCGCCGGTGCCACGAAGACAAGTTCAAGCAATACGAGGGAAGCATCCACGCCACCCTCCTGCGCGAGGGCAACCAGGCGGCCCCGGTATGCACGGATTGCCATAGCCCCCATTCGATCCGCCCCAAGGCCGCCCGCGAGTCGATCGCCGAAGTTCCCTGCCGGAAGTGTCACGAGACCATCTTCAAGGCCTATGCCGAAAGCGTACACGGTCGGGCCCGAAGCCAACCGGGCCGGAACAATGCCCCGATATGCGCCGACTGCCACCGCGCGCACGACGTGCGCCCTGCTTCGACGGGGGAGCAGCCGAAAAACGCATGCCTCGGGTGCCACGCCGGCGCGTTGAGCGCCCACGAGAGGTGGCTCCCGAACACCGAACGGCATCTCGAGACGGTGTCCTGTCCCGCCTGCCACGCGCCGGGGGCGCAGCGCAGGGTTGATCTCAGGCTCTACGACAGCGTGGCGCAGAAGCGCGTTTCGGAAAAGCAAGGCGTGCCGCAGTTCGAAACCCGCGCCCGCTCGGTCGATGCGCAGGGGCATGGCCTGGACGCGATGGCGCTGCGCAGCCTGCTGAGGGAATTCAACCGCGAGGGGACGGAGGGCAGGACGATCCTGCGCGGCCGGCTGGAGGTCCGCAGCGGCGTCGAAGCGCACCAGTTGGCCGACAAGACCAGAGCGGTCGGCAACTGCGATAGCTGTCACCGGGAAGGCGCCGACCCGTTCCAGAGCGTCACGGTTTCCATCGTCGGGCCCGATGGCAGACCGCTGCGCTACGGCGCGCACAAGGAGGTGCTCACGTCGGCGATTTCCGTGGATTCGGTCGGCGGGTTTTACGCCATCGGCGGCACCAGGATCAAGCTGCTGGACGTTCTCCTGGTCCTCGCGGTGCTCGGCGGTGCCGCCGTGCCGGTCGGGCACCTGACGCTGAAATGGCTCTTCAGGAGATACCTCAAGAGAGGCGGAGCAGAGAATGCGTCCGGGAACCGCCGGCCTCAAAACCCGCCTTCGCCGGGCGGACGCCCCGGCGGCGGCGATCGCGGGTAGCAGGAGCGAGTGGGGTGGGTGAGCGGAGCGTCACCCACTTTCTACAGGAGAACCGAGCTCCGATGCCCGGCGGTGGGCTGCGCCCACCCTACGGTCCTGGCGATCGCGCCGACGGCGGCGACGCTCGCGGGTAACAGGAGAAGCGAAATGCAAACGATCTACGTTCACCCGCTTCCGGTGAGGATCTGGCACTGGATCAACGCGGTCGGTTTCGTGGTGCTGATCGTCACCGGCATTCAGATCAGGTACGTCGGACAGGTCAGCCTGATGCCCTTCCGGACCGCCGTCAACCTCCATAACTGGACCGGTTTTGTTCTCATCGCCAACTTCTTCGTGTGGCTTGTCTTTTACGTGTTCACCGACAAGATCAGGGTCTATCACCCGGAGCTGAATCCCGCGAAGCATTTCCGCGACAGCTTCCGCCAGCTCCAGTATTACGGCTACGGCATTTTCAAGGGGGAGCCGAACCCGCACCACGTGAGCGCTTACCGCAAGTTCAACGCGCTGCAGAGCATATCGTACCAGATCGTGATGCTGCTCCTCGTCCCCATCCAGTTCTACACCGGGCTCGTGCTGTGGGACGCGAATCGTTTTTCCGCGACGGTGGAGTTTCTCGGCGGGCTGCGGGTGGTCGATACCATACACGTGCTGATCTTCATCGCGTTCGTGTTCTTTCTTTTCATTCACGTCTACCTGGCGACCCTTGGCCGCACACCCACGGCGCACATCAAGGCGATGTTCACCGGGTACGAGGAACTGGAGGAAGAGCCCGGCCAGGGCGGCGGTCGCCGCATGCAACAGGCCGATTAAATGACAAGGCGTGGTCCCAAGTTCCAAGTGCAACGTTGAGGGATTCTAGGGACCTGCTTTACTCCCCTCCTTTCCAAGGAGGGGTGGGCCGCAGGGCCGGGGTGGTTGAGAGCGCATGTCCACCACCCCGTCGCTTCGCGACACCCCTCCTCGACGAGGAGGGGAGATCATTTCGTCAGGCTCTCGTAACGTCGCACTTGGAACTTGAGAGCACGGGGCCTTATTCTGTTTCCCGGACCCGGATGTTGTGCTTCTTCATCAGCGCCTGGAAATTGGCACGCTGCATGCCGGTTTCTTGCGCGCTCCTGGTGACGTTCCAGGAGTTTCTCTTGAGCGCTTCCAGCACGAAGAGCTTCTCGATGTCTTCCACCGACTTCTCCCGCGCGGCCTTCTTGACCCGCTTCAGCTCCTCGGCGGTTTTCGGCACCTCCAGATCGAGCTGCGGCAGCGCGTCGATGATATTCACCAGGTGGGCTTTGCGGATGATTTCCTCGGTAGCAAGGATCGCCGCGCGGTGCACGGTATTCTCGAGCTCCCGCACGTTGCCCGGCCAGTTGTAGTTCACCAGCACGTTCATCGCCCCGTCGGAAAACCCGCTGAATTTCTTCCCCAGCTCCTTGCCGAGGACGTTGAGAAAGTGGAAGGCCAGCGCGGGAATGTCGTCCCGGCGCTCCCGCAGGGGCGGTATGCGGATGGGAAAGATGTTGATGCGGTAGAACAGATCGTCGCGGAAAGTCCCCTCGGCCACCATCGCCTTCAGGTCCTTGTTGGTGGCGGCGATCATCCTGAAGTCGGCGGCGTGGGTCCGGGTGTCTCCCACCGCCCGGAACTCGCGTTCCTGGATCACCCGCAGGAGCTTGGCCTGGATCGAGAGCACGATGTTCCCGATTTCGTCCAGAAAGAGCGTCCCGCCGTCGGCGATTTCGAACATCCCTTTCTTGTTCGCCACCGCACCGGTGAACGAACCCTTGACGTGCCCGAACAGCTCGCTCTCCAGCAGATTCTCGCTCAGCGCGTTGCAGTCGACCGGGACGAAGGGCTTGTCTTTCCGCAGGCTGTTGTAGTGGATGGCGCGCGCGATCAGCTCCTTGCCGGTCCCGCTCTCTCCCGTGAGGAGCACACTGCTGTTGGTGGGAGCGCATTTCGCGACGAGGCGATAGACGCTCTGCATCTGGGGGCTCGACCCGATGATGTTCTCCAGGCGGTACCTGGAGCTCACCTCGGTCCTGAGATCGAGGTTTTCCTGCAGCAGCCGCTGCCGTTCCAGCGCGCGCTCCACCACGAGCTTGAGCTCGTCGGGATCGAAGGGCTTGGGCAGGTAGTCGAAGGCCCCGAGCTTCATCGACTGCACCGCGGTTTCGACCTGGGAGAGTCCGGTGATCATGACGACGTCGATGTCGGGATGCGCCTCCTTCACCCTCTGGAGCACTTCCAGCCCGTTGATCCCGGGCATCATGATGTCCAGGATCAGCACGTTGTAATCACCTTCGTCGATTTTTCGCAGCGCTTGCGAGCCGTCCCGGACGGCCTCCGCCTCGTAACCGGCCTCGCGGAGAATGCGCAGGCAGCTCCGGATGACGATCTCCTCGTCGTCGACTACCAGTATCCTGGCGCTCATCGATCGCTCCCGCCGCTCTCGCTGTCCGCGTCACCGGAAGGGCGTTCCAGAGGGAGGTAGACGCGGAACGCGGATCCCTCCCCGACCGTGCTTTCCACCTCGATCGTCCCGCCGTGGGCCCTGACGATCCCGTGGCTGACGGAGAGCCCGAGGCCCGTCCCTTTCCCCACCTCCTTCGTGGTGAAAAAGGGATCGAAAATCCGCCGCAAGTCTTTCTCCGCGATTCCGCACCCGGTATCGATGATCGAGACCTCCACCATGGGCACCGGCTCCATGCCCGGCTCGGGGCTCTTCGGCTCCGGGAAGCGGCGGCTCCGGACGGTGATGCTGCCCTTGTGCTCGATGGCGTGCTGCGCGTTGACGAGCATGTTCATGATGACCTGCTTGATCAGGTCCTCGTCCACCCAGAGCGGCGGCAGGTCGCGGTCGAGGTCCATGGTGATCTCGATGTCGCGCAGATGCGCGGGCCGCTCGGTCAAACGCGCCGTGTCTTCTATGATCCGGTTGAGGTCGGCGAACTTCTTCTCCGGCGTCTTCTCCCGGGCGAAATCGAGCAGCCTCCTGATGATCGTGGAACACCGCTTGGTCTCCCCGATCACGAGGTCCAGGTCTTCCGCCTCCTGGCTCCCGTCCGCAATCTTCTTGCGGATGAGGTGCGAGAAGGTGAGGATGCCGGTCAACGGGCTGTTCAGTTCATGGGCGATCCCTGCGGCGAGCAGTCCGACCGAGGCGAGCTTTTCCCTGCGCGCGGCCTCGAGCTCGGCGATGCGCAGCTTCTGCGTCCTCTCTTCGACCTTCTGCTCCAGCGTGCGGCCCCACTCCCGCAACTCCATCTGGGAGTTCTTGAGCGCTACCGTCATGGCGTTGAAGGAGGCCGCAAGCTGGCCGAACTCGTCCCCGCTCCGCACGGGAATCAGTTGTTCCAGATTTCCCGAGGAAAGCCTCTCGGCGCCGGTTTCCAGGTCGCGCAGCGGCACGTAGACCAGGCGGTGCACGAAGAAGCTTACAAAGAACGAGATGACAATGATAAATCCCAGGGAAAAGCCGGCGATGGTGATCGCATTCGTCTGCGTGGCGCGGTCGATCTCGTCGAGAGAGTAGACGATATCCAGGACGCCGAGGACCGACTGGGTCCTGGGACTCACGTGGCAGCCCGCCGCCGAGCACGACGGCTCATTGCGGATCACCTCCATGTTGCCGAGCAGCCGCTTGCCTCCCGCGGCGGCAAAAATCCGCGACCGGTTGCCCGTGGGAATCTGTTCCAGGGGCCGCTCGCTCTGGTGGCAGAGAAAACAGCCTTCGGCTTTCCGGTCCACTTTCTGCCCGATTTCGGGCAGGTAGGTCGAGTGTATGATCCTGCCGTCCTTGCTGAATATTCTGACCTTGGCGATGCTCTTCTGGTCCCCCACATCCTGGATGATCCGGTCCACGTAAGCAGGCTGATTCTGAAGCATCGCGAAACGGGTGCTCTTGATCACCACCTCGGAGAGCTGGGTCGCGTGCCGCGCCGCCTCGCTGAGCAGCTCGTCCCGCTGGTGCCGGACGACTGCCAGCGTAAACACGAGCATCGCCACCGCCAGCGCGATCGTCAGGTAAAAGCCGACTTTGAACTTGAGGGTTCGCGGACGCATCGTCTCCTCCACCGCCCTTCAGGTATCAGGGGGGACAGGAATCGGCCTCCTCGCGGAAAAACGATGAACAGGGTGGTTTCAAAGCTCACAACCCGGGTCCCCGGACAAGCTATTAACCTACCAGTTCCGCGACGGCGACGGGTTGACCGGGATCAAACCGCGGCGCATTGGCCGGTATCAGCGCTCAATGATTTGCCGTGCCGCGTGATCGGCAAAGGAGATGCGGCGGGTACCGCAGCGGACCGGCACAGCGCCGTTGGCCAGGGCGTTGTGCTCAAAAACGCGTAACAAAATACGACGGTA
>JACQGO010000157.1 GCA_016199485.1 Betaproteobacteria bacterium
GCTATATTCAAAACCGCATCAGGATCAAGCCTGAAGATGAACAGAATGATAGCGCCTCCGCGCCCACGAGGGGATCGCAACAACTCTAATCAACACGCAAGGGTGGTTTCTCGCCGTTTTGCATGGAGGCGGTTTTGCGAAAGGAGTTTGTCGGACCCAAGTCCGACAAACTCCTGGCATCTCCCGGCGTTCCGCCCCGCGACACCTTCACCGCCGCGGCACGGACATCTGCGCGCGAATCACGCGTTCTCCATGAGCCAACGCGCGAGCTCGGCGAAATCGCCGACGCACGCAAGCGGCGCGTAGTCGAGGAGCTGCTCTCGCGGATGCGCGCCGTACGCCGCGCCGAGACACGGCACTCGTGCACTCTGCGCCATCTCCATGTCGTGGGTGGTGTCGCCTATCATCAGCGTCCGGCCGGGGTCGACTCCCAGCATTTCGATCAGTTCGAGCAGCATGCCGGGGTGTGGCTTGGAAAAGCCCTCGTCCGCGCAGCGCGTAGCGTGAAAATAATCCTTGAGACCGGTCGCGACGAGCACCCGCTCGAGCCCGTGCCGGCTTTTTCCCGTCGCAACTCCCAGCAGGAAACCCTCGGCGTGCAGCGTTCTCACGGTCTCCGCCGCGCCGGGAAAAAGCGGGATATCGCCGTCGCGTAACGTGAAATGATGGCGGTAACGCTCCACCACTGTGCCGTAGTGCGCCGGTTCGAGGTGGGGCAACACGTGGGCGAGCGCGTCGTTCAAACCGAGCCCGATGATGTGGCGTGCGCACTCTTCCGAAGGCACCGGCAGTCCGAGGTCGCGGCACGCCGCCTGCAGTGAGGCGACGATCGCGCCCGCCGAATCCATCAGCGTGCCGTCCCAGTCGAACACCAGCAAATCGAAGCGTTTCGGCATACGTGCCGCGGCCGATCACGGGTTCCTACGTCGTTGTTGTCTGTTCGAGACCATCGAGGAACGCCTGAAGTTCCGCCGGCAGCGGCGCCCGCAGCACGAGGCGCGCGCCGGTCCGGGGATGCCCGCACGCGAGCTCACAGGCGTGCAGGAACATGCGCTTCAGCCCCGCTTTGGCGAGCCGCCTGTTCAGGTCGAAGTCACCGTACTTGTCGTCGCCGGCGATCGGATAACCGAGATGCGCGAGCTGCACCCGGATCTGGTGCGTGCGCCCGGTCTTCAATTCCGCCTCGAGCAGGCTGAACCCGCCGACGCGCTTCCGCAGCGTGAACACGGTGTGCGCCGGCCGGCCCGCGCGGTCGACGGTGACCCGGCGCTCGCCCGAAGCAAGCACGTGCTTGGTCAGCGGCAGCTTGACGTCGTGCTTTTCGCCGCGCCACCTGCCCCGCACCAGCACGAGATACTGCTTGCGCACGCGGCCGGCGCGGATCTGCTCGTGCAGCGCGGTCAGCGCCGAGCGCTTCTTCGCAAGCAGCAGGATCCCGGAGGTATCGCGGTCCAGGCGGTGGACGAGCTCGAGAAACTTCGCCTGCGGCCGCTCCTGCCGCAACTGCTCGATCACGCCGCGCGCGATCCCGCTGCCCCCGTGGGCCGCCATTCCGGCCGGCTTGTCGAGCACGACCAGCGCCTCGTCTTCGTAGATCACCGCCTGCGCGAGACGCGGCGCCAGGGGCCGCGCATATCGTTCCTGCGCCGGGCGCTTGAACCGCAGAGGCGGCAGCCGCAGCCGGTCGCCGATCCGCAGCCGGTAGGTCGGCGCAACGCGCCGGCTGTTGACCCGCACCTCCCCGCTGCGCACGATGCGGTAGATATGACTTTTCGGCACACCTTTCAGCCGCTTGCACAAGTAGTTATCGATACGCTGATTGGCGCCGGACTCGCCGACCTCCTCCCAGTTCGCCGAATCTTTACTTAACTCATTCATTTGCCTATAATATTGTAGGGCTACAGGAGCGGATTCGGCTTCCCCGCGGGCGCGTGATGAATACGGCGCGCGGTTTGAAGCGCAATCCCAAACGAGCCGGGCTTGCGGTTTTTTCCGATTCTCGAAATTCGGAAACCCGGCCCGGGAGACTGTGTCCGGAACGCCCCTGCCGCAAGGCCCTTACGACAACGATAGCGCCGTGCGGCATGATGCGGGGCAACTGGTTAACGTCGCTCACCAGACGAAGTAGCGATAGTAGACGATTTACGCGCTCAAAGCATTTGACTGGATTCTTGATTCTGCCGCCCACGCGCAGAATCCGCAGGCAGACCGGTATATACGCATTCGTCACCGCCAGATCACATCATGTGCATGCCAGGTGATTGAACAAAGGCGTGCTCCGGCACGAGGGTGCCGGGGCGGTTTGCCCATCCCGTGTCGTTGAGCGCGGGAGAAGACAACAATGAAACGCATGCTGTTCAACGCGGCGCAAGCCGAAGAGCTGCGCGTCGCGATCGTCGATGGGCAGAAGCTCATCGACCTCGACATCGAGACCGCGGGGAAAGAGCAACGCAAGAGCAACATCTACAAGGGCGTCATCACCCGCATCGAGCCCAGCCTGGAAGCCGCGTTCGTCGACTACGGCAGCGAGCGTCACGGCTTTCTCCCCTTCAAGGAAGTCGCACGCGCCTACTTTAAGCCCGGCGTTGACGTCGGGCGCGCCCGCATACAGGACGCGCTGGAAGAAGGCCAGGAGCTGATCGTCCAGGTCGACAAGGACGAGCGCGGCACCAAGGGCGCCGCGCTTACCACCTTCATCAGCCTCGCCGGGCGCTACCTGGTGCTGATGCCCAACAATCCGCGCGGCGGCGGCGTCTCGCGCAGGATCGAGGGCGAAGAACGCAACGAGCTGCGCGACCTGATCGGGCAGATGCAAGTGCCCGCGGGCATGAGCGTCATCGCGCGCACCGCGGGCATCGGCCGCTCGCTCGAAGAGTTGCAATGGGACCTCAACTACCTGCTGCAGCTGTGGCACGCGGTCGAGGACGCCGCCAGGCAGCAGAAAGGCGCATTCCTCATCTACCAGGAATCGAGCCTGGTGATCCGCGCCATCCGTGACTACTTCCACCAGGACGTCGGCGAGATCCTGATCGACACCGAATCGATCTACGACCAGGCGCGGCAGTTCATGGGCCACGTGATGCCGCCGCACGTGAACCGCGTCAAGCTCTACCGCGACGACGTGCCGCTGTTCTCGCGCTTCCAGATCGAGCACCAGATCGAAACCGCGTTCTCGCGCGACGTGGCGCTGCCTTCGGGAGGCTCGGTGGTGATCGATCACACCGAGGCCATGGTGGCGATCGACGTGAACTCCGCGCGCGCCACCCATGGAGCCGATATCGAGGAGACCGCGTTCCGGACCAACCTCGAGGCGGCCGACGAGATCGCGCGGCAACTCCGGCTGCGCGACCTCGGCGGGCTGATCGTCATCGATTTCATCGACATGGAGAGCAGTCGCAACCAGCGCGAGGTCGAGAACCGGCTGCGCGACGCGCTGCGCTACGACCGCGCGCGCGTGCAGACGGGCAAGATCTCCCGGTTCGGATTGCTCCAGCTTTCGCGCCAGCGGCTGCGACCTTCGCTCGGCGAGATGAACTACATCCCGTGCCCGCGCTGCGTCGGCACCGGCCACATCCGCTCGATAGAATCCACCGCGCTGCACATCTTCCGCATCATCCAGGAAGAGGCGATGAAGGACAACACCGCCGCGGTGCACGCGCAGGTGCCGGTCGATGTTGCGACCTTCCTGCTCAACGAGAAACGCACGGACCTGCAGTTGATCGAGGCGCGCCACAAGGTATCGGTGCTGCTGATGCCGAACATACACCTCGAGACGCCGAACTATTCGGTCACCAGGCTGCGGCACGACGACCTCAACCAGGCCGAGCCGCTGCCGGCGAGCTATCACCTGGTCGAGGCGCCATCGGAGGAGCAAAAACTGCCTGAGAGCGTCGCTGAGCCGGTGGCACCGCGCCAGCAGGCAGCGGTCAAGGGGATCACTCCGCAGCAGCCCGCGCCGGTGGTGCCGGCGCCGGAAACGGTCGAACCGGAAAAAGAACAAGCGCAGCCTTCGATCATCGGCAAGATCTTCGGGTGGTTCAGCCGCAGGCCCGCGGCCGTGGCCGAGGAGAAAGCCGTGCTGCCGCCGCGCCCGGCGTACCGGGGCCGGCGCAACGGCGCGCGCGGTGAACGCTACCTCGAGGAGCGCGCCGAGGCCCGCGGGGTGCAGCGGGGCCGCGGCGAGCCGGGCCAGCAGCGGTCATCACAGCCCGAGCGCGCGGAGAAACGAAGGCCGGAGTCTCGGCGCGACGAACGGCAGCAACAACAGTACAGACAACGTCCCCCGCGTGAGGAGGCCACGGCACGCCCCGGGGCCAAGCCTTCCGAAACCGGGGCACTCAACCAGCCGGTGCTGCGCGAGCAGAGAGAGCATGGCGAGGGCCGGGGCAGAAGGCGTCGCGGACGACGCGAAAGATACGAGCGGCGTGAAGCGACAATGCAGGAACGGGCGCAGGCCGGCGCTGGCGGCTCGGCGACTGCTCCCGGCGCACCTGTCGCCTCTGCGGGAACCCCTGTAACGGCCGTCGCGGCGGCGCCAATCTCCGCCGCCGGTCGGCAAGAAGTTGCTGCACCGGCTCAATTCCCGCCTGTCACGCCGCCACCTCGACCTCAGGCTGTATCGGCCGCAGTAGAAGCAACGACGGCGGCGCCTGCTCCAGGCACCACTGCCGGTTGGCAGCCCTCTCCTGCCCCGCATGAGGGCGCGCCGGTGGTGTCGGATTTCGCGACCGAGAAGGTGACCGAAGTCGCAACGCCGGTAAGCGCAGCGGAAGTGCCCGCGCTGGCGGTGACACCACAGGCGATGGCGCTCGAACCGATCTCTCTGCCTTCCGATCTGACGCAGATCGAGACCGACCCCGAGAAGCGGAATACAGCGCTCGCGCGCATCGCCGAAGAAACGCCGGCGCCGCGGCCGCGCCGTGTCATCCCGCCCCCGTCTCCGGTGTCCGATGAGCCGCTGATCCAGGTGGAGACACACAAGCCGGAAACTCCGGTGTCGCAACCCTGACGCGGGATGCGCCCGCTACCGTCTCCGCAACCGGGGCGTCATGCGGGCAACCGCTCGCGCAACTCTTCCAGGAGCCCGCGCGCCGCGTCCTCGACCATGTCGAGCACGCGCTCGAACCCCGTCGCGCCGCCGTAGTAGGGATCGGGTACCTCGCGCATTTCGTGGAGCGTGGCGAACTCCATCAGCAGCCGCAGCTTGCGGGCGTGCGCTCGCGGGCACAGCCTGCTCAGCAGTTCAAGGTTGTACTCGTCCATCGCGAGCACGTAGTCGAACACGGCGAAGTCCTCGCGGCTCACCTGCCGCCCGCGCAGATCGCTCATGTCGTAGCCGCGCCGCGTTGCGGCATCCTGCGCGCGGGGATCGGGCGGCTCGCCGACGTGATAATCGTGGGTGCCCGCGGAATCGCACTCGACGTGAGCGGCGAGGCCCTCGCGCGCGACGACGTGGCGGAACACCGCCTGCGCCGTGGGTGAGCGGCAGATATTGCCCGTGCACACGAAGAGCACCTTGACGGTCACGCCGCAATCCCGATAAAAAGCTGCTGCTTGAGTTCCTTCAGGCGGTCGCGCAGCGCGGCCGCGCGTTCGAACTCGAGGTTTCTGGCGCATTCCAGCATCTCTTTCTCGAGGCGCTTGATCTCGCGCGCCAGATCCTTTTCGCTCATCAGCTCGTACCTGGCAAGCGCCTGCGCGGCCTTGAGCCCGTCGCGCGCCGCCTCGTGGTCGTAGACCCCTTCGATGATGTCCTTGACGCGCTTCACCACGCTCTTCGGGGTGATTCCCCGCGCCGCGTTGTACGCCATCTGCTTCCCGCGACGGCGCTCGGTCTCGCCGATCGCGCGGCGCATCGAGTCCGTCATCACGTCGGCGTACATGATCGCCGTGCCGTTGACGTGCCGCGCCGCGCGTCCCATGGTCTGGATGAGCGAACGCTCCGAGCGCAGGAACCCTTCCTTGTCGGCGTCGAGGATCGCGACCAGCGACACTTCGGGGATGTCGAGTCCCTCGCGCAGCAGGTTGATCCCGACCAGCACGTCGAACTCGCCGAGCCTCAAGTCCCGGATGATCTCGACGCGCTCCACCGTGTCGATATCGGAGTGCAGATAGCGCACCTTGACCCCGTGCTCGGCGAGATAGTCGGTGAGGTCCTCGGCCATGCGTTTGGTGAGCGTGGTGACCAGCACCCGCTCGTTGCACGCCGCGCGCTCGTTGATCTCCGAGAGCAGGTCATCGACCTGTGTCGAGGCGGGTCGCACCTCGACGCGCGGGTCGACCAGCCCCGTCGGGCGCACCACCTGCTCCACTACCTGCGCCTGGCGCTGCTGCTCGTACTCGGCGGGCGTCGCCGACACGAAGAAGCTCCTGCGCATCCGCTTCTCGAATTCGTCGAACCTGAGCGGGCGGTTATCCAGCGCCGAGGGCAGCCGGAACCCGTAATCGACGAGGTTTTCCTTGCGCGACCGGTCGCCGCGGTACATACCCCCGAGCTGCGGGATCGTGACGTGGCTCTCGTCGATGATCATCAGCGCATCGTCCGGCAGGTAATCGATGAGGGTCGGCGGCGGTTCCCCCGGCTCGCGGCCCGAGAGATGCCGTGAGTAGTTCTCGATCCCCTTGCAGAAACCCATCTCGGCGAGCATCTCGAGATCGAAGCGCGTGCGCTGCTCGATGCGCTGCGCCTCGACCAGCTTGCCCTCCCGCTGGAAGTGCTCGATGCGCTCCGCCAGTTCCCGCTTGATCGCCTCGATCGCGCGTAGCGTGGTCGCGCGCGGCGTCACGTAATGGCTCGAAGGATAGACGGTATAGCGCGGCACGCGGGAGAGCACGTGCCCGGTGAGCGGATCGAACAGCGCGAGGCTCTCCACCTCGTCGTCGAACAGCGAGATCCGCACCGCGGTTTCCGGGTTCTCCGCCGGAAAGACGTCGAGCACCTCGCCGCGCACGCGGAACGTGCCGCGCCGGAACTCGAATTCGTTCCTCTCGTACTGCATCTCGGCGAGCCGCCTGATCGCGTCGCGCTGGGTGAGCTTCTCCTTCTCCCGCACGTGCAGGATCATGCCGTGGTAATCGCCCGGGTCGCCGATGCCGTAGATGCACGACACGGTCGCGACGATGATGGTGTCGCGGCGCTCGAGCAGCGACTTGGTGGCGGAGAGCCGCATCTGCTCGATGTGCTCGTTGATGCTCGAGTCCTTCTCGATGTAGAGGTCCTTCGACGGGACGTAGGCTTCCGGCTGGTAATAATCGTAATAGGAGACGAAGTAGTCGACCGCGTTCTCGGGGAAGAATTCGCGCATCTCGGAATAGAGCTGCGCCGCGAGGGTTTTGTTGGGGGCGATGATCAGCGCCGGCACCCCGATGCGCGCGATCACGTGCGCCATGGTGTAGGTCTTGCCCGAACCCGTCACCCCGAGTAGCGTCTGGAACGCGAGCCCGTCGTGGATCCCCTGCACGAGCTTCTCGATCGCCTCCGGCTGGTCGCCCGCAGGCGCGAAGGCCTGGAACAAGCGGTACGGGCTGCCGGGGAAAATGAGCGGCGCCGCGGACGGGCGCTCGGCGGACTTCGCTTTCGGCACAGGGCTTGCCATCTCGAGTTTCGTCTGGTGGACGAAATCCGTAATTTTCTCACAGCGACCCCGGGCGCCGCCAGTCGCGCGCGTCCCGGTTCCTGGCGCCCGCCTGCCACACCCGGCGCCGACAAGCGGGTAAAATACACACTTTGGGTTCTTCCGACCTTTCCGTGGGTGTCATTCCCGCGCAGTGCGTGCCCTCGAATGCTGTAATCGGGGGGGGAATCCATAATGCGTCTATTTGACGAGTCCATCATAAAAGCCACGTGGACGCAAATTCCTGTGA
>JACQGO010000155.1 GCA_016199485.1 Betaproteobacteria bacterium
AATGCGCGAGCGCCTCGCAACCGACGGGGCGAAACCGGTCGGCAACAAGCCCGAGGAGTTCGCCGCCATCATCAAGGCCGATGTGGCGAAATGGGCGAAAGTGGTGAGGGACGCGGGAATCAAGGCGGACTGAGCGCCGCCACCAGGACGATGATTGAGGAGGAATCGAAGTGAAAACGAAAGCGCGTCTATTGGTGGTGCCGGCGCTGTGCCTGGCGTGGCTCTCCGGAGCGGCCGGCGCGGCGCAGGTGCAGTATCCGACCAAGCCGATCCGGCTCATCGTGCCGTTTCCGCCGGGCGGCACGACCGACGTGGTGGCGCGCGTCATCGCGCAGAAGCTCACGGAGAACTGGAGCCAGCAGGTGGTGGTGGACAACCGCCCCGGTGCGGGCGGCATCATCGGCACAGAGCTCGCGGCGAAAGCCCCGGCCGACGGCTACACGCTGTTGCTCGGCTCGATCACGACGCACGCCGTGAACCCGAGCCTGTACAAGAAGCTGCCGTTTGACCCGCTCAGGGATTTCGCGCCGGTGTCGCTCGCGGTCTCAACGCCGCAGGTGCTGGTCGTGCATCCTTCCGTCGCCGCGAAATCGGTGAAGGAGCTGATCGCTCTCGCCAAGGCCAAGCCGGGGCAGCTCAACTACGCTTCCGCCGGCACGGGCACCAGCCCGCACCTCACGTTCGAGCTGTTCAAGAGCATGGCGGGCGTGAACCTCGTGCACGTCCCCTACAAGGGCACCGGGCCCGCGATCACCGATCTGATCGGCGGGCAGGTGCAGACGATGATCACCGGCGTGGTGGCGCTCTACCCGCATATCAAGGCAGGGAAGCTGCGCGCGCTCGGCGCGACCAGCGCGAAGCGCGTGGCGGCGCTGCCGGACGTGCCGACCATCGCCGAGTCCGGCGTGCCGGGGTTCGACGTCGCGTCCTGGTTCGGCGTCTTCGCCCCCGCCGGCACGCCGAAGCCCGTCGTTACGAGGTTGAACGCCGAGATCGTGAAAATCCTCGCAGTGCCAGAATTGAGGCGGAAGCTCGCCGCCCAGGGCGCCGACCCCGCGACCAACACCCCCGAGCAATTCGCCGCCTACGTCAAGTCCGAGCTCGCGCGCTGGGGCAAGGTCGTGCAAGCGACCGGCGCCAGAGTTGATTAGATCAGGGCAGCTCCGCGCGCCCGCCCCCGCCGATGCAAAGCAGAAAACGCGTGCTCAGTCGACACGCGCGCCCGATTCCTTCACCACCTTCGCCCAGGTCGCGATCTCCTGCCGGATAAACGCGCCGAACTCCTCCGGACTAGTGCCCGCCATCTCGACGCCGTCCGCTGCGAACCGGTTACGCAAGTCGGGCGCCTGCAATACGCGCGCCAGTTCTCGCTGAAGCCGCGTGATGATCGCCTTCGACGTCCCGGCGGGTACGAACATGCCCCACCAGCCGCTCGCCGCGAAGCCGGGCAATCCCGATTCTGCCACGGTGGGAACCTCCGGCACGGCCGGCGAGCGGCGCGAGCCGGTCACCGCGAGCGCTTTGAGCTTGCCAGCCTTCACCTGCGGCATCACCACCAGCATGCCGCCCGCGGTCAGCTGGACCTCACCGCTCAGTATGGCACTCAAGACCGTCCCACCGCCTTTGTAAGGTACGTGCACCAGATCTATGCCCGCCATGCTTTTGAACAGCTCCATGATGAGATGACTCGAAGTACCGCTGCCGCCGGAGGCGTAGTGGATCCGGCCCGGTCTCGCCTTGGCCAGAGCGATCAGTTCCTTCACGGAGCTTGCGGCGAGCGAGGGATGCGCGACCACGAGAAGCGGCGCCGAGGCCACCAACGTCACCGGCGTCAAATCCTTCACCGTGTCGTATGGGAGCTTGCGATACAGGCTCGGGTTGATCGCGTGGCTGCCCGGCGCTATCAATAACGTGTAGCCATCCGCTGAGGCCTTCGCGACGATTTCGGTGCCAAGCGTGCCGCCCGCGCCGGGACGGTTGTCCACCACCACCTGCTGGCCCCAACTTTCGGCCAATTTTTGTCCGACGACGCGGGCGAGCGTATCGGTGGTGCTCCCGGTCGCGAACGGCACGATCAGGCGGATTGGCTTCGTTGGATACGCCTGCCCCTTCGCGGAAGCGGGCTCCGAGGCTGCCAAAACGGTCTGCGCAAAAGCCGCAAGGCACGCAATGGCGAGCCCCATGCCACCAGCGGCCGGCAAGAATTTCTCACGTGCCGTCGTCGCTTTCATTCCGGTAGCCTCCAATATCCTTGTCTTTTTCTGCTGCCACCGCGAGCTGCCGAGCGAGCCAGTCAGTGCAGCGGATCCTTTTGGCTGGTACAAGCACTACCTTAGCGCAAATCGACTTATCGAGGGAAGTAGTTACCGTCAAGCGCACCCGTCAACTCCCGTCTCTCGCCGTAAGACCCATGGAGTAAAATGGCGTCTTGCCATTCAACCGGAAAGATCACTATGTCTTCCGAAGTCACCCGGCAGCTCGCCGAGTTTGCCGTCGAAACCTGTTATCAGGACATTCCCTCAGGCGTTCACGGCCAGGCGAAGCTGGCTATTGCCGACGCCGCGGGAACAGTGCTCGCCGGGCTGAACGAGCGGCCGGTGATGCTGCTACGCGACATGGTGGTAGCCGATTTTCAGGCGGGACGAGCGAGCGTGTTCGGCTGCGATCTGCGGCTTACCGCCGCCGGGGCGGCGCTCGCCAATGCGGCCTCCGCTCATGCGCTTGATTACGACAGCATCAGCCTGTCGGTGGTCGGCTTCATCGCTTCGCCCGTGCTGTTCGCGCTGCTCGCGGTAGCCGAGGAGGAAGGCGGCGTGTCGGGGCGCGACCTGCTCGAGTCTTTCGTGATCGGCTGGGAAGTGGAAGCCGCCATCGCGCGCGGCCTGGGAGTCGACCACTACGCGAGGGGCTGGCATTCGACGTCCACGCTCGCCCACTTCGGCGCCGCCGTCGCCGTCGGCCGGCTGCTCAAACTGGATGTGACACGCATGCGTCATGCGATCGGCATCGCGGCTTCGGAAGCATCCGGCCTGCGCACCATGATCGGCAACATGGTCAACCCGTTCCATGTCGGCAAGGCCGCGCGCAACGGCATCGTCGCCGCGCGGCTCGCGCAGCGGGGATTCACTGCGCACGCGAGCGTGCTGGAAACCGGATGGGGATTCTGCACGGCCTTCAACGGTCGGGGTAACTATGACCTGGACGCCATGCTCGACAGGCTCGGCAGGCCGTACGACCTGGTCGATCCCGGATTGGTGATCAAGGTGTATCCATGCTGCGGCCTGATCCACTCGGCGCTCGATGGCGTGCTCGACTTGATGCGGCAGCACAACCTTGACGCAGCGCAAGTCGGTCGCGCGTGCATCGCGGTCCATGAGCTGGTACCGCCGACGATGTGCTTCGACCGCCCGCAGACCGGCTATCAAGCCAAATTCTCCGCGCCGTTTTGCATCGCGACCGCGTTGCGCGAAGGCGCGGTACGGCTTGCGCATTTCACCGACGAGCGCGTGCGCGATCCGCAGATGCAACAACTGATGGAGCGCGTGGAGATGGCCGTGCATCCGGAATTGCGCGGCTACCAGACGTTCTTGCAGAAGGAGTTCACCGACGTCACCCTGGAGCTCGCCCGCGGTGGCAGCGTCGAATGCCGTGCGTGGCGCATGAATAACCGCGGTAGCCGCGGCCGGCCTGTCACGCTGGAACAACTCAGGGAAAAATTCCACGACTGTACCGCCGCGTATCGCGATGCCGCGATGGCAGCGCGCGCGTTCGAAATGCTGGCCGGGCTGGAGGCGGTCAGCGATGTGCGCGAAGTCACCGCCTGCCTGCGCTAATCCGCGCATTTTCCGTGGGCATCCTGCCGCTCGCCGCGGCTGCCACGAGGTCCTGAAACGTAACTCGCGCCCCAAGCGTGCGCCGGGCGCGACCATGGAATATCGCGTAGCGCAGCGCCTGCGGTGGCGCGGGGATTGACATTTTATTTTCAGTATATAGAATATTTATTCAATATGCTGAAAATAGCAAGGGCAGCGTCGGGGGCGCTGGCGCGCACGTTGGACATCTTCGAGATCTTCGGCGCGGTGCGAAGGCCGCTGTCGCTCTCGGAGATCGCGCGCACCATCGGCGCGCCGGCAAGCAGTTGCCACATGCTGCTGCGCACGCTCCTCGATTGCGGGTACCTCTATTCATTCGGGCGGCGCAAGCTCTATTACCCTACCCGGCGGCTCTACGACGTGGCGTGCAGTATCACCGCGCATGACGCGTTGATCGAGGAGTTGCGACCGGCGCTGATTGCCCTGCGCGATCGAAGTGGCGAGACCGTGATCCTCGGCAAACGTCAGGGAGATGCGGTGCTGTATCTGGAAGTGCTCGAAAGTCCGAATACCGTGCGCTATACGGCGCGCGTCGGCGAGTACAAGCCGCTGCATTCCAGCGCGATCGGGAAGGCGCTGCTGGGCGCCTTGTCGCCAGCGGAGCTCGACGCGTGGTTCGGATCACATGCGTTGCCGCGCATCACCGCGCATACGCTGACCAGCACGGTGCAGCTCAAATCCAACCTGCAACAGGGTGAGAAGCGGGGCTATTTCATCACCCGCGGCGAAAACGTCGCGGACGTGATGGCTGTCGCCAAGAGTTTCGCGCTTGACAGGGAAATGTTCGGCATCGCCATCGCCGGGCCGCTGCACCGTATGGAACCGGCGCTCGCCCGTCATGCCGAGCTGTTGCGCGGGATGGTCAACCGCCTTATGCGGAGGCGCACACGATGAGCGACCGGCCCACGGCGGTGATTGCCGGCGTCGCCGATGGAGTGCTTGAGGTGACGATCAATCGGCCGGAGAGACGCAACGCGCTGAGTCGCGCGGTGCTCGCGGAGCTGAAGAGCGTGTTCGTCGATTTCGCCAACGCGGAGGACCTCCGCGTCGCGGTACTGCGCGGCGCGGGCGAGAAAAGTTTTGCGGCGGGTGGCGACCTGCGTGACCTTGCCGCGGTTCGCACACGGGAGGAAGCGCGGCGCATGGCGGATGAGGCCCACGACGCCTTGGATGCGATACGCTCCTTTCCCCTGCCCGTCGTCGCAGCGCTCAACGGAGACGCCCTGGGTGGCGGCGCCGAACTTGCCGTTGCGTGCGATTTTCGCGTCGCTGCCGGCCACGCGCACATCGGTTTCATCCACGGACGGCTCAACATCGCAACTGCTTGGGGTGGCGGTGAGGACTTGATGCGCCTGGTTGGCGTTTCGAACGCATTGCGGTTGCTCGCGGCGAGCGAACGACTCGATGCGGCGGCCGCGCAACGTATCGGGCTGGTGAATGCGGTCGCGGCGCCGAACGAGTCGTTTCAGGCGGAGATCGACCGCTTCATCGCGCCCTTCAGGCAGCAAGTTCCGCAGGTGCTGCGGGCCTTCAAAGCGCTCGCAACGGCGGTCCGCAGGGGCGTACTGGCCGCCGCAATCCGCGAAATCGAAACCTGCCGCTTGGTCGAGACATGGGTGCACCCCGATCACTGGCACGCCGCTGACAACGTTCTCAACGCGAGGGGACCGACATGACCGCTCAGACCGCGCAACAACCAGCCGCGCCGCTGACGGGCGAGGGCGTGCGACAGCCGCCGAAACCGGTGAGCAGCTCGGGCATCCCGATTCCGGTTGTCGCGACCGCCGACATGCTGCGCGACGCAGCTCTGGAAGCACCGGGGATCTATCCTTTCACGCGCGGCATCTTTCGGGACGGCTACCGCGGACGGTTGTGGACGTTCCGTCAATATTCGGGCTTTGGCACGGCGGAGGAGTCTAACCAGCGCTACCGGTTCCTGCTCGAGCAGGGACAAACGGGTTTATCGGTTGCGCTCGACCTGCCGACCCAGTGCGGCTACGATCCGGTCGACCCTATGGCGAGATCCGAGGTCGGCAAGGTCGGAGTATCGCTTTCGACGCTTGCGGACGCCGAGGTGCTCTTCGACGGCATCGATCTCGCGCGCATTTCGACTTCGTTCACCATCAACGGCACCGCCGCGATCATCTACGCGATGTATCTGGCAGTCGCCGACAAGCACGGCGTGCCGCGCGAAAAGCTTACCGGTACGATCCAGAACGACATCCTTAAGGAGTACGTGGCGCGCGGCACCTGGATCTTCCCGGTCAAACCCTCGATGCGGCTCATTGCTGACACCATTCTGTTTTCGAACGACGTTACACCGCGCTTCAACCCGATCAGCATCGCTGGCGCGCATGTGCATGATGCGGGCGCCACCGCGGCGGAGGAAATGGGCTACACACTTGCCAACGGGCTCGCCTATGTAGACGAGTTGCGGCGCCGTGGGGGCGATGTCGAGAAGTTCGGCAAACGGTTATCGTTCTTTTTTTACGTGCACACGGATTTCTTCGACGAGGTATGCAAGTTCCGCGCAGCACGCCGCATCTGGGCGCGGCTGATGCGCGAGCGTTACGGCGTGCAGGATGCGCGCGCGCAGCATTTTCGCTTTGGCGTGGTGTGCGGTGGCTCGTCGCTGGTGTCGGCGCAGCCCTACAACAACATCATTCGGGTAACCATCGAAACCATGGCGGCGGTGCTGGGCGGGGCGCAGTCCATCTTCACCTGCGCCTACGACGAGCCCTTCCAGATTCCCACCGAGTTCTCGGCCGAGCTCGCGCTGCGCACGCAGCAGATCATCGCGTATGAGAGCGGTATCGCCAAGACCGTCGATCCGCTGGGCGGTAGCTATTTCATCGAGCAGCACACTGACCGCATGGAGCAGGCGATTCTCACGGTGATGCAGGAGATCGACGACTACGGCGGCGTGATCAAGGCGATCGAGGACGGGTGGCTGCAGATGCGCATTGCCGAGCGCGCGCGTGAGCGCAAGCTCATGACCGACTGCGGCGAGACGATCGTGGTCGGCCAGAACGCGTTCCGCCGGGCCGATCAAAACGATGATTTTGGCGAGGTGTTTCGGCTCGATCCGCAAGCCTCCACGCGCGTAATCGAGCGCTACGGGAGCGTGAAGGCACGGCGCGACAACATCGAACTGGAGCGTACGCTCGCCCGTCTCCAGCAGGCAGCGGCTCAGGAGGACGAGAACCTGATGCCGTATTTGATCGACTGCTGCCATGCCTATGCGACCGTGGGCGAAATGGTGCAGCGGTTGAAAGCGCGTTGGGGCGAGTTCCAGGAGCCGGTGCGGCTATGACGGATGCAACGCAGCTGCACGCTTTGCGCGGCAGGCGAATCCTGATCGCCAAGCCCGGGCTCGACGGCCATGACGTTGGCGCCAAGGTGATCGCATTGGCATTGCGCGATGCAGGCGCTGAAGTGATCTATACCGGCCTGCGCAAAAGCCCGGAATACATTGCGCGCGTCGCGGTCGAGGAAGGGGTGGATGCGGTCGGGTTGTCCGTGCTTTCCGGCAGCCACCGCGAACTGGTCGCGGACACGGTGAATTACCTGCGCCGGGCTGGCGCTACAGGGGTGCGGGTGTTCGTCGGCGGCACGATACCAGCCGAGGATCTTGAATATCTGCGCAGCCTCGGCGTGCGTGGGATCTATACCAGCGCCATGCCGCTGGACGACGTCGTCGCCTCAGTGGCGCAGGCGCTCGCGGAACAAACCACATGAAGGGCCCACTCGCCGGTTTCCGCATCCTCGAAATCGGCCACATGCTGGCCGGGCCATATTGCGGGATGCTGCTGGCCGACTTGGGGGCGGAGGTGATCAAGATCGAAACCGGCGAAGGCGACATCGCGCGGCGCATGGGGCGGCATTACGTCGGGGGGCACAACGTATATTTTGCGAGCCTCAATCGCAACAAGCTCAGCGTCACGCTCGATTTGGCGGGCGCGGGCGGGCGCGCTGCATTTCACGCGCTGGTCGCCAGCGCGCACGGCTTGATCACCAACCTGCGTCCGCGCGCGATCAAGAAACTGGGTCTCACATACGACGATCTTAAAGCCTGCAATCCCAAGCTCGTCTGTGTCGCGCTCACCGGCTATGGATTGGAAGGGCCGTACGCCGAGCGTCCCGCCTACGATTATGTGATCCAGGCCATGACCGGCATCATGGAGATGACCGGCGACCCCGATGCCGAACCGACCAAGACCGGCTATTCGGCGGTGGACAATTCGGCCGGCATCATGGCCGCACTCGGGCTGGTAGCAAAGCTCGCCGAGGGCAAGGGCGGGCAGGTGGACGTGGCGATGCACGACGTGATGCTGTCGCAACTCAATTACGTGGCCGCGGCGTGGCTCAATGCCGGCGAACGGCCGCAGCGTTACGCGCGATCCGCCCATCCCTTCATCGTCCCGGCGCAGGTGTTCCCGACGCGCGAGGGCTGGTTGATGCTGTTCATCACGCATGACGAATTCTGGAAAAGCTTTTGCGAGGAGGCGGGCTGCCTGGATTGGGTGCGCGACGAGCGCTTTGCCACGGTCGAAGGGCGCCGGGAGAACCGCGTCCTGGTGATCGAGGAGCTCACTGTTCTGCTCAAGACGGATACCGCTGCCAACTGGGTTGCGCGCCTGGTGCCGCGGGGCATCGTCGCCGCCGCGGTAGATACGCTCGACAATGCGCTTGCGAGCGATCTCACGGGGTCGCGGGGTATGGTGGTAACGCTCGACGGCAGCGGGCTGCGGGTGGTCGGCAATCCGATCAAGACGCCGGGTAGCGAGCCCGAGTATAGCGCGCCGCCCCGGCCCGGCGAGCACAACGGCCGCATCCTGCGGAAGTGCTTCGGATGAGCAGCGCGCCGCGTTCACCGCTTGACCGTGCCGCGCTTGGCCGCATGCTCACGCGGATCGCAAATGCCGGTGGCCGCGCGGCGTTGCACGAGCTGATCGAGCCTCCTGCACGCGGCGCGCGGCGCATCGGCATTACCGGGGCGCCCGGCACCGGCAAGAGCACGCTGATGCGTTGTCTTGCCGCGGCGAGCCTTGCGCAAGGCCGGCGCGTCGGCGTGGTGGCGGTCGATCCGAGCAGCCCGTATTCTCACGGAGCCATTCTGGGCGACCGCATCCGCATGGGCGAAGTGGTGGGGCATCCCGAGTTTTACTTTCGCTCGCTCGCAAGCCGCAGCGCGCACGACGGCCTGGCGGATAACCTTGCTGACATCTTGTGCGCGATGGAACAACACGACTTCGATGAGCTGCTGGTCGAGACGGTCGGCGTGGGCCAGGCCGAGCTTGCCGTGCGCGCGCTGGTGGATTGCGTGGTACTCGTGCTCATGCCGGAGTCGGGCGACCAGGTCCAGGCGATGAAGGCAGGCGTGCTGGAGATCTCCGACGTGTTCGTCGTGAACAAGGCCGATCTGCCCGGCGCCGGGCAGATCGCAGCGCAGGTAGGGGATGTAGTGGGGCTGCGCCGCTACGAGGCCGGGCAGTGGGTACCGCCGGTGATCCTCGCTTCACAGCATGACGCGGCGTCGCATCAGGCGGTAGCCAAAGCCATCGAGGCATACTTTGCATGGCGCCGCAACCGGAACAATGAAACGGCGTGTCGACGCGCGCGCGCCGCATATCATGCCCAGAGCCTGATCCATCAACGCATCGAGGAATTGCTGGCGGAACTGCCGTCCGCCACGTTCGACTTGCCGCTGCGCGAAGTGCATCGCCGACTGGTTACGAGACTCTCCGCCGATCTGGACGCCAGCATCCCCCCCACACAAGAGGCATATGTCGACGTTCGATAGCAGCAAGACGGTCCGTGAGCTTGAGGTCGCGGGCAAGCGCTACATTTATTACAGCCTGCCGGCCGCCGAACAGCTCGGGCTGGCGGGCGTATCGCGACTGCCGTTCACGCTCAAGGTGATCCTCGAAAACCTGCTGCGGCAGCACGCGGCGGGCACTGCCACCGCCGAAGACATCGGCGCGCTGGTGGACTGGCTGAGGGCGCGCCGTTCGGAACGCGAAATCGGCTTCAAGCCGGCGCGGGTGATGATGCCCGACTCGTCCGGCATCCCGCTCTTGGGCGACATGGCTGCCATGCGCGACGCGATGGTGCGACTGGGTGGTGACCCCAAGCGCATCGACCCGCTGGTGCCGGTCGATTCCATCGTCGACCACGCGGTAGCGACCGATTACTCCGGCACTTCCGACGCCGCGCAGCGCAACATGGCGCTCGAAATCGAGCGTAACCGCGAACGCTACGAATTCCTGCGCTGGGGGCAGCAGGCGTTCGCCAATCTGCGGTTGTTTCCGCCCGGCAGCGGCATCTGCCACCAGATCAACCTCGAGTACCTGGCACAAGTGGTGGGGACACGCGAGGAAGCGGGGCACACGCTGGCTTACCCCGACTCGCTGCTCGGCATGGACAGCCATACGCCGATGATCAACGGCCTCGGCGTAATCGGCTGGGGCGTCGGTGGGTTCGAGGGCGGAGCCGCAGCGCTTGGCGAGCCGATACCGATGCAGGTCCCGGAGGTGATCGGTTGCCGCCTGAGCGGTAAGCTCGAAACCGGCGTGACCTCGACCGACCTCGTGCTCACGGTGACGCAGATCATGCGCCGCCACAAGGTGGTCGCGAAATTCGTCGAGTTTTTCGGGCCGGGCGTGGACGAGCTCACGCTTCCCGATCGTGCGACGATTGCCAACATGACCCCCGAATACGGCGCGACGATGGGATTTTTCCCGGTGGATCGCGAAACGTTGCGCTATCTCAGGCTCACCGGCCGCGATTCGCATCAAGTCGCGCTGGTGGAAGCCTACGCCAAGGCGCAGGGGTTGTGGCGCGACGCGCACACGCCGATTCCCGACTACACGGACGTGATCGAGATCGATCTTGCCGGCGTCGCGCCGTGCGTATCGGGTCCGAAGCGGCCCCACGAGCGCGTGCCGCTCTCGCAAGCGCCCGCAGCGTTTCGCTCGGCATTCGGTGCCAGTGGCGGGGCAGTCGCCGTTCGGGGCGCCGATTTCCGGCTCAAGAACGGCGACATCGTGCTGGCGGCGATCACCAGTTGCACCAACACTTCCAACCCGTCGGTGATGGTGTCAGCAGGGCTGCTCGCGCGCAACGCCGTGGCTAGAGGACTCACACCCAAGCCATGGGTGAAGACTTCGCTCTCGCCGGGCTCGCGCGTGGTCGCCGATTACCTCGCCAGGAGCGGCCTGCAGCAGCCGCTCGATGCGCTCGGCTTCAACATCGTCGGCTACGGCTGCATGACGTGCATGGGCAACTCGGGCCCGCTCGCGGAAGCGATTGCGACGGCGATCGAGCAGAACGATCTTGCCGCCGTTGCGGTGTTGTCGGGAAACCGCAACTTTGAGGGCCGCATTCATCCCGGCGCTCGCGCCAACTTCCTCGCCTCGCCACCGCTCGTCGTCGCCTATGCGCTCGCCGGTTCGATCCTGACCGACCTCGCAGCCGAGCCGATCGGCACCGGGGCCGACGGCCAGCCGGTGTTCCTGAAGGACATCTGGCCTGACCCCGGAGAGGTCCGCAGGATAATCGACGACACGCTGGGTCCGGAAGTATTCCGCAGCCGCTACGCTTCGGTCGCGGCGGGCACGCCGGAATGGCGCCACATCACCGGCGGCAGCGGCACCACCTTCGCGTGGAAGCCCGGCAGCACGTTCATCCGGCGGCCGCCGTTCTTCGACGACATGCAGCGCGAGCCCGCACCGGTCGCCGATATCAGGGGCGCGCGGGTTCTGGCGATGTTCGGCGACATGCTCACCACCGACCACATTTCCCCGATCGGCGCGATCTCGCCCGGGACGCCGGCGGCGAAATATCTCGAGTCGCTCGGGATTGAGCCCGAAGATTTCGTGAGCTACGCAGCGCGCCGGCTCAACCATGACGTGATGATCCGCGGGACCTTTGCGAATATCCGCATCAGGAACGAAATGGTTCCCGGTGTCGAAGGCAGCGCCACGCGTCACTGGCCCTCCGGGGACACGCTGTCGATCTTCGACGCCGCCGAGCGTTATCGCCGCGACAAGGTTCCGCTGGTCGTGGTCGGGGGGGCCGCATACGGCCCGGGCTCCTCGCGCGACTGGGCGGGCAAGGGCACGCGGCTGCTCGGCGTGTGCGCCGTGATCGCGGAGAGCTTCGAGCGTATCCATCGCTCGAATCTGGTCGGCATGGGGGTGCTGCCGCTGCAGTTTGCGCCGGGCGTGACGCGCAAGACGCTTGCGCTCGACGGCAGCGAAATATTCGACATTCCTAACCCCGCTGTGGGCTCGGCGCCGCGCCAGGAACTGGAATGCACCGTCACGCGCCGCGACGGCTCGCAGACCACGATTACCCTGCTTGCGCGGCTCGACACCCGGCAGGAAGTCGAGTATTACCGGCACGGCGGAATATTGCATTACGTGCTCCGCAGCCGACTGAGGTCCTGACGCGCAACTTAAGAGCACACGTCATCGGGGCGACGATCGCAACGCGCCACAGGGGAAAGATACATGGGCATTACACAGGAGCCGTGTCGCATCATCGCTGCGACGCGCTACGAGGAGGAAATCATGTGCAGCATTAGCGCAATACGCCGCGTGGCTTTCGCACTTGCACTGGTTGTGATCATGGTGCCGGCAATGGGCCAGAATTACCCCATCCGGCCGATCCGGTTCCTGGTGCCGCAGGCGGCCGGCGGCTCGACCGATACGCTTTCGCGGCTGGTCGGGCAGAAGCTCGGCGACGGCCTGGGGCAACAGGTGGTGATCGACAACCGCCCCGGTGCGAACGGCATCATCGGCACGGAAATGGTGTCGAAAGCGCCGCCCGACGGCTATACGCTGCTCGCCGGCGGCACCGGGACGATGGCGATCAACGCAAGCCTCTACGCGAAGATACCGTATGATTCGGTGAAGCATTTCGCGCCCGTGGCAAACATTGCGTATTCGACGAGCGTGCTGATCGTGCATCCATCGCTGCCGGCCAAGACCATCCGCGATCTGATCGCGCTCGCGAAATCAAAACCGGGCGATGTCCGCTATGCCTCGGCCGGCAGCGGCAGCTCGCCGCATCTTTCGGCCGAGATGTTCCGCCACATGACCGGCGTGGACATCGTGCACGTGCCGTACAAGGGCAGCACCCCGGGAGTGACGGCGACGATTACCGGCGAAACGGCGATGATGTTTACCGGGGTTGCCTCCGCGATCGCGCACATCAAGGCGGGGCGGCTGCGCGCGCTCTCCGTGAACGGCGCCAAGCGCTCGCCGGCGCTGCCCGAGGTGCCCACCGCAACGGCGTCCGGGCTGCCCGGGTTCGAGGTCGATTTCTGGATCGGGATCTTCGTCCCCGCCGGCACGCCGCGCCCCGTGATCACCAGGCTCAACGGCGAAGTGAACCGCATCCTCAACGTTCCGGAGATCAAGGAAAGATTCCTGGTGATCGGGGCGGATCCGGCCGGCGGCACGCCAGAGCAGTTTGCCGCGATCGTGCGCAAGGATATCGAACGCTGGGCCAGAACCGTCAAGGCTTCCGGGATGAGAGTGGAATAGGCAGCGGCGCTGCCGACACAGACGGCGCAGGACGGCAAACAGGCGCCGACGCGAACCGCAAGGCCGCGGGCCCGGTATCAAAGCGATCGGTCGCGTCGTGCCGCGTTGTGCGTCCCCCACGTGGCGCCCGCTTGACAGCGCATCGGCGCACGTATAACTTGCCCTGGCCTGTGGCGCGCGCCCATCATGCAAACAAGGAAGAAACCGGGCCGGCGACATTTAAGAGCCCGTAACATAATGAAACGCACGTGACGGGAGCACGCGTTTTTTGGAGGAGGCGTCGATGTCCACACCGATACGCAGCATCAGTGCCATTCTCTCCACGCTCGCCTTCGGCCTCATCATGGCGGGCGCGCCGGTGGCGGCGCAGGAGAGATTCCCCTCGCGCGCCATCGAAATCATAGTGCCGACCCCGCCCGGCGGCGGCACCGACATCACCACGCGCCTGCTCGCCGAACTGGTCGAGCCAGTCATTGGGCAAAAGGCAGTGGTGGTCAACAGGCCCGGTGCCGGCGGCGCGCTCGGCATGAATGCGGTAGTGCAGGCCAAGCCCGACGGCTATACGCTGGGGGGGTTGTGGAATGCGCCGCTCACGATGACGCCGCACTCACAAGGGGTTCCGTACTCATTGCAGGACTACGTTGCGATCAGCCTTGCCGACACCGCGCCGTCGTTGCTGTGCACCAAACCCGACTTTCCCGCCAGCAGCGGCAAGGAATTCATCGAGGTGATCCGCAACAATCCGAACAAGTTTACCTATGGCAATGACGGCGTCGGCGGCACGCTTCACCTTTCCACCGAGCGCATTTTCAGCAAACTGGGCGTCAAGGCGCGTCCGGTACCGTTCGGCGGCGCGGGCGAGACGCTGAAGAATTTTCTGGGCGGCCACGTCGACATCTATGCCGGCTCGATCCCGCCGATCGTTCCGCACGTGAAGGCGGGTGCCGCGAAATGCCTGCTGCTCACGTCGAAGGAAAAGAACGCCGCAGTGCCGCAGGCCGCATCGCTTACCGAGCTTGGCATCCCCGAGACCGCGACCTATCTGTGGCATGGCATCGTCGGGCCGAAAGGCATCCCGCCCGAGCGCGTCGCGATCCTCGAAAAGGCGTTTGTCCAGGCCGCGAAAAGCGAAAAGTTCCGGCGATTGATGGAGGCGAAAGGCGTCACCGCCGAAGGGTGGGGCGCCGCCGAATTCAGGAAGCTGATCGAGAGCGAGTACAAGGCGATGGGTGAGATCACCGCTGCGCTCGGTCTCGCCAAGAAGCAGCGTTGATGCAGGTCAACCCCCGCAACGGTGATCTCGCGATCGCCGTCTTGCTGTTGGCGGTCGCCGTGTTTTTCCTGTGGGGCGGGTGGCACATGCCCGCCGGAACGTTCTCCGTGCCCGGTCCGGGTGTTGTGCCGACGATTCTCGGTGTGCTGCTCGCGGTGACGGCGCTGCTGATTCTCGTCAAAACGCTTATTGCCGGCTTTCCTGGCACGGGCGTTCCGGTTCGGTTGGAAATCGCCCCCGTGGCGGTCGTTTTCGGGCTGCTCACCGCCGGTGCGTTTGCGTTTGAACGCACCGGCTTCATGGCGACAACCGGCGTGTTCCTGTTCGCGATGCTGCGCGTGTTTTCACGGCTCGGCACGCTGCGCTCAGCGCTGGTCGGAGCAGGTATCGCGCTCGCGGCGCACTGGTTTTTTGGCGGCTTGCTCGGGGTGAACCTGCCGCGCGGGCCGTGGTAGTCGCGCCGGCATGGACGTGATCGACTATTTGCTGCAAGGCTTCGGGGTCGCGCTGACGCCCTCCAATCTGTTCTACTGCCTGATCGGCGTCTTGTGGGGGACGATCGTCGGCGTGCTGCCGGGGCTGGGCCCGCTCGC
>JACQGO010000153.1 GCA_016199485.1 Betaproteobacteria bacterium
ACGCCGATCACATCAACACCGAAGCGCGTAGGTCAGGTTGCGCGAGCAACCTGACACCGAGATCGTCCAGGGATGTCAGGTTACGCCGGTGGCGTAACCTGACCTACAGTTCTCGCGCTGCGCAAACTCTAGCGGCGGCGGAGCGGGAACGAGGAAGGAGAGGAGGGAAATGCGGCGCGTGATCTGGGTGCTGTGGCCGTCGTTTATCGTTGCCGGCGTTGCCGAGGCGGCGTTCTTCACGCTGTTCGATCCGATGGACCTCGTGGTGTTCGGGGAGCCGCCGGTGCTCTCCCGCCTCGGCGTCTATACGCTGGGATTTTTCGTGTTCTGGGCTTTCGCCGCCGGGTCGAGTGCTCTCACCTGTTTGTTCCAGCGCGGCGCGGCGGACATCAACCGCTTCTGCCCGCTTGAGCCCGCCGAGCGCCCCTTGGGCTGCCCGAAACGCCTCGATCCCGACGCGCCCTGCCGGTGAAGCGGCGCGCCGCTATTGACAGGGCGCCCGGCCGATCAGCGCGCGCAGGGCGGCGAGGTCGGTGATCTTGACGTGCTTGTGGCGGACCGAGATCAGGCCGTCCTCCTGGAAACGCGACAGCACGCGGCTGATCGTTTCCAGCTTGAGCCCGAGGTAGCTGCCGATCTCCTCGCGCGTCATCCGCAGGTTGAACTCGCTCGAGGAATAGCCGCGCGCCGCAAAGCGCTGCGAGAGATTGAGCAGGAAGGCGGCAAGCCGCTCCTCCGCCTTCATGCTGCCCAGCAGCAGCATCACGCCGTAGTCGCGCACGATCTCGCGGCTCATCATGCGGTGGAAGTGGTGCTGCAGCGAGGGCAGCTCGCGCGAGAGCTGCTCGAGGTAGGCGAACGGGATTTCGCACACCTCGGTATCCTCCAGGGCGACGGCATCGCACATGTGGCGGGCGGTGCTGATCGCATCCATCCCCATGAGGTCTCCCATCATGTGAAATCCCGCCACCTGTTCGCGCCCGTCCTCGTGCAGCACGCAGCTCTTCATGAATCCCGAGCGGATCGCGTAAAGCGCTTGCAGCGCGCCGCCGGCGTGGTAGAGATAGTCGCCGCGCTTGACGTGGCGCCTGCGGTTGACCAGCCGGTCCACCTCGGCAAGCGCCGCGCTGTCGAGGCCGGCGGGCAGGCACAGCTCGCGCAGGCTGCACGCGGAGCACACCGTCTTGAGCCGGGTGACGTCTACCGGTTTGGGGTTGGCAGGGGACGCCATGCACTGGGTAAGGTCATCGCTTCCCCCACATCTTACAACGACTTTGACCTAGGTCAAAAACGATTTGTGCGCGCGTGTAATACTGCACCGGATCGAAGCATGGTTTTCCGGCGGGAATTTTTTCCGGGGATTCCGGCATGATGCACAATTTGCCTGGCGCTTTGCCGCTCGAAGTCGATACGGCGCTGATCCGCAGGCTGGATCGCAGCGGGCCGCGGTACACCTCGTACCCGACGGCGGACCGTTTCGTCGAGGCGTTCGACCCGGAAACCTACCAGTCATGGGCGCGGCGCCGCAATATCGGCGGCATCAACCGCAAGCTGTCGATCTACGTCCACCTCCCGTTCTGCCGCAACGTGTGCTTCTACTGTGCGTGCAACAAGATCGTCACCAAGGACCGCAGCAAGGCGGCGCGTTACCTCGAGTATCTGGCGAAGGAGATCGCGATGCAGGGCGCGTTGTTCCGCGACGATCCGCGCGTGGTGCAGATGCACTGGGGCGGCGGCACGCCGACGTACTACGACGCCGGGCAGCTGCGCGCGCTCCACGACCTGCTCGCGGCACAGTTCGATTTCGCCGCGGAAGGCGAATACTCGATCGAGATCGATCCGCGCGGGGTGGACGAGGCGACGGTATTCGCGCTGCGCGCAATGGGCTTCAATCGCGCGAGCCTGGGCGTGCAGGACTTCGATCACGAAGTGCAGGTCGCCGTGCACCGCGTGCAGAGCGAAGCGCAGACGCTGGCGGTCATGGGCGCGGCGCGGCGCGCGGGATTCGCGTCGATCAACATCGATCTGATCTACGGGCTGCCGAGGCAGACGCTGCTTACCTTCAACCGCACGCTGGCGCGCATCATCGAGGCGCAGCCCGACCGCCTCGCGGTGTACAACTACGCGCACCTGCCGACGCTGTTCAAGCCGCAACGCAGGATCAACGAAGCGGACCTGCCGACTCCGGATACCAAGCTCAAGCTCCTGGCGCTTGCGATCAAGCGCCTCACCGCGGCCGGCTACGCCTACATCGGGATGGACCACTTCGCGAAGCCCGACGACGCGCTGGCGGTCGCCCAGCGGCAGGGCCGCCTGCACCGCAACTTCCAGGGCTATTCGGTGTCCCCCGACTGCGACCTCGTGGGGCTGGGGGTGAGCGCGATCGGCTCGATCGGGCCGACCTACAGCCAGAACTACCGCAAGCTCGAGGAATACTACGACGCGCTCGACCGGGGAACGCTGCCCGTCATGCGCGGCCTGGAGCTTACCGCGGACGACTTGCTGCGGCGCGCCGTGATCCAGGCGCTGATGTGCCATTTCGAGCTCTCGAAAGAGTCGATATCAATCGCCTACTTGATCGACTTCGACCGCTATTTTGCCGCCGAGATCGAGGAGCTGCGGGAATACGAAAAGCTTGGGCTGCTCACGCTCGACGAGAACTGGATCACCGTCTCGCCGAAGGGACGGCTGCTGATCCGCAACATCTGCATGGTTTTCGACAAGTACCTGCGCCGCGACCAGCAGCTCAAGCGCTATTCCAAGGTGATATGACCCCGCCGTTCGAGCTGGGCCTGGTGGCGGCGGCCACCGGCTTTCTCGGCGGCGTCCATTGCGCGGGCATGTGCGGCGGTGTGGCCGGCGCGGTATGCGCGCCCGCACCCCGCGGTAGCGCGTGGCGCTACGCGCTCGCCTTCAACGGCGGGCGCCTCACGGCCTATGCCGCGGCCGGCGCGCTCGCCGGCGCGCTCGGGCAGGCGGGGCTCGCGTGGCGCGGCGACGCGCTCGTGCAGCAGCTCATGTTCGCGCTGGCGAGCGTGACACTGATCGCGCTGGGGCTCTACCTCGCGGGAATCGCACCATTCGTCCGCCACATCGAGGCGGCGGGCGCCGTGGTGTGGCGCAGGCTGCAACCCTGTACGCGCTGGTTCATGCCGGTCACTTCGGCCTTGCGCGCGTTCGGGCTGGGGACGCTATGGGGGTGGGTGCCGTGCGGGCTGGTCTACGCCGTGTTGCTCACCGCGCTCGCGACCGGCAGCGCCTGGCAGGGCGCCGCCGTGATGCTCGCCTTCGGGCTGGGCACATTGCCCAATCTGCTCGCGATTGGGGTGCTGGTGCAGCGCGCGGCGCCGTTCGCGCGGCGAAGATTCGTGCGCATCTCCGCCGGTACGCTGGTGGCCGCCCTTGGTCTCTACGGCCTGCTCCAGATCATTGCGCCCATCGTGTCCGCCGGCGAGGGGCTGTTCCACCACGTCGGGCTGGGCGGCCTTCCGCACTAACACCTCACCTGCTGCTTGCAGTCACGTTCGCACGCGCGACGCGCGATGCGCTTGCCCTGTCGCGATAGCTGATGAAGCTGATCTGGCGCGTGGGATAGGCGAGCCGGTGGGTGCAGATCGCAGAATAACCGACCACCGAACGGTTCGCGCCCACGCCCCCCGGCCAGCGATAGCTCCCGCCGTTTTCTGTCCTGAGCTCGACGTCCTGCGCCGTCGTCTTCCCGAGGTTGAGCAGAAAGCACGGCGTGCCTTCAAACGGATAGTGAAACACGTAATTGCGGCTGACCGCGAGATTCGCGACGCGTAACGGCTGCTTTGCTTCGTCGACCAGTCGCGCGCGCGGGTAGAAGCGCGGCCTCAGCCCGGCGGCCGCGAATACCAGCTGCCTAGCGACGGCAGCAGCGGCCGCGCACAGCTTGATGAAGCCCCTCCGCTCCATACCGACTCCGTAGGCTATTGTCATGACAATCGGGCGGGGGTGTCAATTTCCTTCCGCGCGCGTGCCGCGCAACCCGGCGCCTCATCCGTCGGGGCATTTGCGCGGCGGGCGCGCCAGCCAGATCGGGCCTGATATGGCCTTTTATTCATAGGCTTGCGGGAAACGCCGCCACGAACGGGTCAGCCCGGCCGCGCTTCGCGGGCATGCCCCGGACGCGCAAGCGCGACCAGCGGCAGCACGCCGCGAACGGCCATGCGCCGGTTGATCTAGATCAGACGCCGCCCGAAGACGGGGTGCTATCTTATGCCGGGGATCGCGGTTGATTGCAGACGGTAAACGATATCGAGGTGGCAGGGGCGCGCTGCTGCTCGTCGATCAGCGCGCTGTTCGAAACAGCAACCAAAAATGGAGAGACCATGAAGGCGTTCAGATTGGCACCGATAACACTGGGTATTGCCCTCCTTTCCGCGGGGTCCGCCTCGGCGGCCGATCCCGCGACCATCAACTGGAAGAGTGTCCCGGCGAAGACGCTGACCCTCTTCTACCCGGCGCAGTCGAGCTTTCAGTGGCTGCGCGGCGCCGACCACCCGGGGGCCAAGATGGTCAGCGGCGGGGAAGCCTGCCTGACCTGCCATAAAGACCGGGAAGATGCGCTGGGCAACAAGCTGGTCAAGGCGAACAAGCTGGAGCCCACGCCGATCGAAGGCAAGAACGGCTCTGTCCAGTTGAGCTTCCAGGTCGCCTACGACAAGGAGAACGCGTATTTCCGCTTCCAGTGGAAGACCAGGAACAACTACCCGGGTGAAGCGTATCCGATGCTCCGCTTCGACGGGAAGGAATGGAAGCCGTACGGCGCGCAGAAGCTCGCTGCGCCCGTCCGCAAAGGCGAGCAGCCGGCCATCTACGAAGACCGGCTGTCGATCATGATCGATGACGGCGGGGTGCCAGGCTTCGCGAAGCAAGGCTGCTGGCTCACCTGCCACAACGGCGAACGCGACAATCCGAACCAGGCGAGTGCAGCCGACGTCAAGGCAAACCCGCTGTTCCAGGCCATAAAGAGGAATGACGTGCGCAAATACCTGCCGTCGACGCGCACCGACGCGCTGGCCTCCTGGGACAAGGGCAAGAGCCTCGACGAGATCGCCAAGATCAAGGCGGCGGGGGGCTTCCTTGACCTGATCCAGTGGCGCGCGCACCGTTCCAACCCGGTCGGCATGGCGGATGACGGCTACGTGCTCGAATACCGTAATTTCGACGCCGGCAAGAATCCTTTCAGCTCGAACATGGACCCCAAGACCAAGCAGCCGAGGTTCATGTACGACGCGAAGAAGACCGGGTACAAGGCGCTCAGGATCGAGGACATCCGCAAGAAGCCGACCGCGCTCGTGCGGGAGCAGAACGCGGTCCCGTTTGATCCCAAGGCGGGATGGAAGGAAGGCGATCTCGTCTCCCAGTATGTGGTCAGCAGGGCGGACGCCACCGGATCGGCCGCCGACAACAAGCAGGTCAAGGGCGTCTGGAAAGACGGCATGTGGACGGTCGTATGGGCGCGGCAGCGCAACCTCGCGAACCCCGACGACAAGGCGTTGAGGGAAGGCAAGGTCTATAACATCGCCTTCGCGGTCCACGACGACAACGTCACGAGCCGCGGCCACCTCGTGTCGTTCCCGGTGTCGGTCGGGTTCGGCGCCAAGGCGGCCATCGAAGCGACCAGGCTCAAGTAGGCGTGTGATATTCCGCGTGGTCTCAAGCAACAAGTGCAACACTAAGACAACATGACATCCCCTCCCTTCTTGAGGAGGGGTGGCGCGAAGCGACGGGGTGGTAGACATGCGGGCGTCTTCTCTCAACCAGCCCGGCCCTGCGGGCCATCCCTCCTTGGGAAGGAGGGGAGTAACGCAGGGCCGCTCAACTAAAATCCCTCAACGTTGCACTTGGAACTTGAGACCGAGTTCCCAGGTCGCGCCCGGCGTCGCAACGCGCCGGGCATGACGCGTTTTGCGTACGTTTTGCTAAACGAGCGGATTACCAAATCCACGCTGACGCGTGGGCGTTCTCGACCGTCGCGCCGGCTGCCCTCATCCTTCTTGTGGGGTATCATTCGGCAGGTAGAAAAACGCCCCGGCAGTCCCGGGCGGCGTGAAAAGGCCAGTCGCCGCCACCGGCGGAAACCGTGAACCAATGAGTTCGTCCCGCTCGCGGCACGACAGGGATGCCGTTTCTTCAACAATGGAATCGAAAACCATGCGTGTTTCAGGACTTGCAACGTGGGCGTTGGCGTGCGTCATTTTTCTGGCAGGGGCACCGGTTGTCGGGGCGGCGGGAGGCGAATCCGCGGCAGCCGCCAACGGCAAGGCCGCCGAGCAAGCCGCTCCGAAGTTCGCGAACGATACCTGCCTCGCCTGTCACGGAAACGAAGGATTTGCCGCGCCGGGCGCAAACGGGCAGATGCGCCAGCTGCACGTGGTGAAGGAAAGGTTTGAAAAGAGCGTGCACGGCAAGCGGCTTTGCGTCGAGTGTCACCAGGACATCACCGAAATTCCGCACCAGAAAGGAGTAGAGCGCAAAGTCGGCTGCGTAAAATGCCACCAGGATTTGTGGAAAGCCGCCGAGGAAGAGAACAAGACGCAGCAGTTCGCGAGACTGGGGGTGGTGGTGCAGCAGATCGACCGCTACATGAAATCCATTCATGCCCGGCCGAGCATGGAAGACCAGTCGCGCACCAATGCCACCTGCTACAACTGTCATAACGCCCACTACGTTTATCCGAAAGGCAGCCCCGGCCGCGTCGAGTGGCGCCTGGGCATTCCGAACATTTGCGGAAGATGCCACGGGAAGGAACGGGACGAGTATGTGACGTCGGTGCACGGCAAGGAAGTCATGGAGAAGCATAACCCGAAAGCGGCCGTGTGCTCGGATTGCCACACCACGCATGAAATCGATGACCCGAAGCTGGATCCGATGAGGCTCGTCATCACCAGGAACTGCGGTAACTGCCATGAGGAAAATTTCAAGACCTATACCGCGACCTATCACGGCCAGGTGAGCACTCTGGGCTATGCCTATACGGCCAAGTGCTTCGACTGCCATGGAAACCACGCCGTCCAGCGGGTAAAGGATCCAAAGTCGACGGTGCATCCGGATAACCGCCTGGGAACCTGCCAGAAATGCCATGCGAACGCGACCAGGGGGTTCATCACGTTCGAGCCGCACGCCAATACGCACGACTACGACCGTTATCCCTACATGTGGATCACGTCGAAATTCATGATCGCGCTGCTCGGGGGCGTGTTCGCCTTCTTCTGGACGCATGCGGCGCTGTGGTTTTACCGGGAATACAGGGATCGCCGCGAGCACAAGGAACGGCCGCATGTCCTGACGAACGAGCTGCCGCCGCAAGCCCGGAACAAGTATTACCAGCGTTTTGCGCCCGGCTGGCGGATCGCGCACCTTGTCCTGATCCTGAGCGTGATGACACTGGTCCTGACCGGCATGTCCGTGTTCTACGCCAACAGTCCCTGGGCGCCGGTCGTCATGAAGCAGCTCGGCAGCCCGAAGGTCGCGGCCGTATTGCACAGAACCGCGGCGGCGGTCTTTCTAGTGCTATTTTTCGGGCACCTGATCTATCTCGCGTCCCGCCTCGGCCGGACCTGGAAGCCCTCCGACTGGTTCGGACCCGACTCGCTGGTGCCCAACTGGCGGGATTTCACGGATCTCGCCACGATGTTCCGGTGGTTCTTCGGCGCGGGACCGCGGCCCGTTTTTGACCGCTGGACGTACTGGGAGAAATTCGACTACTGGGCGGTGTTCTGGGGGATAGCGATCATCGGCGGGAGCGGTCTGACACTGTGGTTCAAGAGCGCGGCCGCCTCGGTGTTCCCCGGGTGGGTGTTCAACGTGGCCACCATCCTTCACGGGGAAGAGGCGGTGCTCGCCGCCGTGTTCCTGTTTACGGTGCATTTCTTCAACAACCACTTCAGGCCGGACAAGTTCCCCGTCGATATCGTGATGTTCACCGGCGCGATGCCCCTGGAAGAGTTCAGGCGCGAGCACGCGCTGGAATACCAACGGCTGGTCGAAAGCGGGGAGCTCGCAAAGCATCTGGTGGACGTTCCGTCACGGCCCATGACCCGGGGTTCCATCATACTGGGAGGCGCCCTGATCGTGATCGGCCTGACGCTGCTGGTCCTCGTGCTGATCGGCTTCACGGGCAGTCTGGCGGCCGCTTAAGCAGCGGTGTAATGCACAACACGACGGTGCCGCAGCCAAGCGCTGCGATACCGTCGTATTTTGTTACGCGTTTTTGAGCACAACGCCCTGGCCAACGGCGCTGTGCCGGTCCGCTGCGGTACCCGCCGCATCTCCTTTGCCGATCACGCGGCACGGCAAATCATTGAGCGCTGATACCGGCCAATGCGC
>JACQGO010000154.1 GCA_016199485.1 Betaproteobacteria bacterium
GCAGGGCGAAGGAACGCATGGACATGGAGCACCAGCAAGCGCGCGACATCCGGGAGGGCAAGAAGCCGCTCGAGATCCTGTTCGGCGACGACTGGGTGGACGCCGCGCTCAAGGGCAAGGTGAAGGAAGTTAAGAGCCCCTAAGGCGGAGTCGCACCTCGTTCCAACGGTTGACGCGATGGCGAAGAAGGACGCCTCGCGGCTTGCGCCAGAAGCGGTGGATGTGCCGGTCGCGGGCAGCGGCGCAGCCGCGAGCCGCGCATCATGAACATGGCCGATCGCGGCTGGGGGCGGGCGCCGCGTTTTCGGGAGCGTGGACGATGAGCTTTTTCTGGAAGGGGCGGTTCGGAGAGGCGCCGAGCGATCTCCTCAAGCACTATTACGCGGACACGCTGCGCGAGCCGGCGTTCCTGCAGGCGCTGCACGCCTGGGACAAGGCGCAGGTGGTGATCCTCGCCGAACAGCACATCGCGCCTCCCCAGGTGGTGGGGTGCCTGGTGAAGGCGATCGCGGCGATGGAGGAAGAAGGGGTCGTCGAGGCGCGCAGCCGCCTGTGGAACGTGATCCACGGCGGCGAGGAATACATCCGCAACCACTGCGACGAGGAGCAGTCGGGCTGGATCCACCTCGGGCGCTCGAGCCCGAGCATACGCGTGGTGGCCTCGCGCATCGCTTTCCGCGATCTGCTGCTCAACATCATGGCTTCCTCGCTCGAGCTGCGGAGCGCGCTGATCGAGGTGGCGGGGCAGCACACCGAGACGCTGATGCCGGGCTACAGCTACGTCCAGCACATCGAGCCCGCGACGTTCGGCTTTTACCTCATGTCCTGGGTCGAGCCGCTGGAGCGCGATTTCCGGCGTTTCCTGAATGCCTACCAGAACGCCAACGTGAGCTCGGTCGGCACCGGCGGCGCCTACGGCATCGAGTTCGCCCTCGACCTCGAGCGCTTCGACGAGCTGCTCGGCTTCGATGCGCGCCCGTGGAACGCGAGGGATTCGATCCGCAACTACGACTATCTCATCGAAGCCTACATGGCGCTCGCGCTGATGCACAACACGCTGGGGCGCCTCGCGATGGATTTCCTGATCTGGCACAGCGCGGAATTCGACTTCATCGAGCTGCCCGACCGGCTCTCGATCACTTCCAGCATCTCGCCGCAGATGCGCATTCCCTACGTGCTCGAGTTCATCCACGGCACGAGCGGGCTCATCACCGGGCGGCTGATGGAGGCGCTCGCGATCAACAAATCCGCCTCCGACCAGCTCGAGATGGCGACGATGCTGCCGGCCGAGTTCTGGAAGTGCGCGGACGAGTCGCGGCGCGCGGTCGACGCATTGTGCGGCGCGCTGCGCGGAATGAAGGTGAACCGGGAACGCATGGCGCGCTTCGCCAACGACTACTGGTCGCAGGCGAGCACGCTGATCGGCTATCTGGTGAAGGAAAAGGGGATGTCGTACCGCACGGGGCACCAGATCCTTGCGCTGCTCATGCGGCGGGTCGCGGACCGCGGCATCGCGCCGCGCGAGGTGACCGCCGACATGGTCGAGGAGGCCGCGCTGCAGTATTCGGGGAAACGGCTCGGCATCACGCAGGACGCGCTCGACCGCATCTTCGATGCGATGTACTGCGTGCGGCAGAGAAAATACCGGGCGGGCGCGGCGCCCGAACGCGTCGCGGAGCACATCACCGCCGCCACCGCGAACCTGCACTCCGAGAAGACGCGGCTCACCGGGCTTTCCGACCGCGTGCTCGCCGCGCGCAACAAGCTCGACAGCGCCTTCGCCGCTTTGAGAAAGGGCGCGTAGTGCCGTTCCGACGGGCTCGTGAGAACTGGGTGAATTGCAATCAACAGTTGGAACGGCACTCGCGAGCGCGGGCCGCATCGCATCAGCACACGGGGTGACTCCATGATCGGCAACAAGCATCTTTTCATCGGCTGCGCGGCTGCGGTGCTCGTCGCGTCCGGCGCGGGCGAAGCCCGCGCGCAGGCCTATCCGGCAAAGCCGGTGAGGTTCATCGTTCCGTTCGCCCCCGGGGGATCGTCTGACATCCTCGCGCGGGCCATTTCGCAGAAGCTCGCCGAGGGACTCGGGCAGCCGGTCGTGATCGACAACCGCGGCGGCGCAGGAGGCAACATCGGGGCCGAGGTCGCTGCGAAGGCCGCGCCCGACGGCTATACTGTGTTTTTCAGCACGAGCGGGGTGGTGAACGTCAACCCCAGCCTGTACCGCAAGCTCGCCTTCGATCCGGCGAGGGATTTTGCACCGGTGTCGATCGTGGCGTCGTTGCCCAACATGCTGGTCGTGCATCCGAGCGTGCCCGCGAGATCGGTGAAGGAACTGATCTCGCTCGCGCGTTCCCGTCCCGGCGCGCTCAACTACGCTTCCGGCGGGAGCGGCACTTCGAATCACCTCGCCGGGGAGTTGTTCAAGACGCTTGCCAGGGTCGATGTGACGCACGTGCCGTACAAGGGCGGGGGGCCGGCGGTGGTCGCGGTGCTCTCCGGAGAAGTCGCGTTGCTGTTCGCCACCATGCCCTCGGCGCTTCCGCACGTGAAAGCGAACCGGCTGCGCGCGCTCGCGGTGACTACCACGAAACGCTCGCACGCTGCGCCCCAGTTACCCACGGTCGCCGAATCGGGGCTGCCTGGATTCGAAGTGGCGATCTGGGTCGGCGCGCTCGTGCCGGCGGGCACGCCGAAGGAGATCATCGGGCGGCTGCACGCGGAGATCGTGAGAACGCTCAAGGTGGCGGAGGTCCGCGGCCGCCTGCTCGGCGAAGGCTACGAGCCGGTGGGCAATACGCCCGAACAAATGGCCGCGAACATCAAGACGGAGACGGCAAAATGGGCCAAGGTGGTCAAGAGCGCCGGCATTCGCGCGGAGTGAAGAACTGTTCGCTGCCTCCGGTCATTCGTGTCGATTCCGAACAACCCTGCAAATCCTCGACATCGTCGTCGAGGAAACTTCTGCGCTTGGCGGGAGGTGGAAAATGAGCGCTGTTGAAATCGCACGCGGCGAGCAGCCGCAGCGCCGCATTTCCGAGGTGTTGTCGCGCTTTGCGGCAGGGCTCACGTACGATGCGCTTCCGCAGGACGTGCGCGAGCGGGCGAAGCACCTGATACTGGACGGGGTGGGCATCGCGCTCGCCTCGACGACTTATGATTTCGCACGCCGCACGCTCGCGGGGCTCGCGAGCCTCGGCGCGGGCGACAGCGACGTGATCGGCACGGCGGTGAAGCTCACGCTGCGCGACGCGGTGCTGATGAACGGCGTGCTGATCCACGGGCTCGATTACGACGACACGCACCTCGTCGGCGTGGTGCACGCGACCTCGAGCTGCTTCCCGACGGCGCTCGGCGTCGCGGCGCAGGTGAATGCCAGCGGCCGCGAGCTGCTCGCCGCCTACGTGCTGGGCATCGAGGTCGCGGGGCGCCTCGGCGCGGTGGCGAAAGGCGAATTGAACCAGGTGGGCTTTCATCCGACCGGTGTCGTGGCGGCGTTCGCCTGCGCGCTCGTGGCAAGCCGCCTCCACGCGATGAACGAGCAGCAGATGACGATGGCGCAGGGCATCGCGCTCAGCATGGCCTCGGGCAGCCGGGAATACAGCGCCGATGGCGCGTGGACCAAGCGGCTGCATCCGGGCTGGGCGGGTGCGGCGGGCATCACCTCCGCCGCGCTCGCGCGCCAGGGGTTCGTGGGCCCGAGAGCGGCGTACGAGGGTCGCTACGGGCTGTTCCCGCTGTACCTGGGGGCCGCGGCGGCGAAGGCCGATTACGCGGCGGCAACCGCGGCGCTGGGCGAGACGTGGGAACTCGGCGAGGTTGCGATCAAGCCGCTTCCGGCGTGCCAGCTCTCGATCGCGTGCATCGATGCCGCCATCGCGCTGAGCCGCGAGCACCACATCGATTCCGCCGAGGTCGCAGGCGTAAAGGCGCTGGTGCCGCAGCACGCGGTGAAGATCGTGTGCGAACCGCTCGCGGACAAGCGCCGGCCGCGCAACAGCTACGCCGCGCAGTTCAGCATCCCGTTCGGGGTCGCGTGCGGGCTGGTCCACGGCAGATACGGGCTCGCGGAACTCGAGCACATCGAGGACCCCGCGATCCTCGCGCTCGCCGACAAGGTCGAGTACGAAGTCGATGCGCGCACCGGCTATCCCAGGCATTTTTCGGGGGAGGTGATCGTCACGATGAAGGATGGGCGGCAGTTCGCGCACCGCGAGCAGGTGAACCGCGGCGCCGCCGACCGGCCGCTCTCGAACGATGAAATCGTGGAAAAATTCATGGATAATGCCGGGCTTGCGGTCGCGCGCGAGCACGCGCACGCGATGCGCGACACCATACTCGACATGGACCGCATCGAAAGTGCGTGCGAGATCTCGCGCCGCCTTGCGCTGGGCCGCGGTGACGCGGCCGCGCGGGCGTCCGGCGCGCCCTGACGAAGCGAGCGTTCGCGCAGGGAAGTGCGCCAGAGCTCCGCTCACGACGATAACGAGGAGGAGGTTGACGATGAAAGCCGAAGCAATGAACAGGCAGGCGCTTATAGTGCGTGTTTTCGTTGTCAGCGCTGCTGTTGCCGTGGCGTGGCCCGGCGGTGCGGTGGACGCGGCGGCGGCTGCCCAGGACTATCCGACGCGGCCGATCCGCTTCGTCGTGCCGTTTCCGCCGGGCGGGGGTGCCGACACGCTGGCGCGCGTCCTCGGCCAGAAGCTCGGAGAAGCGTGGGGCGAGCAGGTCGTGATCGACAACCGCCCTGGCGCGGGCGGCAATATCTCCGCCGAGATCGCGGCGAAAGCGGCTCCCGACGGCTACACCATTTTCCAGGGCAACGTCGCGCACGCGATCAGCGCGAGCCTCTATGCGAAGCTGAACTACGACCTTGTGAAGGATTTTTCGCCGGTGACGCAGCTCGCCTCGACGCCGTTCGTGCTGCTCGTCAATCCGTCTCTGCCCGCGGGCTCGGTCAAGGAACTGATCGCGCTCGCCAAAGCAAAGCCGGGACAACTGAACTACGGCTCGTCCGGCAGCGGCGGGGCCAGCCATCTCGCCATGGAGCTGTTCAGATCAATGGCCGGCATCGACGTGAGACACATCCCGTACAAGGGCGCGGGGCCGGCGGCAACCGATCTCATCTCGGGGCAGATTCAGTTGATGTTTTTCGTGCAGGCTGCCGCCCGGCCTCACATGAGCTCGGGCAGGCTGCGCGGGCTCGCGATCGGGAGCGCGAAGCGCTCCTCCGCGCTGCCCGCGCTGCCGACCATTGCGGAATCCGGGGTGCCGGGGTACGAGGCCGGCAGCTGGTACGGCGTGCTGGTACCGAGAGGGACCCCGGAGCGCGTGATCGCAAAGCTGCACGCGACGATTACCCAGGTGCTCGGCCTGCCGGACGTCAGAGAGCGGCTCGCCAATCAGGGCTTCGAGCTGGTCGGGAATTCCCCGGCGCAATTCGGCGCCTACATCAGGGCGGAGATCCCGAAGTGGGCGCGCGTGGTCAAGGCCTCCGGCGCGCGGGTGGATTGAACCCCCCTCTATGAGATGCCCTCCAACACTCCCACGGGGTGCCGCGCATCGCGCGAGCCGCTGCATTGGTGAACCGCGATGAGCGTGCGCGGATATCCGGACCGCGCGCTGCGCCTGCTGCTCGGATTCTCGCCCGGCAGCGCGTCCGACAACCTGGCGCAGCTCATCGCGCCGGGGCTGGCGCTGCGCCTTGGACAGCAAGTGATCGTCGAACGGCATCCCGGCGAAAACGGCGCGATCGCTGCGCGGCTCGCCGCCCGGAGCGCGCCGGACGGCTATACGCTCTTCATGGCCACCTTCGGCACCCACGCGATCGCGCCCCATTTCCGCCGCGACCTCTCCTATCACTCGCTGCGGGACTTCGCGCCGGTCACGCTGCTTGCGCGCGCCCCGCTGGTACTCGCGGTCCATCCCGGCCTTCCCGCAGCTACGGTAGGGAAGCTGATCGAAATTGCCCGCACGCGGGATACGGCGCTCACCTTTGCTTCTTCCGCGCACGGCGGGGCGCCTCACCTCGCCGGCGAGCTGTTCAACCTGATGGCCGGCGTGCGCATGCGGCACGTGCGCTACGACGACACGCGCAAGCTCTATGCCGACCTCGTCGCTGGGCGGGTGTCGCTCAGTTTCAACAACGTGATGTCGATGCTGCCGCTGCTTCGGGATGGCAAGCTGCGCGGGCTCGCCACGACGGGGCGCGCGCGCCTCCCCGTGCTGCCGGCGCTGCCGACGCTCGCGGAAGCGGGGCTTGCCGGTTACGAAGTGGTGAACTGGCTCGGCATCGTGGCGCCGGCCGGGACTCCCCGCGAGATCATCGAAAGCCTGCACGCGGAGACTTCGGCGCTGCTGCACGCAGGTGAAATTCACGAATGCCTGTCGGGCCAGGGCGTCGAGCCCGCCGGCGAAGGGCCCGATGCGTTCGCGCTGCACATCGAGCGCGAACTCGAGCGCTGGCAGCCCGTAATTGGGCGGATCGCCGCGGCGTGCGCCGTGCCACAGCAATTGCGCTAGCGGCGAACGCAACACCCCAGGGAAACGCCAGTAAACCGCAGATGCACGCCGATAAACGCGGACAAATCAGCGAGAAGGAACACAGCGTGTTCAGCGGTCAC
>JACQGO010000176.1 GCA_016199485.1 Betaproteobacteria bacterium
GATCGTGGTGATGGGCGGCAAGGGCACGCACAGTCTTTCGGTGCAGACCCGGCTCGCTTGCGAGAACATCACGGTGCCCATCGCGCGCAAGGACGGTTCGCCCTGGCGGATCCGGCCGTAGCCCGCGCGCACCTGCGACGGGTATGGCCTGCTCAAGTCAGCGGATGAACGCAACCGGGACCAAGCATTTGGGGAGGTATGACATGGCGCCTTTGATCGCAAATACGATCGGTCTGGTTGTCCTGCTGACGTCTCTCGGCCTGATGGACGCGAGCCCCGGCTTGGCGCAGGGTCCGGCGAAGGCCGGAGCGGCGAATTACCCCAACAAGCCGGTCCGTCTCATCGTGCCGTTCCCTGCGGGAGGCGGCACGGACATCGTCGCGCGCATCATTGCCCGGGAGATGAGCGACAGCATGGGAACACCCATCGTCGTCGACAATCGCGGCGGCGCGGCGGGAATCATAGCCTCGGAGATCGCGGGGAAGTCCACGCCGGACGGATACACGCTGCTGTTTGGCAATACCGCGACCAACGCGACGCACGCGGCGATCTACAGAAAGCTTCCTTACGATCCCATCAAGGATTTTGCGGCGATCTCCCTTGCCGCGTTTTCCCCTTACGTCATGTCGGTCAACCCGTCGGTTCCCGCGAAGTCGGTAAAGGAATTCGTCGCCCTGGCGAAGGCAAAACCGGGGCAGCTCAATTTCGGCTCGGGCGGGAACGGTTCCGTGCCCCACCTCGCCGCGGCGCTGTTCAACTACCTTGCGGGAATAAACGTCGTTCACGTTCCGTACAAGGGAGGGGCAGCGCACCTGCCGGCGCTGGTCGCCGGAGAAGTTCAGGTGAACTTCTCCAGCGCCGTGCAGGTCATGCCGCTCGTCAAGGCGGGCAAGCTGAGAGCCCTGGCAGTGACGGGCACTTCGCGCCTGCCGGCCGCACCGGAACTTCCAACGGTAGCCGAAGCCGGCGTACCGGGCTACGAATTCGGAATCTGGTGGGGCTTCCTGGCGCCGGCGGGAACTCCACGCACGACGGTAAATCACCTATATGGCGAAGTGGTGAAGGCGCTGCGGAGTCAGGACGTGAAGGAGAAATTCGGCCGCGCAGGGGTGAACATCGTCGGCAACAAACCGGACGAATTCGCGGCGGTCATCCGTCGCGACGTGGCGCTGTGGAAGAAGATCGCGGCAGCGGCGGGAATACGACTGGATTAACAGGACGCATTCGCCGAAATCACCGACATCCTGGCCACCGTCGCAAAAAAAAGCGCCCGAACGGGCGGCGTCCCCCGATGGCGCGGGACATCGTCGTTTTGCTATCGCTTCATCTCGATGAACTCGAGCTGCACGCCGTCCGGCCCTTCGAAGAAGCACACGCGCCGGCCCCCTGAAACAGTGGTTTGCTCGAGGATCCTGATGCCCCGCGCCTTGAGCTTTTCCACGATGGCGTCGAGCTCGTCGGTATCGATGGCGATATGCTCCATGCCGTACTTCTGCTCGCGCTTCTGGCTTGCGAGAAAGTCCGTGACATTGAGCGCGAGCCCGTGCAGATCCAGGCGGTAGCCGCCGCTTCCGGCCTGGCCCACGATACTGGCGCCGAGCCCGTCAACGTAGAATTTCGCCGTCTGCTCCGGGTCCCTGGTCTTCAGGTGCAGGTGGTTGAGCTTCAATGTCATGGGCATCTCCTATCGGGCGGGAAATCCGGTATTCGCCTTCAGTTGCGGCAGCGGAGGCTTCGCCCCGTCGGGCAGCGGTGTCCCGTCCACATTCAGGGCCATCGACACCAGCACGTAGTAGCCGTTCACCGCAATGAGATCCACGACGCCGCTCTCGCCGAAGCGGTCCAGCGCGCGCTGATAGGTGGCGTCGCTCACGCGTTGCGTCTCGTGCAGCTCCCGCGAGAAGTCGTGCACGATCGCCTCGTCGTCCGACATCTTCGCGGGCCGGCGGCCCTGCGCGATGTCTTCGCCAATGGCCGGGTCGAGGCCGGCTTCCAGCGCCACGCGGTGATGGGCGAACCACTCGTACTGCGACGTCCACCGGCGGGCCGTCACGAGTATCGCCAGCTCATTCAGCTTCGGAGGGAGAGAGCTCCGAAAGCGAATTGCCGCGCCGAGGCTCTGTATGATATTGCCGATGTGAGGGCTGCGCAGCCACACGTTGAAGGGTCCCCCGAGCGGTCCCGGCCTGGCCGCAGCGGAGCTCTTCACCGCGCGGCGCGGACCCGACCGGATCGCATCGGCGAGCACGCGTTGCTCCGCGGTCAGGTTTTCGAGCGGGATGGGCTTGAACCGCTGGCCTTGCGCGGCGGGTGTTTCGGATTCTCCGTTATTCACGAGTTCTCCTTCTGTTCCGCTGTTCCACTTGATGCCTATTCCGCTTCCACGCGCCACGCGCGTCAGTCAACCCGCGCGCCGGTGGCTTTGACCACCTTCGTCCATTTCGCGATTTCCGAGCGAATATAGGCGCCAAATTCCTCGGGCGTCGTTCCCGCGGGCTCAACGCCCTCGTGCAGCATTCTCTCCCTCACGTCGGGCAGGCGCACGACCCGCACGATCTCGGTGCCGAGCTTGCTCACGATTTCCCGCGAGGTCTGCGCGGGCGCGAGCACCCCGTACCAGGAATTGAGCTCGTATCCCGCAACCCCGGCCTCGGCGATAGTCGGCAGGTCCGGCACGGCGGACGAGCGCGCCCGTCCGGTCACCGCCAGCGCCCGCAACTTGCCAGCACGAACCTGCGGCAGCACCGTCGCGATGCTGCCGAACGACAACGATACTTCTCCGCTCAGAAGCGCAATGGCCGCGGGACCACCGCCCTTGTACGGCACGTGTATCATGTCCACCCTGGCCAGCGATTTGAACAGCTCGCCGCCCATGTGGGGGGAAGTGCCGTGTCCCCCCGAGGCGAACGTCAGTTGTCCCGGTTTCTTCCTCGCGAACGATATCAATTCCTGCACCGAGCGCACGGGCAGGGAAGGGTGCACGACCAGGATATTGTTGCCCGACGCTACTTGCGTAATGGGGGAGAAATCGCGCACCGCGTCGTACGCCAACTTGCTGCGCAGCGCGGGACTGACCGCGTGAGCGCCGACGGATGTGAGCAGCAAGGTATATCCGTCGGGAGCCGCCCTGGCGACCGCCTCCGCGCCGATGGTCCCGCCGGCGCCGGGCCGGTTTTCAATGACCACCGACTGCCCCCAGGTTTCGGTCAGTTTTTGACCGATCAAACGCGCCAGCGTATCGGTGGTACCCCCCGGAGAGAACGGCGACACGAACCGCAGCGGCCTGGCGGGATAACCCTGCGCCCCTGTCTGCGCGGCGCTCTCCGTTGCAACGGCGGCGGCAAGCAGAACAGCAAGCGCCGCCAGGACAGAACGGGACGCGATGCGCTTCATGGTTGGCGGTGCGCCGAGAGCAGGCGCGCCGAACCTGTTGCAGGGCGCCGGTCGATGCGAAATTCCGGCGAGCTCGTCCATCGGGCCTCCTCCTTTATTTCAACATCCCCGCGTCGATGAGCCGCTGCTTCACTCTCCCGCTCTCCTCATCGAGCCACTTGCCGTACTCGCTCGAGGACATCCAGTAAGGCTGCATCATCGTCTTGTCCATGTGCGCCTTGAAGCGGGCGCTGTCGAGGACCTTTTTCAGGGTCGCTTCGATCGTCTTCACCGCGTAGTCCGGCATTCCCGAGGGCCCCACGAATCCCCGGTAGGAAACGATGGGCTCGCCCAGGCCTGCTTCGCTCGTGGTGGGAACATCCTTGAACGCGGCGTAGCGCTGCGGTGCGACGGCGAGCAATACTCTCAGCTTCCCCGCGCGCACGTGCTCGACAGTATTCGACGGATTGGCGAACACGAAATCGACGTGCCCGCCCAGGGTGTTGCTGACGGCCTCCGGTTCGGACTTGAACGAAACGAAGTTCCATTGCGCTCCCTTGCGCTTCATGATCGCCCGGGCCATCAGGGCGTCGGTGGAAGTCGGGGCGGTCATGCCCTGCGTCAACTCCTTGGGACGCCTGCGCGCCTCCGCGAGGAGATCGTCAAACGTCTTGAACGGCGATGCGGTCCGTACCAGCACGATGCCCCCGTCGACGACCAGGTTGGCGATCGGCGTGAAGTTCTTGTAGCTGTAAGGGAGTTTCCGGATCAAAGGCGTGCCCAGCATGATGTTGCTGGGCACGCCCATGAACATGTGGGCTTCACCCTTCTTCTCCGTCAGGTAGCCGAAAGCAGCTCCACCGCCGCTGCCCGGCTTGTTGACGATCACTATGGGTTGATCGAGCAGCTTCTCTTTCTGCACGATCTCGC
>JACQGO010000165.1 GCA_016199485.1 Betaproteobacteria bacterium
CCTGTGGCGGCGCGACATGCTCGCGCGGCTGTGCAGCTACGCGCTCGAGGCCGGCATCGAGCGCGAGTTCGTCGGCAAGATCATCCACGCCCGCGGGCTCGCGCTCGACGCCTCCCAGCTCGGGCTCGCGGACTGGCCGTGGCCCATCCGCGTGCACACCTTTGGCCGGTTCCGTTTGCTACGCGGCGGTGATCCACTCACCTTCGCGGGCAAGGCGCAGCGGCGCCCGCTCGACCTGCTGCGCGCGCTCATCGCCTGCGGCGGGCGTGAAGTGACCGAAGAGCGCATCACCGAAGCGCTGTGGCCGCGCATCGAGGGCGACTCGGCCCACCGCTCCTTCACCACCACGCTGCACCGGCTGCGCAAGCTCCTCGGGGAGGACCGCGCGCTCCAGCTCTCGGAGGGCAAGCTTACGCTCGACGGGCGCTGCGTCTGGGTGGACATCTGGGCGTTCGAGCAGGTGACGGCGCGCATCGAGCGGATGCTGCGCGGGCCGCGCGAGAACATCGACCGCGACAAGCTCGGCGAGCTGTGCGAGCGGATGGTCGGGCTTTACGCGGGCCCCTTCCTGGGCAACGAGCCCGACAAGCCCTGGGCGCAGCCGGCGCGCGAACGCCAGCGCCACCGCTTCGTGCGCGCGCTTGCGCAAGCCTGCCGCCATTTCCAGCAGGCGGGCGAGCCGGAGCGCGCGGTAGACCTGCTCGAGCGTGCGCTCGAAGCCGACGGCACCGCCGAAAGCCTCTACCGCAATCTCATGCAGTGCTATGCACAGCTCGGGCGCAACGCCGAGGCTGCGGAAACCTACAACCGCTGCCGCAAGGCGTTGCAGGCCACGCTCGGCGTCGAGCCTTCGGCCGAAACCCGCGCGCTCCACGAGAAAATCCTCCAGCCTTCATAGCGGCCCGCCGGACATCCGTGCGACAAGCCCCCGGCGGTCTGCCGGTGCACCGCGCGACACGCGCGTTCCCCCGCCGTGACGCGGTGCCGCCAGCAAGTACTTGATTATTTGACAGGATCATCTGTAAGCCATCGGTAACTCATCGGTAAGCGATCCGGCTGCCCCCGGGTTGCATCCTGTGCGTCACACCCGCCGCGAAACGGCGCGGCCGTCCTACAAAGGAGGTGACGCATGAGGACCAGGACCGGAAATCCCCGCTTACCGGATCGTGGAATCCCGCGTGATGCTCGCGCGGAAGCGGTCTTCGAGCTTCGCGACCCGCTCGCCGGGCCGCGCAGTGATGGAAACAACTCAGCAACCATGAAAGGAGGCACCATGAACATACGCGACTTTGCCCGATCCACGCTCGTTCGCAACGCGCTCGCGCTGTCCCTGCCGGTGGCGGCGCTGTCCGGCTGCTACGTGATTCCAGTCAACCCCGACGGCACGCCGGCATACCCCGTGGGAGCCGTGGTTGCGATGCCGCCGTTCCCCACGCCCAGCGAAAACGTTCCGCCGCGCGTGCAGGCGCCGGCGGTGCTCAACGTGCGCGCCTATCCGGCGAACGACCTCGGCGCCCAGACCGGCGTGCTCACCGGCACGGTGACCAACCTGATGACGGGCAAGGGGCGCTTCCAGTTCAACATCCAGGGCGAAGTGCTCACCGGGGAAGCGACGCGCGTTTCGGGGGACGAGCGCCGCGGCATCGCGAGCGCGTTCGGCAACCGCGGCACCTCCGTGCGCTGCGAGTACCAGATGAACACGCCGCATCAAGGCGCAGGGACCTGCGCCTTCTCGAACGGCGCGCAGTACACGATCCATATCGGCAGCTGAGCCGGCGGCGGCAATGCCTGCGAGGCGGGCCGGCGCACCCCCGGATACCGCAATGCCGGATCGCGACGGAGCAACGTGAAAGATCGTGGAACCGGTACCGGGACCTCTTCAACAGGGAGCAGAACAACATCATTGCAGCAGACGGGCAAACCCGAAAGGAGCCGTCATGAATATTCGAGATCCAGTCGAATCTGTTCCTCCATGCAGCGCGCCCATGCTTGCTGTTTCAAAGCAGCATGCAATCGCACTGGCCATTCCGGCGTTGGTGCTCACGGGCTGCTACGTCGTTCCCGTGGCCTCGGGCCCGGAAGGAACGCCCTATTACGCTTACTACCCGCTGGGCGCGCCGGTGGTTGCCGCGCCCGTGGCCGTACCGCCCGGTGCCGCACCCGGCGCTCCGCCCCCGGCCCTCCTCAACGTCCGGCTCTACCCCGCCAACGATCTCGCCAACCAGACCGGCGTGCTCATCGGCCAGGTCACGAACCTGATGAGCGGCAAGGGGCGGTTCCAGTTCACCTATCAGGGCGAGTTGCTCTCCGGTGAAGCGACCCGCGTTTCGGGCGAGGAACGCAAGGGCGTCGCGAGCGCCCACGGCCCCCGCGGCACGTTCGCGCGCTGCGAGTACCAGATGAGCACGCCGTACCTTGGCGCCGGCACCTGCACCTTCTCCAACGGCGCGCAATACACCGTGCACATCGGCAGCTGACCGGTGCGGCATGTCCACGGTGCGCGCATGGCAAGCCATGAGCGCGAGCGCAGGCTCGCCCGCGCCAAGCCGCTCTGCTGGTGGATTCACGAGGCGTGGCGTCGAAAATAACTCGACGAGATTCCCCGTTTACGTATTACGCAGCTTCCGCGTAAACGCTCTTGCCATCGCCCATGTACGACTCATACACGTGCTCGAAGAGCGCATCGCATTTCTTCTTGTAAAGCTCTTTCGTATACCGAGCAGGCAAACCCTCATCCAGCACGTCCTCGATGGCAAGCCGGATCTGGGCGCGAGCGGCGGTCCGCTTTCGCCAATCCAGCACAAGCAAGGCGTTCAGGCGCGCCAGGAGCTGCCGGGCGACTTTCTTTACCTCCTCGCGCTCTTCGCGAGAAAGCTCTGGGCTAGGACGGGTCAAGATGTCGAAGATAGTCAGCTCCTCCTCGCTCAGGTGCTCGCGCACGTGCCGCTCCTGCTCCTCGGTCAGCGCACGTGAAAGCGCGACAAGGTCGCGGAATATTTCCTCGATGTTGCGGCTGCCGCTGTTGTAGTCGTCGATCAGCGCCTGGAATTTCTCGAGGTAGTCGGCTCGCGTGCGGTTGAGCCGCACCATTCGCTCGAGCTGCGCCTTCACCGCGGCTCTCAGACGCTCCAAGTCGCTGTTAGTCGGCCTTTTCTTCTCGAAGCGCTTCGCCAGCTTCTGGAAGTCGATCTTCGACAGGTCGATACCGCCGAACGCGCGGTCTTTGTCCTTAATCCTGAAGGGCTCTGCGCCGATCGAGCGGTCGAGCAATTCGTTGATTCCCTGCAGGACGTGCGAAATGTCCGGCGGGTCGCTGCGATTGCGGATGAAATCCGCGAGCGCGCGGATCGACCCGCAGCGCGTCGCGAACTCGACCGCCACAGGATCGGGCTTCACGGCGCCGTAGAGCGCGTCCACGAGCCGCGCGCGCGACAGAAAATCGCGCTTCACCGCTTCCGGCGCGAGTAGGCAGTTGGCCGCATCCTCCACCGCCTGTGCGCGCTCAAACTTCTCCGCCGATGTCCCCTCGATCCTCGCAAGATCCACCCCGTGCGCCTTGCAGAACTCCGTTGCCCCCGCGACCGCCTGGCGCAGCTCGGCCACCAGCGCCTTCTTGTCCCGCACCGGCCGTTCGCCCCCGCGGCCCGTGGCGTAGATCGCGAGCGCGCGCTCCAGCCGCGCGAACACGTTGGCGTAGTCCACGATCACGCCACTGTGCTTGCCCGGGAACACCCGGTTCGCGCGCGCGATGGTCTGCATCAGCGTGTGGTTGCGCATCGGCTTGTCGAGGTACACCGTCGAGCAGCTCGGAGCGTCGAACCCGGTAAGCCACATCGCGCAGAGGAATACGAGGCGCAGCGGGTCATCCGGGTCCTTGAATTTCTCGTCCAGCACCTGATCGTTCATGCGGTTTCTGTGCGGCACGATGTCGAGGCCGAGCTTTTTCATTTGCTCGATCTCGTTCTGCCCGGGCGAGACCACCACTGCCATGTCCGGCGTGTCGAGCTCCGGCCAATGCTTGCGCACCTTGTCGTACATGCGAAGCGCAGTCGCCTTATCCATGGACACCACCATCGCCTTGCCCTGGAAGCCCCGGCCGGTGAAATGGCGTGCGATGTCCTTGGCCACCGTTTCCAGTCGGTCGTCGCGCGTAATGAGGTGGTATTGGCGCGACAGCTCCTTCTCCAGCCGCGCCTCCTGC
>JACQGO010000167.1 GCA_016199485.1 Betaproteobacteria bacterium
ATCGGCGCGATGCCGTGGGGCCACTGGGGCGGCTGCCACGCCACGCCGATCAACGCCGAGGCCCCGGATTACGGAGTGCGCGAGCTTACCGACAAGACCAACCGCCTGTCGTATCCGTATGGCGTCATGATCAACGTGGAGGGCCGGCGCTGGATCGACGAGGCGCCGGATTTCCAGTCCTTTACCTACGCCAAGTACGGCGGGCTCATCCTCAAGCAGCCGCGCAGCCTCGTCTACCAGATCTTCGATTCCAAGGTGCTGCACTTGCTCGAACCGCGCTACTCGACCAGCGTGCCGCTCAAGTCCGACACGCTCAAAGGACTGGTGAAACAGCTCAAGGTCGACCACCAGCAGGCGTTGAAGACCCTCAACCAGTACAACGCCGCAGCGGGCCGCGGTGGGCCGTTCAATCCCGCGATTCTCGACGGCGTGCACACCGAGGGCATCGATCCGCCGAAATCGAACTGGGCGCAAAAGCTCGACACCCCGCCGTATGTCGCCTACCCGGTGACCGGCGGCATCACGTTTACCTTCGGCGGGATCAAGATCAACAAGGATGCGCAGGCGATCGCGACCGACTGGAAGCCGATCCCGGGGCTGTACATCTGCGGCGAGATGGTCGGGGGCCTGTTCCATTACAACTACCCGCTCGGCACGGGGCTCATGTCGGGTGCGGTATTCGGGCGCATCGCCGGGCGTTCCGCGGCGCGCGCCTGAGCGCTGCAGGCCACCGGCGCGGGGTGGCTTCCCGCGTGAATGACTGCACTGCATGACGCGAAACAAGGCCAATCTCGCGGTGCTTTTCGCCGACGTGGCGGAGAGCACCCGCCTCTACGAGGCGCTCGGCGACACGCGCGCTTTCGGCGAGGTGCGCGAGTGCCTCGCGCTGCTCGGCGGGATCACTGCGGCTGCCGGCGGGCGGGTGGTGAAGACCATCGGCGACGCCGTGCTGTGCGTGTTTCCGGACGCGAACGCCGCGGCGCGCGCCGCGCGCGAAATGCAAATGCATGTTGCGAGCGCCCCGGGGACGGGCGGGGCGCGGCTCGCGATCCGCATCGGCTTTCACTATGGTCCGGTGATCGAGGAAGGCGGCGACGTGTTCGGCGACTGCGTCAACGTCGCCGCACGCATGTCGGGATTCGCGCTCGCCGGCCAGATCGTCACGACCGGCGGGACGGTCGCGCTGCTCGCGCCCGGGCTTCGACAGGCGGCGCGCCGGATCGAGGCGCTCCCGGTCAAGGGCAAGCACGAGGAGGTCGATATCTGCGAGCTGCTGTGGCAGACCGGGGCGGGGCGCACCGCGATGCCCGGGCAGGCGAGGCCGGCGGCGGCACGCGGCAGCCGGCGCTTGCGCCTGAGCTTCCACGATGTCGAGATCGTGGTCGCGGAGGCAGCCTCGCTCGGGCGCGACGCCGAGAACACGGTCGTGATCACGGATCCGATGGCCTCGCGCCGGCACGCGAAGATCGAGCTGCGGCGCGGCAAGTTCGTGCTGACCGACCACAGCACCAACGGCACGTTCGTCACGATCGCCGGCGGGCCCGAGATCGAGCTGCGGCGCGAGCAGACCGTGCTGCACGGAAACGGTGCCATCGCGTTCGGGCACAGCGCGCGCGACCCGGGCGCGGAGTGCGTCGCGTTCAGCTGCGAGTGAAGCGGCCCCGCGCACCTATCCGAACATCAGCCACTCGGGGCGCAGCAACAGCAGCGCGCCGACCGCCACCAGCAGCGTTCCGCCGATCAGCTGTGACCAGCGGGCGTTCGTCGCCGCTCAGCGTTTGCGCGCAAAGTGGAACACGGACGTGAGCGACACCGCGTTGATCAGGAACACCGGCCACACGCCAAACGCGGAGCCGAGCGCGCCCGAGATCAGCGGCACGATGACGCGCGAGATGTTGTTGATCATCAGGCGCAGGCCCGTGACCTCGCCGGCGCGCCCCGCGGGCGAGCTCTCGTAGGAGAGCATCATCGACAACGGCTGCCCGCATCCCAGCCCCAGGCCGATGATGAAGGAAAGCAGTATCAGCAAATGGACCTCGCGCGCGGCGGGAAACACCGCGAAACCCGCCGCCGCGACAAGCGCCGACACCGCCAGCACCCGGCTGCCCGGCACCCTGCGGACCAGGGTGGGCAGCACGAAGCGCACGATGAACGCCGCGGTGCCATAGGCTCCCATGATCAAGCCGATGCCGGAGGCCGACACGCCGATCGAATGCGCGTAGATCGGCAGGTAGAATACGTAGAGCTCGACCCCGGCGACCATCAGGGCGCTTACGACGACCAGCCTGCGCAACGGCGGGTTGCGCAGGAGATCCAGCGCGCTGCGCTTCTGATCGCCCGATTGCGCGGGGGCGACGGCGGTGAGCCTCCTGTGGAGCCCGATCACGCAGGCGGGGAACAGCGTGGCGAGCGAGAAAAAAAGAAAGGTCACGGGGTGCCCCGCGTACTCGATCGAGAATCCGGCGAACATCGGCCCGACGAACGCCGATATCGAGTATCCGACGCTGAGCATGCTGAAGTGGCGCGTGCGGTCCTCCGGCTTGCCGTACGCCCCGGTCAGCGTCTGGATCGCGATATTGAAGAACAGGAAAGCCGTGCCCATCAGCGCCGCGCAGGCATACAGCGCGTAGAGGTTGCGCCACAGAAACGGCAGCAGCAGCGCGAACCCGGTGCCGAGCGTGCCGAACAGCAGCGGGTAGCGCACGCCGAAGACGTCGGTCATGCGCCCCGCGTGCACGCCGATCAGCGTCGGCAGCAGCGCGTAGAGCGCGGCGAGCGTGCCGACCAGGAAGGGGCCGGCGCCGAGCTCGATCGCGAACAGCGACACCGCGACCTTGCTGCCGAGATAGCAGGCATGAACGACGATGCCGAGCAGGACGATCAGGTACATGTCGTGGAATAATGGCCGGGCTGAACCGGTGTGCCGGACATGCCAGAGTTGGCCCGGCGGCGCACGGTGCGCGATGGTGTCCGTGAGCTTCGACCGGCCGTCTGGCGGCGTCCGCTGCCGGCGGTCGAAGCTGGCGGCGCGCTCCGCGAAGTATAGCAGCGATGTCCCGCCTCAGCGAGGAAAGCGGCGGCGTGCCGGCAGTGGATCAGTTTGGCTTTGCTCCCGGTGCGGCAGACGGCACGCTGCGGGTGCCCAAACCGTCGGCGCTCGTCAACACAAACTTCGCTTGACGGCTTACCCGCGCCGCGCGCCGCCAGCACAGGTCGCTGCGGCCAAACTGACCCACTACCGGCGTGTCGCGCGCTCGCGCGCCGCATTACAATCCGCCTTTTGACGCGCATCGCGTGAGAGAGCATGGCCAATATCGGGCTCGCGTCGTTCGGCATCCTCTATGGCATGGTAGCGCTGCTGGTTGCATTCCTGGTCGCTGGCGCCGGACAGGGATGGCTTGCGCTCATGCTGTTTTCGCTCCCGCTGTTCGGGGTGGTGCCGGCGGTGTTGATACTCTGGCGCCATCGGGCGCTCAAGGCAGCGAGAGCTGCGCGCGTCGCGCTCGCCGCGCTCGCAGTGGCGCTCGATGCCGGGCTCCTCGTCGCGAGCACGTTCGAGGAGAGAGCGGGCGGCTACGTCTCGATCGCGTGGGAGCAGGCGCCGCTCGAAGTGACGCTGTGGTTCCTGTTGTGGGGCGCGTGGCAACTGCTGCTGCCGGCATTCTGGGTGAGGGGGTCCGGGGAGTGGGCGCCGTGACCGGGCCCGGAGTATGCACCGTTCCAGATGATGGACGGCGCGGAATTCGCGTGCCGGCGGTTTGCTATACTGCTCGCCGCCCGTGCGCCGCCATGCCATGAACTACCGCGAAGCGCTGAACATCGAAGACCTGCACCGGATTGCGCGGCGGCGACTGCCGCGGATCGCCTACGAGTGCCTCGCGGACGGCGTACTGGCGCTCCCGCGCGGCGCCACGGCGTGAGAGTCAGCGTGGGCGTTACGCGGCAACTTGCACGCATTATCACCGGGACGCGTTTCGAAGCGCTCGGCGCGCAGTGCGTCGCGCGCGTCAAGCAGGCGGTCAAGGACGGCATCGCGGTCGCGGTCGCAGGCTGCCGCGAGGAGCCGGTCGGGATACTCGCCGCACACCTGCGCGCCCTGGGCGGCGCGCCGCGGGCAAGCGCCTGGGGCCATGGTTTCCAGACCTCCGTCGTCAACGCGGCGTACCTCAACGGCGTCGCCATCCACGTGCTCGACTTCGAGCCGATGTGGCTCCCGCCCACGCACGCGGTGTCGCCCGCGGTGCCGGTCGCGTTCGCGCTGGCGGAAGCGCACGAGCTTGCCGGACGCGAAGTGATCACCGCGGTGGCGAAGGGGATGGAAGTACAGGTCCGGCTGCAGTTCGCCGCCGACCAGTCTCATCCCGAGAGGCTGCGTTTTCATCCCCCGGGGATTGCGGGAGTGCCCGGCGCGGCGGTCACGGCGGCGCATCTACTCGGCCTGAGCGAAGATCAGCTCTGTCACGCGCTGGGGCTCGCGGGCTCGCGCGCAGGCACACTGCTTGCCAACGTGGGATCCATGACGAAGAGCACGCACTGCGGCTTCGCCGCGGCCGCGGGGCTCGACGCGGCGCTGCTCGCGAGCCGCGGGTTCACCGCGAATCCCGATATCTTCGAGGCGCCGCGCGGGTTTTTCGCGACGTTCTATCCGGAGAGCTGCGACGAGGCGAAACTGCTCGCCTACGGCCGGCCGTGGCGCATGATCGACCCGGGGTTCGCGATCAAGCTGTTCCCGTCGCAATTCGCGACGCACTACGCGATCACCGCGGCGCTCGATGCGCGCGCACAAATTGCCGATCCGCGAGACGTCAAACAGGTCCTGATCCGGGCGCCGGTGATGCAGTACATCGACCGCCCGCGGCCCGCCACCGGGCTCGACGGCAAGTTCAGCCTGCAGTACACCGTGGCGGCGGCGCTGCTCGACGGCGCGGTGAGAATCGATACCTTTACCGACGAACGCCGTTTCCGCCCGGACATGTCCGGGATGCTCGAGAAGGTGGCGCTCACGCAGGACCCGGAGATTCCGGGCAACTGGCTCAACATGCGCGTCGAGGTCGAAGTCGAACTTGCGGACGGGCGGTGCGTTGCCACTTGCTGCCGCGCGCCGAAAGGAGGGTGGGGCGCGCAGCCGCTCTCGGAGGCGGACCACGCGGTGAAGTTGCGCGACTGCCTCAAGCGGGCGCTCGACGACGCAGAGACCGCACGCCTGCTCGCGCTCCTCGACCGGCTCGAAGAGCAGCCGGCGCGGGGAGTGAGGGAAATCATCAGCCTGATCAGCGGCAACGCGGAGCTCGACGCGGCCGGCGGGGTGTGAAATGAGCTATCGCGCCGCCCGCGATTGCGAACACGGGCTCGCCATGAACGCCCCGCTCCGGGCTGTCGGCTCTCTGCTGCCAGTGACTCGAGTTCGCGCGAGATTTCGCGGTTTGCTTCGCCCAGCTCGCCGATCCATGAATCCCGACATCGCCTGCACCACGGTGTCGAACGCCGGCCGCCCGGGATAAACGGGGTCCGCGCCGAAGCCCGAGCGAGCGGCCCGCTGTCGCCGAACGCGGCAACGCCGATGCGCTCGCCGTGTTCGACGACCGGGAGCCGCGGCAGCGGCGCAGCGGGTGCGGATGCGCAGACAGCCACTACAACGCCGCCGCCGGCGCTTGCGCGCCTAATCGACCTTCAACCCGGCGGCTTTTACCACCTTGCCCCAGCGCTCGTATTCTTTCTTGATGATCGCCGCGAATTCCTCGGATGAGCTCGGCGCGGCATCGAGTCCGGCGCCGCTCAACCGCTGCTTGACGTCCGAGAGCTGCAGTGCGCGCACGGTTTCCGCATTGAGTCTCGCGATGATGTCCTTCGGCGTGCCGGCGGGCACGACGATGCCGTACCAGCCGGTGACCTCGAGATCGGGGTACCCTGATTCCGCGGAAGTGGGGATGTCGGGGAACTCCAGCAGGCGCTTCGTTCCGGTGACGGCAATCGCTCTCAGCTTGCCGGCTTTCACGTGGCCGGACGGTGCGGCGGGGACCGAAAAGGTCATGTCGAGATTGCCCGCGAGGAGATCCATCAAGGCGGGCCCGGCGCCTTTGTAAGGCACGTGCAGCATGTTGGTACCGGTGATCATCTTGAACAGCTCTGCCGCGAGCTGCGCTGCGGACGACGAGGACCCGAAGGTCAGTTTGCCCGGATGTTTCCCGGCGAGCGCCGCGAGTTCCTTCAACGTTTTTACCGGCACCGAAGGGTGCACGACCAGCACGTAGGGCTGCATCGTGCCGCGCGCGACCGCGGCGAAATCCTTGATCGGATCGTAACCGACATTGCGGTAGAGATGGGGATTGATCGTCAACGTTCCGATGAAACCCAGCACGATGGTGTAGCCGTCGGGCGGCGACTTGGCTCCTATGGCGGTGCCGATGCTCCCTTGGGCGCCCGCGCGGTTGTCGACGATCACCTGTTGGCCCAGGGCGTCGCCGAGTTTCGGCGCCACGATGCGGGCGAAGGTATCGGTGCCGCCGCCCGGCGTGAACGGTACGATGAAGCGGATCGACTTCGTCGGGAATTGCTGCGCATGGGCTGAGCCGAGAATGCACCCCAGCGCGACTAGTAACGCCAGCGCGTATTTCATACCGCTATCCTCCTCGTTTTAGGTTCCTCTCCTCGCCCCCGGTAAGTCTTCCCCATCACCGCTGCATGGTCAAGCTCCCGTTCGGCGCGTGTAGTACAACCATCCCGGGGGATTTCATGATCGTTATCGCCTGCCGCCGGCCACCGCCGTGTATCGCTTTGTCGCCGGCACGACCAGCAGTTGCGCGAGCTTCTCGACGCTCTTGATGGTTTCAACGTGATCCACTGCCGCCACGATCTCATCCGGCCGTCCTGCCGGCAGGATGGGATCGACCAGCGAGTGGAATTTCTCCTTCACTTCGGCGGCGGACATCGGGTTCTCGGGTAGACCCTTCGAGTACGGCACGATTTCGCGCAGCCGTCGGTCGTCGGTCGTCTCGACCTCAATGCCGGCGCCCTTGTCGACGCGCGCCCATTCGGCGTTGTCGGGGACGACGCATTTCACGTTGCGCGCGGTCTCGAGGAGGCGAGGGTCCTTGAGGTTGACGTTCGGATAGTCCCAGTAGCCGTTGCCGCCGTTGACGCCGCGCCCGCCGTGATGCAGCCGCATCGCGAGCGAGAACGGCAGGCTGAACTGCGCGCCGAGTATGTCCTGCGGCTCGACGATCGAGCCGATGTGCGAAAGGATGGGCTCGCTGTTGGTGTAGACCGTGATCGACTTGACCTGCCCGGGGGTGAGCGGCTCGCGGTCGCGCAGCTGGTCGAGCGCGTCGAACGCCGCGTGGATCAGGTGACAGCACGAGTAGGGCTTCAGCGCGTTGTCGAGCAGATGGTAGCGCGTGCCGAGCCCTTCGGTGAGCCGGTTCAGATCGTAGTCGCCGGCGAACACCTTGCAGAAACCCTTGTCGCCCTCGAGGATCGAGTGCGGGCCGGTGATGCCGGCTTCCGCGAACAGCGCCGCGCGCACTCCGGCCGCGGCGGGGATCGCGCTGTGGATGCGCTTCACCGAGCCGCCGGTCCTGGTGTACTCGATCAGCCCCGCGGAGTGGCTGCCCGCGATCGCCAGCGCGTTGAGCGTCCTTTCCGCGTCGAACCCCATCAGGATCGCGCCCGCCGCGGCCGCGCCGAACGGGCCGACGCCCACCGGCGGATGGTGTCCGCGGTAGATGAGGAACGGCGAGCAGGCCCACGAGATGCGGATCTGGATCTCGTAGGCGGCGATCACCGCGGCGAGCAGCTTTTCGCCGTCGGCGCGCGCATACTCCGCCATTGCCAGCGCGGCCGGCACCGCGATGCTGCCCGGATGGGTCGGGCTTTTCAGATGCGTGTCGTCGGTCTCGTTCGCGTGATTGAACGTGCTGTTGATGAACGCGGCGTCGTCGGGCGAGAGCCTGTCCCCGAAATACGCAACCGTGGAGTGCGTGCCGCTGCGCGTCTTTCTGACGACTTCGTAGTAGGCCTGGCTCCAGGGCAGCGTCGCGCCGGCGATCTGGCAGCCGAAGTTGTCGAGAATGAAGCGCCGCGCGTGCTCGCGCACCTCGTCGGGAACGTCGCGCAGCCGCAGGTTCGCGATCCACTGAGCCAGGGTTCGTGTTTCATTCATGAGCTTGTCTCTTTCGGGGATTGACGACGCCTTCCGGTATATAGCCTGCACCGCTCGCGCTTGTCAACGCCTTGTTTCGGGTGACAGTCCCGGTTTCGCCCATCGGAACGCAGGGCGTGCGCTCGTGCTACACTGTCGCCGCCGTTTCACCGCACACCATGCTTATGCCGGGAGGAGAGACGCGACCATGATGCGCGCCGTGCAACGCACGCTGGCGGTGCTCGACTGCTTTACCCCGGAGCGCCCCAGCCTCGCGTTGCAGGAAATCGCCAACCGCGTCGGGCTGCCCAAGTCGACGGCGTTCCGCCTCGTGCAAAGCCTCGACAAGGCGGGTTACCTGGTGCGGCTCGAGAACCAGCAGTACTGCCTCTCGTTCCGCGTCACGCGGCTCGCGGGCCTGGTGCAGAGCACGCTCAGCATCCGGCAGATCGCGCGCCCGGTAATGATCGCGCTCGCGGGGCAGGCGAACGAGACCGTGACGCTCAACATGGCGAACGGGCGCAACCGCGTGTGCATCGACGTGATCGACATGCCCTCCCCGCTGATGAGCGTCACCAAGCCCGGGGAGCACGTGCGGCTCATCGACGGCGCCACCGCCAAGACGCTGATGGCGTATCTTCCGAAGAAGGAGCAGAGGGAGGCGGTCGCCTACGCGGTCAAGATGTCCGGGAAAAAGCGCGCGGACCTGCTCGCGGAGCTGGAGCGCATACGCCGGCAGGGCAGCGCGGTCACCCGCGGCGAGCGCGTGCTGGGACTTACCGCGGTGTCGGCGCCGATCCGCGACGTCAACAACGAGGTGAGATACTGCATTACCGTCACCGGCCCCACGGTGCGCATGCAGCCGCGCGAGCGCGATTTCGTGCGCTTGGTGGTGAAGGCGGCGGGCGATATCTCGCGCCGCCTGGGAGCGAGCGTGGCGCGCAACGAACTCGAGAAGGTGCAGGAACCAGTAACAAGATGAAGCGGCCCTATCTTGCTCCCCTCCTTTCCAAGGAGGGGTGACCCGCAGGGCCTCGCAGTGTCGGCTGTGTTTCTTCCGGCTTTTCCCCTCCTTACCCAGGAGGGGTGGCCCGCAGGGCCTCGCAGTGTCGGCTGTGTTTGTTCCGGCTTTTCCC
>JACQGO010000179.1 GCA_016199485.1 Betaproteobacteria bacterium
CCACAATGAGCCCGTCGGAGGTGTTGGTGCGCTGTGCGCTGTTCGCTGATCCGCTGATACTGGAACGGTCTGTGGTGTGGTCCCTCTCGAGACCTAACTTCTCGCTGTACCGGTCGCGCTGGTTAAGCGTTTCGTTACACTGTTTCGCAGCAAGACCGTGTTGCCATCTCGCGTGGCTCACTTAGCGCGCGGGTAAGCTCGAGTACGATAGGGGTCGGAAAGGGCTAGGGGCTGTGGGAGCGCGTCATTGTGTGGCGCCCGGTCCGGCCTGTGATTATACAAGCACGCCGCATCCCGGCTAAGCGTTGGAGTCCGGATTGTGGACGGCACTGCACGGAACCAGGCGTCCGCGCGGCACAGCCAGCCCGGCGCAGTGTAGGCAGGGCGGTCTACCCGACGAGCGAGCGCGCGGCGTATACTGTAGTTATGGCCGCCTTTTCCATATTCTGGACTTGATAGGCAGAACGCCGGCGCCGCCGACGGCATATGGACTTCAAGCTTTCCTCGGAACAGGAACTGCTGCGCGACGAGGCGCGCAAGCTCGCGCGCGAGGTGTTTCAGGAGAAGGCGGCGCGCTGGGACCGGCAGTGCGAGGTGCCCTGGGAAAGCATCCGCCTGCCCGCCGGAAAGGGGTATTTCGGCCTGCTGATCCCGGAACAGTACGGCGGCGCGGGCAGCGCGCCGATGGATCTCCTGATCGTGCTCGAGGAGATCGCGTGGGCGTGCGTGAGCACCGCGCTTTACGTGTTCAGCGCCAACGCGCATGCGAACCGCATCGCACAGCTCGGAGCCGACGCGCACCGGCGCAGCGATCTTCCCAGGATCGCGAGCGGCGAAGTGATTCCCTGCCACGCGATGAGCGAGCCGCAAGCGGGCTCCGATGCGAGCCGGCTGCGCACCACCGCGGTGCGCGACGGCGATCATTACGTGGTGAACGGCACCAAGTGCTGGATCTCGCGTGGCGCGATCGCTCATCTCTATCTCGTCGACGTCAACTTCCGCGACGGCGATCACGCTGAGAAGGGGTTGCTGCTGATCGAGCGCGGCACGCCGGGGCTCGAGATCGGGAAGGTCGAGCCGCTGATGGGGCATCACGGCAGCCCCTCGACCGAGCTCGTCTTCAGGGACTGCCGCGTGCCGGTCGCAAACCGCATGGCCAAAGGCGACTTCCAGGCTTCCCTCATGTCGATGAGCGTGTCGCGCTGTTGCAACGCCGCGATGGCGCTCGGCGCGGCGCAGCGCGCATTCGACGAGGCGGTGGAATACGTCCAGCAGCGCGAGGCGTTCGGCAAGCGCCTCGCGGATTTCCAGGGGCTGCGCTGGATGGTCGCCGACATGAAGGTCAAGCTCGACGCGGCGCGACTGCTCGTCTACCGGGCTGCAGCCAACGCGACCAGCGGCTTCCCGTCGGAAACCGAGGCGGCGATCGCCAAGACCTTCGCCAACGAGGCCGCGCTGCAGGTGGTCTCCGACGCGATGCAGCTCTTCGGCGCGAACGGCTACTCCTGTGCGTATCCGCTCGAACGCCTCTACCGCGACGTGCGCGGGCTCGCGATCGCCGGCGGCACCACGCAAATCCAGCGCAACCTGATCGCGCGCGCAGTGCTCGGCCGTCGCCGTTACTGAGACCGCGCGCGGCCGCACCACACGGAAGACTTATGACGCTCACCGGACGCCTCGCCCGCTTCGTCATCGAAACGCCCGCCGCCGCGATCCCCGAGGACGTGTTCGCCGGCGCGCGCGACGCGGTCACAGACACCATGGGTGTCGCGCTTGCGGGCACGCTCGAGCAGGGGAGCGAGCTTGCGGAGCGCTGGGTGCGCGAACTCAGCGCCGGGCCGCAGGCCACTGTGTGGGGGCACGACCTCGGCACCTCGCCTGCCGAGGCGGCTTTCGCCAACGGCATCTTCGCGCACGCGCTCGATTTCGATGACAGCCTGCCCAGCCTGCGCGGCCATCCGAGCGCGACCATGGTGCCGGCGGCGCTCGCGGCTGGCGAGGTGGCCCAAGCCACGGGCGAGGCGGTGCTCGCCGCCTACGCGCTGGGACTCGAGGTCGCCGGCAAGCTCGGCGCCGCGATCGGGCATGGGCACTATCTGCGCGGCTGGCATACCACGGCCACCATCGGAACGCTCGCCTCGACGGCGGTCGCCGCGCGGCTGTGGGGGCTCGATGCCGCGGGCCTCGCCCGCGCATGGGGCATCGCAGCCTCGCAGGTCGCGGGACTGATACGGAACTTCGGCACGATGGTGAAGCCCTTCCATGCAGGTCACGCGGCGCGCGGGGCGGTTTTGTCGGCGTGGATGGCGCGCCACGGCTTCACCGCGGACACTGCGATCTTCGACGGGGAGGACAGCTTCTTTGCGACTTACGGCGGCGCCGACGGCGCGCCGCTCGCCCTGCTTCTCGAACAGCTCGGCAGCCCGTGGGAAATGCGTGAGCCCGGCATCTACGTCAAGCGCTGGCCGTGCTGCTACTGCAATCATCGCCCCGTCGGCGGCCTGCTCGAGCTGATCGCGCGCCACGACATTCGCCCGGAAGAGGTCACCGCAGTCGCAATCGGGTTCCTGCCGGGCAGCGACACCGCGCTGGTGAGCCACGATCCGCGCACCGGGCTCGAAGGAAAATTCAGCATCGAGTACGCGGCGGCCGCCACCCTGCTCGACCGCAGGCTTACGCTCGAGACCTTCACCGACGCCATGGTGCAGCGCCCCGCGGCGCGCGAGCTGATGGCCAAGGTGCGGCGTTACCGCATCGAGAGCGAGAAAGTCTATTCCGGCGTGGTCGGCTACACCGACGTCGCGGTGGAGACCGCGCGCGGCCGCTACGAGACGCGGGTTGACCGCGCCCCGGGCTCGCCGGCGTGGCCGATGACGCCGTCCGACCGCGCCGAGAAGTTCATGGACTGCGCGGGGCGCGTGCTCGGCGAACCCGGCGCGCGTCGCCTCTTCGAGCTTGCGCGCAAATGCGGCACGCTCCCGGACATCCGGCAGTTGTTGCGCGCCACCGTCCCCGGCGGCGAGGGCGCGGCAGCCGGGCACCCGCCGCAAACCGCCGCCCGCAGCGCAACCTGAACCGCCTCGCCCTCATTCGGCGCGGAGCCCGGCCGCCTTGATCACCTTCGCCCACTTCGCGATCTCGCTGCGAATGAGGGCGCCGAATTCCCCGGCGGAATTGCCCACCGGCTCCGCACCGTCGCCCGCCAGCCGCTTGCGCACTTCGGCGCCGCGCAGCACCTTGACGACGTCTGCGTTGAGCTTCCTCAGGACGGGTTGCGGCACACCCGCCGGCGTCAGCACGCCGTTCCACGATGTCGCGCTGTAGCCGGTCACGCCCGCCTCGGCGATCGTGGGAACATCGGGGAGCGCAGACGACCGCTTGACGCTGCTCACGCCGAGCGGGCGCAGCCTCCCCGTCTTCACGTGCAGCAGCGTCGACAGTATGGTCCCGAACTGGAACTGAATCTGCCCGCCGAGCAGGTCGGTGAGCGCAGGCCCGCTGCCCTTGTATGGCACGTGCACCAGGTTGGTAGCACTGAGCATCTTGAACAACTCGGTCGCGAGGTGAGTGCCGCTGCCAAGCCCCGGCGAGCCGAAATTGAGGGTACCGGGCTTCGCCCTGGCGAGCGCAATGAACTCCTTCACGTCGCGGGCCGCAACCCCGGGGTGGACGACGAGGATGTAGGCCTGGAACGCGGTCTGGGTGACCGGCACGAGATCCGTCAGCGTGTCGTAGGGGAGCTTCGCGCGGAGGCTCGGATTGATGCCGAGCGAGGTTGAGCCAAGCAGCAGCGTGTAGCCGTCCAGCGGAGATTTCGCGGCGAGCTCGGTGCCGATGATCGTGCCGCCGCCCCCGCGGTTGTCGACGACCACCTGCTGGCCCCATGCTTCGGTGAGCTTGCGCGCGACCGCGCGCGCCACGATGTCGGTGCCACCGCCGGGCGCGAACGGCACGATGAGACGCACCGGCTTGGTGGGGTAGGCGACCACCTTCCGCGCGTCGCGTTGAGCACCCGTCGCGCTACCCGTCATCACCGCGAGGACAGCGGCGCACGCGGCGGCAATCGTTCGAACGATCATTTTTTTCCTTCGACGGGGCGGCGTCATTCCACGCGCAGGCCGGCGGCTTTCACGACTTTGCCCCACTTCGTGATCTCGTTCCGGATGAACCTCGCGAACTCTTCCGGCGTGCCGCCCCCGGGCTCCGCGCCTTGCGCCACGAGGCGCTCGCGCACCTCCGCCGCGGTCAGCATTTTCTGCACCTCGCGGTTCAGGCGCTCGACGATGCGGCGCTCAGTGCGCGCGGGCACGAGGATGCCGTTCCAGGACGTCGCATTTACCGCCGCGAACCCGGCCTCGGACATCGAGGGAACATCGGGCAGCGCCGGCGCGCGCTTCGCGCTGGTCACGCCGAGCGCCCTCAGCTTTCCCGCCTTGACCGAGCGGACCGGGAGCGGCGGGTGCACGACCAGCGCGTTGGGAGCGAAAGAAACGAAGATGACCGGCGCGAAACCCCTGATCGCGTCGTAACCGAGCCTGCGATAGAGCGTCGGATTCACGCCGAAGGTGCTGGAGCTGCCCATCACCATGGTATAACCGTCGGGCGCCGCCCGGGCCGCGATTTCGACCGCTATGGTGCCCCCCGCGCCGGGACGATTGTCGACGACCACCTGCTGGCCGAAAGCCTCGGTCAGCGCGTGCGCGACGCTGCGCGCCATCATGTCCACGCTGCCGCCCGGAGCGAGCGGAACGATGAAGCGGATCGGGCGCGCCGGATAACCCGGTTCGGCGCGCTGCGCCCACGCACAGCCCGCCGCCCCCGCGAGCAACACCACCAGGAGCGCTCGCCCCGCAGGCGCCGCGCGCCGCAAGCGGAAGCGCGCAACGGTTGCATCGTGCCGCGCCCGGCGTGTGCTCGCTGCCCTTGCCCGCACCGCACGCGCGGTCCATATTACGGAAAAAACGCGCCGCACGGCTTCTTCGAACATGGCGCAGTTTACCCGGGCAAAGTCACTTTGTTATAGTGCCATGGTGGCCACAGTGGAGCAATCGCAGTCCAGCATGTGGCCGGCGGCGCAGTGCGCGCAGCGGAGGCGAGCATGGTCCAGCAAGAACCCGTGAAGTGCGTCATCATGCGCGGGGGGACGAGCAAAGGTGTGTTCTTCAGCGAGCGCGACCTTCCCCGGGACCCGCAACAGCGCGACCGCCTGATCCTCGCGTTGATGGGCAGTCCCGATCCGCGCCAGATCAACGGGCTCGGCGGCGCGGACCACTTGACCAGCAAGGTCGCCATCATCGGTCCCGGAAAGGTCCACGGCGCCGACGTCACGTATACGTTCGGGCAGGTCGGCATCGACCAGCCGTACGTTTCGTACTCGGCGAACTGCGGCAATCTCTCGGCGGCGGTCGGCGTCTACGCGATCGAGGAGGGCATGGTGCCGGCGCGCGAGCCGGTCACCACGGTGCGCATCTACAACACCAACACGCGCCAGATCCTGATCTCGCGCGTCCCGGTGGAGCGCGGTGCGCCCGCGGTCGACGGCGATTACGCGATCGCCGGCGTTCCCGGCACCGCGTCGGAAATTCGCCTCGATTTCTCGCAGACCTCCGGCGCGACCACCGGCAAGATGCTCCCCACCGGAAACGTGCGCGACGAGCTCTACGTTGCGGAACTCGGGAAGTCGATCACGGTTTCGTTCGTCGATGTCGCGAAAGCCACGCTCTACTTCAACGCCGCCGACATCGGGATCAAGGGCACCGAAGGCCCGGAGGAATTCACCCAGGACATCCTGCAGCGCTTCTGGGCGGTGCGCAACGCGGGCGCGCAACGCATCGGGCTTGCACCCGAATCGCGGCTGCCCACCCCGGTCTCGGTGCTCGCGCCGGCCCGGTACGTGAACTTCATGACCAAGCAGCCGGTGCCCGCAGACGCGGTGAGCTTCGTCGCGCGGCGCGTGGTCGGTCCGCCGCCGCGTCTGCACAAGGCATTCGCGGCGACCGGTGCGGTGTGCACGGCGGTCGCCGCGACGCTGCCCGGCACCGTGGTGCACGAGGTCGCGCGCGACTTCGGGGACGGCGTGGTGCGCATCGGCCACCCGACCGGCGTGTTCCCGGTGCGCATCGCGCGCGACAGCGAAGGCAGGCTCACCGAGGCTTCGTACTCGCGCACCGCGCGCCGGCTGATGGCGGGCACCGCCTACGTGCCGCACGCCGTGTTGGCGTAGGGCGTGGCGCGTATGGAAATCACCGCTGCGCCAACGCTCGCCGGGCGGCTCGCGCAGTTCGCGCTCGCGGTGCGCTATGACGCGCTGCCGCCCGCGACGATCGCGGCCGCCAAGCGCGTGCTCCTCGACACGCTCGGCTGCGCGCTCGGGGCGGTGGCGAGCGAGCCGGCGCGCATCGTCGCGGCGTGCCTGCCGCGCAGCGCGGAGAAAACCGCGACCATCATCGGCAGCGGCGTGCGCACATCGGCGGAGAACGCCGCGCTGGTGAACGGCGTGCTTGCGCGTTTCCTCGATTTCATGGACGTGTACAGCGCCCGCGAGGTATGCCATCCGAGCGAAAACGTGCCGGTGGCATTCGCCTGCACCGAGGCCGCGGGGGGCTCGGGGCGCGCGCTGCTGGAAGCGGTCGTGGCGGGCTACGAAGCGCAGCTGCGCCTCGCCCATGCCTTCGGTTTTCACGCGATCGGCATGCACCACGTGAGCGCCGCCGGCTTCGTCGTGCCCCTCATCGCAGGAAAGGCCTGGGGAATGGGCGCCGAGCAGATTGCCCACGCCGTCTCGCTCTCCGGCATGCGCCACCTCACGCTGCACGTGCTCGCGAAGGGGCACCTCAGCATGGCGAAGGCGGTGGGTTATCCGCTCTCCGCGATGGAGGGCATTTTCGCGACGCGGCTCGCAGCGCGCGGTTTTACCGCGCCGGGCGAGGCGCTCGAATGGCTGCTGCAAGCGGTGCCCGCCAAGCCGGGTACGCCTTCGCCCGAGGCGCTCGATCTCGACTGCTCGCGCTACCTGATCGAGCGCGTGAGCCTCAAGCAGTTTCCGGTGCAGTTCGAGCTGCAGACTCCGGTCGAGATCGCGATCCGGCTGCACCGACGCCTCGCTCCGCGCATTGCGAGCATCGTCCGCGTCGTCGTCGAGGTGCTGTCGAAGACGAAGGAGCGCACCGCCGATCCCGCCAAGTTCAGGCCCGAGAACCGCGAAACAGCCGACCACAGCCTGCCGGTATGCGTGGCGATGGCGCTGCTCGACGGCAAGCTCGAGCCGGCGCAATTCGAAGCCGGCCGCTGGCGTGATTCCGGGGTGCTCGCGCTCGCCGCGCGGACCGAAGTCGTCGCCAGTCCTACGCTGGAAGCGCGCGTGCCCGGCGGACGGCCGGCGGCGCTGACCGTCGAACTCGATGACGGTACCCGCATCTCCGACGCTGAGGACATCCCGCTCGGCGACGCGGCGCGTCCGATGGACGAGCCGGCGCTCGAGCGCAAGTTCGGCACGCTTGCCCGACCGGTGCTCGGCGCGCGCCGCACGCGGCGCGTGATCGCGGCAGTGTGCGCGATCGAAGACATCGCCGACATCGGCGAGCTGATGCGCCTGCTCAAGCGCAGCCGCAGCCAAGCGCGGAATTAGGCAAGGAGGAAGACCATGCGATACCGTGCCCTGAACGCGCTGCTCGCTTTCGCGTTGTCGGCACCATGCCGAGCTCGCTTCCCCATGTGCGAGCCGGCAAACTGCGCGCCCTCGCGGTGACCAGCGCCAAGCGCTCGCGGGCGGTGCCCGATCTGCCCACGATTGCCGAATCGGGCCTTCCGGGCTACGAGCAGTCGGCGTGGCACGGACTGATGGCCCCGGCCGCGACGCCGCAGGAGATCGTCGCGAGGCTGCACGCGGACGTCGCGCGCGTGCTCGCGCTGTCCGAAGTGAGGGAGCGGCTCGCGTCGCAGGGCGTAGAGGTGGTCGCGAGCACGCCCGCGGAGCTTGCCGCATTCATCCAGGCCGACATCGCGAAGTATGCGAAGCTCGTCAGGAGCGCGGGCATCAAGATCGACTGATTGCAGCCGTGCGGCGCGAACGATCGATACCGAACGCGGAGGTCTTGAAGTGAAACACTGGCTCTTCAGCGTCATCCTGTTGCTGGCCGCGCACGCGGGCGTGTCGCCCGCGCAGGACGGGCGGGCGGCAGGCAGATACCCGACGAAACCGATTCGCCTGATCGTCCCGTTTGCGCCGGGCGGCGGCAACGACACGATGGCGCGGATCCTGGGCGTCCACCTCACCGAATCCTGGGGCCAGCAGATCGTCATCGACAACCGCCCGGGCGCAAGCGGCGTGCTGGCATCGGAAATCGTCGCGAAAGGGGCGCCCGACGGCTACACGATACTGATGGGCAACGTCGGCAGCCACGGCATCTTCCCGGCGTTATACGCCAGGCTGCCGTACGACGCGGTCAAGGATTTCACCGCGATCACCCTGGTGGGCTCCGCGCCCAATATCATCGTCGCGCACCCCGGCGTTCCGGCGAACAATCTGAAGGAGCTCATCGCGCTGGCGAAAGCCCGCCCCGGGCAGCTCAACTTCGGTTCCTCCGGCCCCGGCTCGAGCGACCACCTTGCAGGCGAAATCCTGAAGACGGCCGCCGGAATCGACATGGTGCACATTCCCTACCGGGGAATCGCGCCCGCGACCACCGATCTGCTCGGCGGCCAGATCCCGCTGACCTTCAGCAACATGCTCTCGGTAACGCCGCACGTGAAAGCCGGGCGGCTGAAGGCGATCGCGGTGACGAGCCTCAAGCGCTCGCCCGCTGCGCCGGACGTGCCGGCGGTATCGGAGACGATACCCGGCTTCGACGTCATTTCCTGGTGGGGCGTGGTCGGACCGCCGGGGATACCACGCGAAGTCGTCACCAGGCTCAACCGGGAGATCGCGCGCATCCTGAGGCTCCCGGACGTCAAGGAGCGCCTGGCCCGGCAGGGCGTCGATCCGGCCGGCAATACGCCCGAAGAGTTCGCCGCCTATATCAAGACCGAGATTGCCAAGTACCGCAAGGCGGTCAAGGATGCCGGGGTGGCGATGGACCTGAATCGGTAACCATTCATGACAGGACTCACTGAAGCCATCGCATCATTCATCGTGGACACCGCCTCGCGCGAGATCCCTTCCGCCGCACCCGACAAGGCGAAAAAAGCCATCGCCGACACCTTCGCGGTGATCCTCGCTGGGGCCGGCAGCGAGCTCGCGCCGCCACTGCTGCGCTACGTCGAGCTGGCCGCAGAGCGCGGCGCAAGCCCGATACTCGGTACTCCCGTGACCGCCGCGCCGGAGATCGCCGCCTTGGTGAACGGCACGTTCGGGCACGCGCTCGACTACGACGACGTGCTCTCGATGATGCCGGCGCATCCGAGCGCGGTGATCCTGCCGGCGTTGTGCGCCGATATCGGCGCACGCGCGGTGAGCGGCCGCGCGCTCCTGGAGGCCTACGTGACCGGCATCGAGGTCGGCGGCAAGATCGGGCTCGGCATCACGGTGGGCCATTACCATCGCGGCTTTCACGGCACCGGCACGCTCGGCATCTTCTCCGCGCTCGCCGCGCTCGCGAGGCTCCACGCCCTCGACGCCAGGACCACGCGCACCGCGTTCGGCGTCGCCTCGTCGATGGCCGCCGGCGTGCAGCGCAACTTCGGCACCATGGTGAAGCCGCTGCACACCGGGTGGGCCGCGCGCAGCGCGCTCGCGGCGGTGCGGCTCGCCTCCTGCGGCTTCACCGCGGCTCTGGATGTGCTGGAGGCGAAGGCGGGATTCTTCGCGGCGTACGGCGTGGGCGAATCCGACCCCGCAGTGACCGCGGACAACCTGGGCAATCCGTGGGTCATCGTCGATCCCGGCATCGCGTTGAAGAGGTTCCCCTGCTGCTACGCGTCCCACCGCGGCATGGACGGCGTGCTGCAATTACGCCGCAAGCACGGTTTCAGCGCCGAGGAACTCGGCGCGCTGGAGTGCCGCATGCCGCCGGGGGGCATGCGCGCGCTGATCCACGCTGACCCCGGGACCGGCCTCGAAGGAAAATTCAGCCTCCAGTACGCGCTCGCCGCGGGGGTGCTCGACGGGCGCTATACGCTGCGGAGTTTCACCGACGAGGCGGTGAACCGGCCGGCGATCCGCGAGCTGCTCAAGCGGATCGCGGTGCGCGAGGATCCCCGCTGCGCGGACAGCGATCCGCTGCTCGAGACGAAGAGCCCGGGCAGCCGCGGCTTCGTCGAGGTCGAGGTGCGGTTGAAAAACGGCACCAGCGATACGGTACGGGTAGACAAGGCGCCCGGGCATCCGTCGCGCGAGCTCGCGTGGGAGGACATCGAAGCGAAATTCCACGACTGCGCGGGGCAGGCGCGCGTCGCGCCACAAAACGCGCGCAGCGCTTTCGCGCTGCTGCGCCGCCTCGAGGAGTGCGGCGACGTGCGCGAGATCGTTGCCCTGCTGCACCACCCGCGCGCCGCTTGAGAACACCTCCCGCGGGAAACTCTCCGCCGCCGGCGGCCGCTATCTATTTCTTCGTCTGCCTGCCGCGCGCGAAGAGCCGGTCGATCTTCTGCTCGTAGGCATGGTAATTCAGGAAACCGTAGAGCTCTTCGCGCGTCTGCATGATCCCGAGCACGCCCTTCTGCGTGCCCTCCTTGCGAATCGCCTCGTACACCCTGAGCGCCGCGGCGCACATCGCCCGGAACGCGGAGAGCGGATAGAGCGCGGCGGAGACGCCCGCGCTGCGCAGCTCCTCGAGCGTGAACTGCGGCGTCTTGGAGAACTCGGTGATGTTGGCGAGCACGGAATGCGGCCGATTGAGCGCGTCGACGAACTTGCGGTACTGCGCGAGCTCGGTGCACGCCTCGGTGAAGATCATGTCGGCGCCGGCCTCCGCGTAGGCGCAGGCGCGGTCGATGGTCGCCGTGAGTCCTTCCACCGCCAGCGCGTCGGTGCGCGCGACGATGAAGAAACCAGGGTCGGTGCGCGCATCGACCGCCGCCTTGAGCCGGTCCGCCATCTCCTCGGTGGCGACCACCTCCTTGCCGGGGCGATGCCCGCAGCGCTTGAGGCTCACCTGGTCCTCCATGTGCATGGCTGCGGCGCCGTCCTTGATCAGCGACTTCACGGTGCGCGCGATGTTGAAGGCGCCGCCGAAACCGGTATCCACGTCCACCATCAGCGGCAGCGGGCTTGCGTCGGTGATGCGGCGGATGTCCGCGAGCACGTCGTTCAGCGTGGTGATCGCCAGGTCGGGCAGGCCGAAGGAAGCGTTGGCCACCCCCGCGCCGGAAAGATAGATCGCGCGGTAGCCGACGCGCTCGGCGAGTAATGCGCTGTAGGCATTGATCGTTCCGACGATCTGCAACGGTTGCTCGGCGGCGAGCGCGGCGCGGAACCGCGCGCCTGCGGACCCGGGCCGGGTGACGCCGGGGGAAAGATCGGCCATCGTCGATTGCTCCTCTAGCGCCCGGGGAAAATGCGCGCCGCGAGGCGCCGCCCCGGTGACGTCCAGAATATGAACTTGCATTCGTGCCCGCGTGTCTCACCGCTCGGCGGGCTGGCGAGACGTTACCATAAGCTGGGGGAACTTGCCAGCAACGCTGCCGGTGGCATAATAGCGCCTGTTGTCCACATTACGGAACTGGACGCGCGTGACGGCAAGGAACACGCATCACGGCAGATCCCGCGCCGCGGCACAGGCCGCGCTCGGCGGCACGCAGAGCATCGAGCGCTCGCTCGCGCTGCTGCGCGAGATCGCGGCCCACAATCGCGCGGGCGCGCGCCTGCTCGACCTCGCCGCCGCGGTGGACCTGCGCCGGCCCACGGTGCACCGCATCCTGAAGTGCCTGGTGCGGGAGCGGCTGGTGATGCAGGAAGCGGACAACCATCGCTATTTTCTGGGGCCGATGGCGTTCGAGCTCGGCTTGACCGCCGCCCCGCGCTTCCACCTGCGCGAGATCTGCCAGCCGGCGCTGGTACGCATCGCGGAGAAGACCGGCGATACGGTGTTTCTCACGCAGCGCAGCGGGCTCGACGCGGTGTGCCTGGAGCGGCACGAAGGCACTTTCCCGATCAAGACTTTCACGCTCGAGGTCGGAATGCGCCGGCCGCTCGGGATCGGCGCCGGCAGCCTCGCGATGCTGAGCGCGCTGCCCGAAGAGGAAATCGGGCGCATCGTCGCCACCAACGCCCCGCGGATCGCGGAGCACGGCGGGCTCAGCGTCGCAGCCGTCATGGCGCAGGTGCGGCGCGCGCAGAAACTCGGCTACGCGATGCGCGACGTGCCCGGGCTTGCCGGTGTGCGCACCCTCGGCTACGCGATCCGCAACTCGAGCGGCGTGCCGTTCGCCGCGCTGTCGCTCTCCGCGATCTCGACCCGCATGAACGAGAAGCGCGTGCAGGAACTCGCAGCGCTCCTGAAAAGCGAGGCTCGCCTCCTCGAGAAGCAACTTTCCAGCGGTGGAGAGGGAACAAGGGGCAACGCGTCGCGCTAGCGCAGGGCGCTAGCCCGGATGTTTCATCGGAACGCGATCGACGCCGAAGTGGGCATTCATGCGCTTTGTGGATGAATCTCAGGCCGGTCTGGTGAACTATCCGAACTAGGCGAGCGCTCGCACGCGGGGCGTGCCCGGCGCAGCGCCCGAAGCGAGCGGGCGCTTCAGGTATACCCTGCCCTCCGCGATGCGGCGCGCGGTGCGGAAGATCTTCGCCGTTTTGATCGCGACTGATCCGTCGACCACCTCGGCTTCCACTGGTATCGTCCCAGACGGGTGCCCGATTACGATGCGTTTCGCGGTGCGCCCGCGCTCGCTGAGGTGGCGTTGCAGCAGTGTTCCGGGAACGCGGCACGCAACCCCGGTGCACGCAGTCACCGTCGCCGCGAGCGCCTTGCTCGTGC
>JACQGO010000160.1 GCA_016199485.1 Betaproteobacteria bacterium
CGGCGCCAAGGTCCTGATCAAGCTTGTCACCATGCTGTCGCTGCGGCTGCGCCAGACCAGCTCCAAGCTGCTGCAGTACATGGAAAGAAGCGTCTGACCGCACCGGCGTTCTGGCGCTGCCGCCGATTTTCCTTTGCCGCGCGCGCTGCGCTGCGCGTGATGTGCGGGGGATTGCTCTCCGCCGCAGCGCTGGGGGCTTGCGCCGCCTTCGCGCAGCCCGTTGCGATTACCGATGACCGTGGGGTGAGGCTCGCGCTTGCCGCGCCGGCCGCGCGCATCGTGGCGCTCGCGCCGCACGCAACCGAGCTCGCGTTTGCCGCCGGCGCGGGGGAGAGGCTCGTCGGCGCGGTGCGTTTCAGCGACTTTCCGGCAGCCGCGCGCGCTTTGCCGGGTGTCGGCGACGCCGCGCGCATCGACCTCGAGCGCGCGCTCGCGCTCAGACCCGATCTCGCGATCGGCTGGAAGAGCGGCAACCAGCCGGGCGACATCGAGAAGCTTGAGAGGCTGGGCATTCCGGTATTCGTCACCGAGCCGGAGCGGCTCGCGGATATCCCGCGCCTGCTGCGCGCGATCGGCGAGCTTGCGGGCACGCGCGCCCGGGCGCACGGCGCGGCGCGCGATTTCGAGCTTGGTCTCGCGGACCTCGGGCGCGAGTTCGCGGGGCTCGCACCGGTGCGGGTTTTCTACGAGATCTGGCACCGCCCGCTGATTACCGTCAACGGCCGGCATATGATCAGCGACGTGATCCGCCTGTGCGGCGGCCGCAACGTGTTCGCTGGCGCGCCGGCGCTCGCCCCGGTGGTGTCGCTCGAAGCGGTGATCGCAGCGCGCCCGCAGGTGATCCTCGGAGGGGGCTCGGCCGCGCCGCCGCAGGAGTTTGTCGCGGCGTGGCGCCGCTACCGGCGCATCTCGGCGCTGCGTGACGTAGCGGTGCGCTTCGTGCCCGCGGACGAAATCCAGCGCCAGAGCCCGCGCATTCTCGAGGGTGCGCGCGCTATCTGTAGTTATCTCGCGCAGGTGCGCAAGACGGCAACCGCAGATGAACACAGATAGACGCAGACGATGCGCGGAACGCCATTACGACGCGTCTGATCGGCGTCGATCCGCGTTTGTCGGCGGTTTCTAAACTCAGCGGTTCTTGCCCTGCTGCCAGCAAAGGTCGTCGCGGCCGGCGGCGCGGTTGAGCACGCGCGCCAGCACGAACAGCAGGTCGGAGAGGCGGTTCAGGTACTGCAGGGCGAACGGTGGCACCGCCTCCCCGCGCGCGAGGCTCACTACGCGGCGCTCGGCACGGCGGCACACGGCGCGAGCCACGTGCGCGAGGCTCGCCGCGCGCGAGCCTCCCGGAAGGATGAACTCCTTGAGCGGCGGCAGCCCGGCGTTGAACGCGTCGAGCAGCTGCTCGAGGCGCTTGACCTGCGCCTCGCTCATGATGCCGTGACCGGGTACGCTCAACTCGCCGCCGAGGTCGAACAGATCGTGCTGGACGCCGGTCAGGCACTCGCGCACCGGCTGCGGCAGCTCCTCGGCGAGCAGCGCCCCGATCTGGCTGTTCAGCTCGTCCACCGCGCCGATCGCCTCGATGCGCGACGCGTCCTTGCCGAGACGCGAGCCGTCGGCGAGCCCGGTCGTGCCGGCGTCGCCGGTGCGGGTGTAAATCTTGGTCAGGCGATGGCCCATGAGCGAAGGTTATTATAGCGGCGGGGAGCTCGCGGCGCGCCGCACCTGTTACATTGATGATGGCGAGCAGCTTGTACCCGAGCCGCTCAGGGGGGCGGCGCCGTTCTTCCCACCGATGACGTTTTTTCGGCTGTAGCGGGAGCGGAGGAACCGGGCCGACTCCCGGGCCGCAGCGGGCAAGACCGCGCGTCGAACTCGAGATCGTTGATGCGGGTATAGATTGCCGCGAGCGCCTGGTCCTCCGTGCGGAACAGATCGCGCTCGCCGATCAGTTCGTCGAGCCCGGTGTTATGCATGACCTGCAGTACCTGCTGCTTCAGCCCGCTGAACGCCACGCCGATGCGGTTGTCGCGCAACCTCTGAACCAGATGGCGGATCACCTCTTCTCCTGACGCATCGAGCTGGTTGATTCCGTCTCCGACGATGAGGACGTATTTTACCTTAGGGTGCTGGGAGACCTGGGCAAGCAGGGCGTCCTCGAAATGCGGGACGTCTGCAAAATAGAGGGAACCATCGAAACGGACCGCGACGATATGCTCGCTCAGGGGCAGACCGTGCAGCCTTGCGTCGCGCAGCGTTCCGTCCGGGTGCCGCCCAAGCACGGCGACGCGCGGAGACATGCTGCGGTAAAGGTACAGGACGATCGCCAGCCCCGCGCCGATGAGGATTCCCGAATCGAGGTGCGGCGCGAAGGCCAGCGTCGCGACGAAGGTCGTGACAGCGGCGATGCCATCATGTCGATGGGCTTTCCATGCATGCCGGATTGCGCCGAAATTCACGAGGTTCGCCACCGCCAACATGATGATGGCGGCGAGCACAGCCTGCGGCAGGTGATAGAGCAGAGGGGTCAGGAACAACAGCGTGGCGAGCACCAGCAGCCACGCGAACACGGAGGAGAGCCCCGTGACCGCCCCGGCTGAGAGGTTGACCGCCGAGCGGGAAAATGAGCCGCTGACCGGAAACGACTGGCTCAAGCTCGCCGCAATGTTGGCGAGCCCCTGGCCGATGAGCTCCTGGTTGGGATCTACGCGCTGGCGGGTCTTGGTCGCCATGGCGCGGGCGATTGATAGCGCTTCCATAAAGCCGACGAGGCTGATGACGAAGGCGGCCGAAAGAAGCGTCCAGAGCAGTTCCCAGTTCACCCTCGGCAGCTCGATCGCGGGAAGGCCCCTCGGTACGGTGCCGACCACTTCGCCGCCGCCGATCAGCTCCAGCCGGCCGGCCGCGAGACGTCCGATGCGCCAGCGCTGGCCGTCGGTCGGCGTTCCCGTCGGGACACCGCCGGCCAGATGCAGCCGGCCGCTTGTGGACTCGCGCTCGAAGACAAACTTCCGCAACGCGCGGCTGCGGACGCGGTTTTCACGCTCCGCGTCCTTGACCTCGAGCTTCAGCACCTCGATCTCGTACGCGAGCGCGAGTGTGCGCTGGCCGCCGCCCGCGGGCTGCTTCCGGACCGCCTGTAGCTCCGCTGACCTTTCCGCAATCTGCTGGTTAAGGGTGCCAATGTGGGCGAGGGCCCGGGCGAACTCTTCCGCAATCAGGCGCACCTCGCTGTCGGCGATATCGGCGAGCGTCGCCTCGCCCTTGCGCTCGAATCCGAGCTGCCAGCTTGCCATGGTGGTGATGATTACCGCGATCAGCACGCCCGGCCAGCGTGGCGCGAACTTTCGGACCGCGATCATGATGGCGAGCGCCGCGAACGCCATCGCGACTGTAGGGATATGCGCTTCGCCGGTCTGCTGCAATACGCCCCAGACGTCGCCGATGAAGCTTTCGCTGCGTGAGGCTGCGACCCCCAGTACCTTGTGCAGCTGCGAGAAGGCAATGATGATGGCTGCGGCATTGGTGAAGCCGACGATGACCGGATGCGAGAGGAAGTTCACGACGGCGCCAAGCTTGGCGATCCCCATCGCAAGCTCCATTATCCCGACCATTAACGCGAGCAGAACGGCGAACGCGATGAACTGTTCCGAGCCGGTCGGCGCGAATTGGGCCAGTGTCGCGCCGGTAAGCAGCGACACCATCGCCACCGGACCCGTGGAGAGCTGGTGCGAGGAACCCCACATGGCCCCGACCAGCACCGGCAGGAAGGCCGCATACAGGCCGTAGTAGGCGGGCATGCCTGCGAGCTGGGCGTAGGCCATCGACTGCGGAACCAGGACGAGGCCCACGCTCACGCCAGCGAAGAAGTCTGCGCGGAGCGTCTCGCGCGGCGCCTGGAACCAGCCAAGGAAGGGCAGCAAATGGCGCAGCATGTTCACGTCGTTCATCGTGGAGTTATGATGGAAAGTGGTATATGCGCATGAGTTGAAGGAGACCGCGTGACCTGCTGGAACTCAAGTGTCGAGTTCGGCCTCTCCAATCAACAAGTCACGCCACCGTGCGTAAGGATACGGTAGTTGGGTTTCACAGGCCAGAGCAGGGACGGGATCTTTATTCGGAGCTTCGGGGAGAGGACGAGCGGCTGTGCGCCCAGGTGGTGATCGCGGTGAGTGAACGGGGACAGAAGAAGCTCCTTGCGATCCAGGATGGGGTGCGCGAATACGTGCGAGGAACGGCGCGAAGTGCTACTGGCTCTGAAGCGCCGGGACCTTGTGATCCCGCCGTGGCTTGCCGTGGGCGATGGGGTGCTTGGGTTCTGCGCGGCACTCAAGGGGTTCTACCCTGAACCGCGCCATCAGCGTTGCTGCAAGCACAAGACGGCCAACATTCTCGACTACCTGCCCAAGCCCGTGCAGTTGAGGGCCAAGGCGGCGCTCGCCGAGATTATCGCTGGCCCGAACGAAGACCGATGCTTTGACAAAATAGGTCGAGCGGCGAGGCGACGAAGCTAGTGCAGTTCCAGCTATTTATGCCCATCCCTACGTTTCTCCAAGGCCCGATTGTCGCCGGGAGGCGAGCCACCTCAATTCGGAGAAACAGGTTGGAACAGCACTAGGCTTGCTCGCCCCGGCTCTCGCGCATCCCGACGGCGAGCGCCCTCAGCACGATCGCGGCGCCCAGCACGAGGGCGAGGACCATGATGCCGAAGCTCACGTTCTTGAGGAGCCGGACCGTCATGCTGCTCAGGGGTCCGATGAAATCGAGCTCGGCGAGATACACCGGTATGACGAATGCGCGCGAGACGAGCACCGTGATCATGATGACGCCCATGACGAGCTTGATCATGTATGGCTTGATGTAAGTCGTGCCGATGGCGCCGAGGTGGATGCCGAAAAGCGATCCGCCAAGGATGATTATCGCGAGACGGATGTCCACGTAGCCGCCCCACGCGAACTTGATCGTGCCGCCGAGCCCCATCACGAACGCGATGACGAGTTCCGTGGCCGAGGCCATCATGGATGGAGCACCCAGCACGTAGATCATCGAAGGCACGCCGATGAAGCCGCCGACGGCGATAGTCGCTGCCAGCATCCCCGTGGCGAACCCGAGAGGGATTGTGACGAGGAAAGACACCTGCGCCTTGATGCTTTCGAAATACACCATGGTGCCCGGGATGTTGACGGATTGCACGAAGCGCGCAAGCCGGCCGGCCTTCTCTTCCTCTTCGTGGTGGCTGCCGGAGCGGCGCATCCGCAGGGCGTCGCGCAGCACGTAGCCGCCGACGGTCGCGAGAACAATGACGAACACCGCGCTCACGTAGAGGTTGGAACCGGCATCGCCGAAGCCCCGCTTGGTGGCTTCCTGAATGTGGGCTCCCACGAGCACACCGGCCTCGGCCGAGGCTCCCATGATGAGGCCCAGCTTCACGTCTACGTGACCGAATCTGGCGCGTTTGATCGCTCCAACGAGCGCCTTGGGAAACTTGTGGCACATGTTGGACGCCACGGCGACGATGCCGGGGACCCCTAGGCTCATCATGGCCGGAGTCAGCACGAACGCGCCCCCCGAACCGATGAACCCGCTCACCATGCCTCCCACAAACCCGACGATGAGAAGGTAGGTGATGCTGAGTGCGTCGAGTTGGATGAAGCTGAGCGTTGCGTCCATGGCCCAGTCAGCGCTTGCGGTTCGGCTTGACGCCGAGCATGTCCCAAAACTCGGCGGTGAAGGCCCCGTGCACGGAAGAAAACACAAAGGCGATCGCGAGCGGGAGAATGAAATACCAATGACCTTTCGCGGAAAGATCGAGGATCGCTTTCTCGTTGACGAACATCAACCAGTAAAGAACGCCGGTGGCAGCACCGAGCAGCAGGGTCCTGATCACTTGCCTACTTTTTGCCGGATCTCGCACGGCCAGCTCCGCGCTCTCGCTGACGGCAACGTCGGGTTGTTTTCCTCTTCGGAGGCCACGATTTCCGATCACGGCATTTCGGCCGCGTTGCGCGCGTTCCAGCGCCAGCACCTGCGTTGACCCTTGCACCGATGCAAGCGCCCCCGCGACTGCCCAATGCCGCGCCGCTTTGGCGTCGACCACGATCAGATCCGGCTTCCATCGCTTGATCAGCACGGCGAGCGCCTCGTTCGTCTTGCCGTAGAGCACCGTCGATTCCGCCCATGGTGCGTTGTTCCTGGCCAGGAACAGGTCGAGCTTCCTTGCGGTCGCATGCGCCGTGAAGAACAGCCGCTCTTCGGGCAGGAATTGGCCGCCAGGGCCATCCGATTCGAACCAGGGTTGGCCGTCGATCACGTGCACAGCCATCATGGCTGAGCGGACTTTCACGGCAATTCCCGTTGCGTACTGCAAGACCGCCGCGCCGCGCGCCGTCAAGTCAAGCAAGACGAGGACTCTGCGGCACTGCCTGCCCACCGGTGCGCTTTCCCGCGAGGAAAGCGGTTCTACCCGCAAGGCGTGCGGCTCGTTCACACCGTCAGTATCGATTCCGCGGACAGCAAGCATAAAATCACCCACGTAGTAATACGTAGGTAATCAGGCTAGCGCAAGCCGCGTAAAGCGCCCGTTAAGGAAGCGTAAACGGAACGTTAACCGTCACTGGAAACGGATCGTGACGGTGGTGCCTTCGTTTTCCCGGCTTTCCAGACGGATGCGCCAGCCGTAGCGGTCGCAGATCCGTTTGACGAGCGACAGACCGATGCCGGCACCCTCGCTGGCGGCATCCTTGAAGTTACGCAAAAACACTTGATTCAGCGCGTCGCCGGGAATTCCCCGGCCCGTATCCGAAATGATGAGGTCGCGGCCATCCTGCTGCACCGTGATGATGCCCGAATCCGTATAGGAATAGGCGTTTCTGATCAAGTTGCTCACCAAGATATCGACCAGGCCGCGGTCGGCCTGCACCTCAAGGCCCGGATCGGTGTGGACGTCGACCCTGACCGGCTTCTTGCGCAACAGGTGACGGTGTTTCTCCACCGCTTCCTCCACCACGGACGCGACGACGCATGCTCCGCCTCCGGCAAACGAGCTCTCTTCGTGCGCCATGAGCAGCAGCGCGGTGCCCAGCTCTGCCATGTCACGCGCGGCGCGGTCGATGCGCACGACGCGCTTTTTCTGCCTTTCAGTCAGACTCTCGTCGGAAAGCAGCATCTCCGCAGCGCTGAGGATGACCGCGAGCGAGGTACGCAGTTCATGGCTCATATCGGCGGTCAATGCGCGTTCGCGCTCGATGAATGCCCGCATGCGCGCCGTGTGCCGGTCGAACACCCGCGCGAGCTCACCCACATCGTCGTGCGCGAACCCCTCGGCCAGCGGTTGAGCCCAGTCGTCGGGACCGCGGGTTCTCACTTGCGTCGCCAGCTCCGCCACCGGCGCGGTTACGGCTGCGGCGAGCGCGATTCCGCCGAGCCCTGAGAGCATCGTGACGGCGACCACCAGCACCCCGAGTAGCAGAGCGAGCTGCCATTCGCGCCTGCGCTGGGCGGATACGTCATAAAGCAGGAAAAACCGGCTCGCGTGGACGTCGACCACTGCGACGCGATAACTCGAATCGCCAACCTGCAAGTCGTGGCGGCCCGGCAGCAGCGAGCGCAGGTAGCTCGGCAGCCCCTCCTGGCTGGTCGCGTCCTGAACGTACCCGTGCAACGTGACGGTCGAGGGCGGCAGCGAGTTCGGGTTACGCTCGCGGCGGGCGATGTAATCGTCGAGTTCTGCCGTGAGCGTCTCGTCGACCAATCTCTGGCGGAGATCCTTCGCCGCGAAGTACAGCGCCGATGCCAGCGCCAGGCTGATGATGGCCCCGAAGCTCGCGAAGAAGACGGCGACCCGGTAGCGCAGGTTACGCGGCATCACCGTCCGGCTCCACGAGCTGGTAGCCCACTCCGCGGATCGTGCGCAGAAGCGCGGGCACGCCCGGCGGATCGATGGCCGAGCGCAGCGTATGGATGTGCACCCTCAGGGCGTCGCTGTCGGGCGGCGAGTCGCCCCAGACCGTTTCTTCGATCTCGCGGCGCCAGACGACGTTCGGCGAGCGCTTCATGAGCAGCTCGAGGATTTTCAGCGGAACGGCGGGAAGCTCGATCGTCCGAGTCCCGCGCTTCACCCGCAGCGTGTCGAGAGAAAACTCCAGGTCTCCGACGCGAAGCTCCCTCAGCCCCGCAGTGCCCCTCGCACGCCGCGCGAGCGCCTGGAGCCGGAGCTCCAGTTCCTTGAGCTCGAACGGCTTGACGAGGTAGTCGTCGGCGCCGCCCGAGAAACCGGCGATCTTGTCCTCCAGCGTGCCGCGCGCGGTCAGCATGAGAACGGGCGTCCAGCTTCCTGCTTTGTCGCGAAGTGTGCGGCAAAGCGTGAGCCCGTCCATCCCGGGAAGCATCAGGTCGAGGATGATCACATCAAAGCTGCCGGTGCTTGCCAGGTGCAGGCCGGTCAACCCGTTCTGCGCCGTATCCACCGTGTGACCGTGCTCCTCCAGATAATCGACGATGTTCGCGGCAAGGTCCGCGTTGTCTTCCACCACGAGGACCTTGAGTGCGCCAGGCGGCTCCATAGCTTGGATCGCTTCCATCAGTCGCTGTCCGGTATCGAATCGTCAGACACCGGAGCGCGTTAAGCGAGATCGTACAGCCGCGCCGGGCGTTGCGCCAGCACCCGCTCGCGCAAGCCCGCGTCGGGGGTCCAGTCGGACAGAAGATCGGCGAGGTCGCCGTAGCTCGGCGTGGCGCCCTTCACCATCGCGTGCCGCCGGCCGGTTCCCCACCCGGCCCGGTCGGACGCAGCTTCGAGCCGCGCGTGCGCGAACGGGACCACTTCCGGGTAAAGGAACGCCCCCAACGTGATGCGGTCCGGTCCGGTTAGTTTTCACCCTTGCGCGCTTGTTATGGCGTGCCCGGGCCCCGTGTATCGCAGACCAGGCAGGGGCTCCTACGCGGGAGGCTTCAGCTGCCCGCGACGGGGGCGGGTTTCACCGGCTCGCCGTTCGGCAGTGCGGCGTGGCACTCCGCGAAGATGCGCAACGTGCAATGGCGGCAGACCTCGGGATCGAGCCTCGGGTATATCACGCCCACCGCCCGCACTTTGACGGGAAACACGCATTCCTCGCCGATTTCGCGCATGTAGCCGCCTTTGACGAGCAACGTGCGCACGGCGTCCTTCAAGCGGTAGAAGTAGAGCCCGCCGCCCATCGCTTTGCGGCGGCGCGCCTCCTGCGCCAGCATTTCCGCACCGGCGATGTCGACGAAGTTAATCCCGCTCGCCACGATCAACACGTGCTTCTGCTGGGGACTGATCTCGTCGATCTCTTGGAGGCTTCTCTGCACGTGATCGACGGCGCCGAAGAAAATCGAGCCGTTGACGCGCATCATCTTGAGCTGCGGGCAATCGGGCAGCCCGCTGTCGGCAGTGTAGTGGTAGCTGTCGGGGGAGGGATCGGGTTTGACGTCGAGGATCAGCGGCCGCGAGGTGCGTGTGAGATAGAGCACGAGCGACAGCAACACGCCCGCGTAGATCGCGAACTCGAGGTCCGCGAACAGGGCGGCGAAGAACGTGACCAGCATTACCCCAAGCTCCTGGCCGCTCGTGCGCGCGATCGCCGAAAGATGGGTGAAGTCGATCAGGCCGTAGGCGACCATGAACAGGATTGCGGCCATGACCGCAAGCGGCAGGTGCTCGGCGAGCGGGGCAACGAGCAGCAGGATGACGATCAGCGCCAGCGCGGAGAACACCGCTGCAAACGGCGTCCGCGCGCCGGCCTCATAATTGAGGCCACTGCGGTTGAAGGATCCGCTCGAGGCGTATGCCGAGAAAAAGCTGCCCGCAACGTTGGACAGTCCCTGGCCGACGAATTCCTGGTTGCCGTCAACGCGCTGCCCCGATTTGACGGCGATCGCGCGCGCGATGGACACCGCCTCGGTAAGCGCGAGTATCGTCACCGCCAGCGCGACCGGCAGCATTTTTCTGATCGTGTCGGGCGAAAAATCGGGACCGGACAGTGCGGGCAGGCTGCCCGGCAGGGCGCCTAGGGTCAGGATTTGCGTCGTCAGCGTGCCGTACAGCGCGTTGATGCCGGCCGCGAACAGGCTGCCGGCGATCATCGCGGTGATCATGTACGGAAACCCGGGAAAGAAACGGCGCGACGCGATGCCGGAAACAAGCGTGGCCACACCCACGGCGGCGACGTACGGATTGATCTCGCCGAGCTTCGCAAAGAACTCGTACCAGGTGTCGTAAAACGATGCCCCGCGCGCGATGTCGAGTCCGAAGAAGTTCTTGAGCTGCGCGGCAAAAATCAGGCAGGCGGCGCCCGCGGTGAAGCTGATCACCACGGTATGCGAGATAAAGTTCACGAGCGTCCCCATGCGCGCGAGCCCCATCGCGAGCTGCATCACGCCGGAGAGAAAGGTGAGGGTGAGCACGAGCCGGATGTAGTCTTCGGTGCCGGGTTCGGCGAGCGGACTCACGCTCGCGAACACGAAGATCGAAATGATGTTGGTCGGTCCGGATACCAGGTGCCACGAAGAGCCGAACAGCGCGGCAACGATCGCCGGTACCATTGCGGCATAGAGCCCGTATTCCGGCGGCATGCCGGCGAGCGTCGCGAACGCCACGCCCTGCGGCAGCACGATGACCGCGCCCGCGACGCCCGCGACCAGGTCGGCGCGCAGCGTATCCCGGTTGACGAGCGGCAGCCACCGGAGAAGGGGGAGAAAGCGGAGCTTCCAGCCCGAGGTCGGCGCTGCGGGACGAGGTTGCACTTGCGTTCGAGGAGTATCGCGGATCAAAAGCAGGATTATCAGGTACGCGGCTAACGTCTGCAATGCGCCGGCGTCGGCGCAGCGCTCGGTGCTTCCAACGTGATGAACACGCCTGGGGCTTCAATGTATAATTGCCGCCGTCGTCTGCAATCGAAGACAAGAAGGCACGACATGAAAATTCGCACGATGCTTGAGGTGGGGATCGCCGCAGCTGCAGCGTTGCTCGTCGCGTGGCCTGCGCTCAATGCGGCGGAAGGCGATCCGGTCGCTGGCAAGGGAAAAAAAACGACGTGCGCCGGTTGTCACGGCATTCCGGGCTACAGGACCGCTTTCCCGGAAGTATATAGC
>JACQGO010000168.1 GCA_016199485.1 Betaproteobacteria bacterium
AATCGGGGGCCTGCCCTCGAATGCTGTAGTCGGGGGCGGGAATCCAGAAGTGATTGATGTCTTTGCGAGCGGATTTATGGACTCCCGCTTTCGCGGGAGTGATAGACCATTTTGCATCGACCTGTGCTCCTCCTTTAGCGTGCCTCCGACTTTTCCGCGGGTGTCATTCCCGTTTACACGGGAATGACATCTCTTGCCGAGGTTACTGGTTGGGCTCCGATCGGCAAGCCACACAAAAACGATACCCACGGAAAACCCGGAAGGAGTTCCTCTAGATTACACCTTCTTCGCGCAGCCGCGCTATTTCCGCGGCGCCGTACCCGAGGTCGCGCAGCACCGCTTCGGTATGTTCGCCCACCCGCGGCGGCGGCTGTTCGGCCTCCGGCCCGTCATGCCGGAACTTGAATGGCGACAGCAATACGGTCACGTCGCGTTCTATTCCGGGCACGCTTCTGAAGGTATGCAGCACGCCCCGCCCCGTTACTTGGGGGTGCGCCAGCGCTTCGGCGACCGTATGAACGCGCGCGGCGGGAACCCCCGCGGCGTTCAGTATCTCCTCCCACTGCGCTGCGTCGCGGGTGCGGAGCACGCGGGAAAACTCGCGGTAGAGTTCGTCGCGATTTTTGCGGCGCTCCTCGACTTGCTCGAACCGGGGATCGACGAGCAGGTGAGCGAGACCGAGGGCGCGGCAGAGACGGCGATACTGGTGGTCTTCGTTGGCGCCCAGCACGAGCTTGCCTTCCAGCGTGTCGTACGTTCCCGCCGAGGGGCTGCGGCTCGCCGGCTCGTTGCCGCGCGGCCCCGGCGGATTGCCCGTGCCGAAGTAATCGGTGACGTAGGAGCTCATGAGCGTGAGCGCGGTGTCGAGCATCGACACGTCGATATACTGCCCGCTGCCTTCGCGCTCGCGCTGAAACAGCGCGGTCATGATCGCGAACGCAGCGGCCATGCCCGTAGCATAATCGGTGATCGGCGGCCCCACCTTGATCGGCCCGGTCTCGCGGGTGCCGATGACGCTCATGAGGCCCGCGAAGGCCTGAATCACCCCGTCGTAGGCGGTGTGCCCGCCTTTGGGCGGGTCCTGGCCGTACGCGGTGAGCGAGCAGAAGATCAGCCGCGGGTTGCGCGCGCTGAGCGTCGCGTACCCGATCCCGAGCGAGTCCATCACGCCCGCACGGAAATTCTCGACCACCACGTCCGCCTGCTCGGCGAGTTGAAGAAAGATCCTGCGGCCGGCCTCCGACTTGAGATTGAGCGTCATCGAGCGCTTGTTGGCGTTCTGCGGCAGGAAATTGGTCGCCATACCGTGCTTGTAGTAGAACGCGTCGGTCCCCGCCGCGCTGTGGCGTACCGGGTCGCCCCTGCCGACTTCCTCGATCTTGATGCAATCCGCTCCCAGCAGCGCGAGCTGGTAGGTGCAGTATGGTCCGGCGACCACCCGCGTCAGATCGACGACCCGTATTCCGCTCAGTGCTCTCACGGCGACATGTCCCTCTTCGCAGCGTCCGTCATTGTTCCCCGAGTTTGTTCCGGGCGCAACGGACCGGCCCGGGCAGCCTGATGCAAAAGCCCGCAACAGTATCTATGACTGTCGTTCCCACGAAAAGCTTGCCCTCGAATACTGTAATCGGGGGTGCGAATCCAGAAGTGTCTGATTTCTTTGCAAGCGGATTTCTGGACTCCCTGAATTCACGGCACAAGTGCAACACCATGCTAGTGTGGTGTCCCGCAAATTCGTTGCATAAATCGCAGGTCGGGAATCCTTTCCCGACAAAGCGTCGCCAAAGGATTGGCGACCCACGAAGTTATGCCGGTTATTTTTGGGACACCGCACTAGAGCGCGTTCAGCTTTTCGAACACCAGGCGGTCGAGCTCGATGCCCTCGACGCGGCGCCGTTCGCGCTCGCGGAAAGCGCGCTCGCCCGGAATCAGGATCTCGGGCACGCCCGGTTTGCGCGGCGTCGCCTTGATCCGGTTGATCAGCGCAGTCAATTCGTTCTTGAAGTGCTCGACCGGGACGATCATCGCGGGATCGAATACGATGAACAGGAACCCGTAGTCCTTGTCCCGGTTCAACGCGGCGCCGGCGAGTATGCCCAGCGCCTGCACGCAGAACGAAAGGCCGTAGCCCTTGTGGCCTCCGAACGTGAGGATGCCGCCCTCGCGCGCCTTGCGCGGATCGCGCGTCACTTCTCCTTCGCCGTCGACCGCGACCCCTTCGGGCAGCAACTCGTTGAGCCGGGTCTTGAGGATGACATCCGCACCCATGATCGCGGCGGTCCCCATGTCGAGAATCACCGGGCCGCGGGAGGAAGGCATGCCGAATCCTATCGGATTGGTTCCCAGCGCCGGCCGTATTCCGCCGTACGGGACGACCTGGAGATGGCCGCTCGCGAGGTGTATGCCGACGAGATCGCGTTTGGCGATCATCTCGAGGTAGTAGGCGTTGCGCCCGCTGTAGAAGCTGTTGTATACGCCGACGAGGGCAAAACCCGATCGCCGCGCCTTCTCGACCGCGATCCCGGTCGCCCGGTGCACCGAGTACAGGCCGACGTTGTTGCCGCCGTCGATGAGCGCCGAGGTGTCCGTCTCGTGCACGACGCGGATCGCCGTTCGCGGTTGCCGGTGTTTCGGGTTGTCGGCGATGTTCAGGATGCGCGGCAGGCCGGCCGACGCATACCCGCACAGGGCGGTGTCGACGAGGTTCTCGGCGACGATGCGCGAGGCTTCGACGTCGTAGCCGAGCCGCCGCATCGATCGTTCCCCGAGTTCCAGCGCTTCCGCGGCGCTCAGATGGACGAGGTCGGGCGGTTGCTTTTTCTCGAAGCCCCCGCTGCGGTACATCTGGTCCGGCTCTGACACGCTTTTCCTCCCAAAACGGAAAACGCATGGAAATATACAAATTTGTTCTTTGTATGTATAGCCGCGGGCTGTTATCTTATTCCCTGCTCGCGTGGCGCGGGGGCGGCGGGTCCGCCCCCGGGGGCGCATCGGTTCGCCGGCGGGACGGACGCTTTTTTTCCCGCCACGGAGATCAGATTCTCTTTGACAGCGGAGGCTCGACGTGGAACAGACACTGCAGCAATACCTCGGAATCCGGTGGCCGGAACGCTCGGTGAAACCGCGCAAGCAGGGCCTGACCATGGTGATGGACACGGGCTGGCCGGTATCGTTCGTGGAGAGCATGCTCGCCCAGTACGGCGAATACCTGGACGTGGTCAAGATCTGGGATCCGCACCTGCGGGCCCCCGAGCGCGAGGTGCGCAGGAAGATCGAGGTTTACAACGCGCACGCGGTCCGCGTGCAGCCCGGCGGCATCTTCATGGAGATCGCCAGGATACAGGGAGCCGAGAACGAGGTGATGCGCAAGCTGGCCGCGATCGGGTTCTCCGTCATCGAGGTGTCGAGCACCGCGACCTCGGCCGAGAGGGACATGCGCAAGGAGGCGGATTTCGTCAAGCGGGCGAAGGACCTCGGATTCACGGTATTCGGCGAAGTGGGGAAGAAGTTCGCCGACCAGGACGAGACGCGCCGCAGCGAAGAAGTCGTCGACGAGGAGGTCACGGTCAAGGAAATGCTCGCGCTGTTCGAGGCGGGCGCCGAGCACGTGTACTGGGAAGGGCATCTGCTGCGCAGGGTGATGGGCGAGACCGCCGAGGAATTGCTCCGCAAAAGGGAGGCCGGAACGCAACAGGTCCTGCGCGTGGCGAAGGAAGTGGGCGCCGGGCGCATCATCTTCGAGGTCTCGCCGCTGCGGCCGGTGCTCAACCGCAGGGCGCTGCAATTCTGGCTCGTCGCCCTGTTCGGCACGGAGGTGAACATCGGCAACGCGCGGCTCGAGGAGCTCGGGTACCTCGAGGCGCTGCGCTGCGGCAGCCACCCCGTGCACGGGTTCAAGCAGGCCGGCGATTACCCGTGGATCAGGGCGGTCGAGACCGGGAAAGGCGAGGACTATCCGTGGTGGGCGGAAGCACTATCCGTCTGAATGGGAATCTGGACGAGGACAATCCGCGCGCGAGGAAAGGGAGGATCACAATGACGACCGGACGATCATTGGCGCTAATCCTGCTCGGGCAGGCGCTTGCCGCATCTTTGCTACTCGAGACCGGCATCGCCGCCGAGCGATATCCGGCCAGGCCGATGCGCATGATCGTGCCGTTTCCTCCGGGAGGCGGTACCGACATCATGGGCCGGCTCATGGCCGCCAAACTGAGCGAAAGCCTCGGCGTGCAAGTCGTGGTCGACAACCGCGGAGGGGCCGGCGGCATCATCGGGACCGAGCTTGCCGCGCGAGCCAACCCGGACGGGCACACGCTGCTGCTGGGATCGGTGAGCACCATCAGCATCAATCCGAGCCTCTACAAGAAGCTCCCGTTCGATACGTTGAAGGATCTGGCGCCGATCAGCCTGATGGCCTCGACGCCCAGCGTGCTCGTGGTGAGCGCGAGCCTTGCCGTGAAATCGGTGCAGGAACTGATAGCGCTCGCGAAGTCGAAGCCGGGGCAGCTCAATTTCGCGTCCGCCGGAATCGGGACATCGCACCATCTCGGCGGCGAACTGTTCAGGGTGACGACCGGGATTGACGTCGTGCACGTGCCCTACAAGGGCACCGCGCCGGCGGTCACCGACCTGGTCGCGGGGCGGGCGTCGATGATGATCGCCAACATGCCCGCCGTGCTTCCCATGGTGAAGGCGCGGAAGCTCAGGCCTCTCGCGGTGACGAGCCTGCGGCGCTCGCCGTTGATGGGGGAACTCCCCACCGTCGCCGAGTCGGGCGTCCCCGGCTTCGAGGTCATCATCTGGTACGGCGTGCTCGCGCCGGCCGGCACCCCGAAACCGCTGATCGCGAGGTTGAACCGCGAGGTCGGAAAGATCGTCGCGATGCCCGACGTCGTCGAACGGCTCGCCGCGCAGGGCGCAGAAGCCGTGGGAAGCACGCCCGAAGCGTTTGCCAAGCGGATCAGGGACGATATGGCCAAGTGGGGAAAGATCGTCAAGATCTCGGGGGCCCGGCCCGAGTGACGGCGGCGCGGTCCC